>CAZMCT010000015.1:0-40222 GCA_964564785.1 uncultured Planctomycetales bacterium
GGCCCATCCGGGCCAGCGCGGGCTGCCGCGACCGGGGGGCGGGACGCCCGCGGCACCCGCCGGCGTTCTCGGCCGGCGACGGGCTACCGGTGCGTGCTGGACGGCGGGCTCAAGGCGGAGCAAATGAGCGGCTCCGAGCGGGTCGGGGGACTCGAGGCCGACCGGATCGAGCTGCTGTTCGACGTGGGCGGCGGTTCGGAGAGTCTACTGCGCGAAGGGCGCCCGGCCGCGAGCGGGCCGGCGTCGCGCCCGGCGCGGGAGGACCGGCCGCGGCTGGAGGTGGAATGGCACGGCCGGCTCGCGCTGGGGCCGGTAGCTGGGGCCGGGCCGAACGAGCCGCGGCGGCGGCGATTCACCGCGGTCGGGGCGCCGGTCGTGATGACGCGCAAGGAAGGCCAGGTGCGCTGCGGGGAGGTCCGGTTTCACGACGAAACGCAGCGGGTGTGGCTCTACCCGGTCGCGGGCGGCACGGTCGAGTTCGGCATGGGCGAGAAGCTGGCGGCCACGGCGGAGAGCGTGTACATCGACCGCGGGTCACGGCTCGTGAAGCTGGTGGGCGACGTCGAACTGCGGTCGCGGGGCGGGCCGGCGGGCCGGACGTCGTCGATCCGCTGTAGCTACTGGGGCGAACTGCACCTGGTGGCCGGTGCGACGCCGCCGGCCGGTGGGGAGATCATGAACGCCGACCAGCTCGAGTCGGCCACGTTCGTGGGCGACGTGCAGGTGCTGCTGGGTCGTGCGTCGCTGACGGCCCATCGGCTTGACGTGTCATTTCACCCGGACGAGGGCGAGCGCGGGTTGGAGGCGCTGCTGGACCGAGCGTGGGCGACCGGCGACGTCAAGCTGAAGACCGGGGACGGGCAGCTTGAAACCGTCAACCTGGAAATGGCGTTCGACGTCGCGGCCGATGGCGACCTGTATCCACAGCGGATGGCCGCGACGGGCGCAGCGGTGATGACGCGCGGGCCGGCGACGTTGGCGGGCGCTCGGATCGTGGCGCACATGGCGCCCCCGGCCGCGGATGCGCCGCCCGGTGGCCCGGCGTTCTTCATTCGCGACCTCGAACTGACGGGGGCGGCGGAGCTGCTGGATCCGGAGGAGAAGCGTGCGGCCCGCGGGGAGCGGATCGTGGCGCTGTTCGCAGAGGGCAACCGGCTGGCGACGGCGACGGTGGAGGGGACGGCGGACGTACCGGCCATGGTACACGCGCGGCCGTACACGGTGTGGGGCCGACAGGTGGAGATGGACTACAACGCGTGGACGCTGGACGTGGAGGGTCCGTCGCGACTGGCGTTGAAGGCGCGGCGGAGCCTACAGGGGCGGGAGCGCGGGCAGGCACTTCCCATCCAAGTTCGCAGCGACGAGCGGCTGCACGTAGACCTGAAGGGCAACAGCGTGCGGATGGAAGGGCGTGTGCGGGCGACCAGCCAGGGCGAGCAGCTCGAGGCCGACGTGCTGACGCTGCTGCTGGAAGACACGCGCGAGCCGCAGAGCGCGCCGGCCGATTCGCAGTGGCGCGGGTGGTGGCGGCAGTTGCGGGGGTTGGTCGGGGGGCGCCCCGAGCGCCGGGACGAGCTGCTGACCGTCGAAACCGGGACGGACACGCTCAGCACAGGGAAGGAGCCGGTGCGGCTGGTGGCCGAGAACGCGCTGGTGACCAGCGAGACGTTCGAGGCCGGCGCGCCGCAGCCAGTGATGCACGCCAGCATCTCGGCTCCGCGTTTGGAGGCCGACTTGCCCGGGCGGCAAATCGTGACGGTCGGGCGGACGCAGTTGCTGATGACGGACCGCCGGGGTCTCGGAGAGAGCGAAGCGGCGCGCGAGACCATCGGGCTGCCGTCGGCGCTGCTGAGCCGCGGGCCGAGTCAGACGGCGATGCAGTGTGACGGGCGAATGGTTTACGCGCTGGGCGAAGACGGGCCGCAGCGGCGGGATACGGTGGTGTTCGAGGACGAAGTCGTTTTCGTGCACCGCGCCGGGCGCGAGATGGTGAACCTGGCCGAGATGCTGCCGGAAGCGGTCGCACGGCCCGAGCTGCTCGAGTCGCTGCCGAGCCGCGCAGCGTCGCTCGAATGTGCGCGGCTGACCTGCTGGTTCATGGCCGAGGGCGAGGCCGGCCGGCCGGTGGCCGATCCGCTGGGAGGCGGGCTGACCAGCAGCCCGATGCGGCTGATCGCGCTGACGGCGATGGGCAACGTTTACCTGCGTGACCGCGAGGACACGCAGATCCGTGAGGTGCACGCGGCCACGGTCGAGTTCGACCGCGAGCACGGGCGAATCGAGGTTGCCGGGACGCCGGCCGCGGGTGCGCGGATCTACATCCAGGACACGGCCACGGGGCGGTTCGATCCGCACACCGGGCAGCGGGTAGTGATCAACATGAAGGACGGGACGGTGCGGTCGGAGCGGATCGAGGGCGAGCTGCGGCGGCCGTAAGAGGGGCGGGGCCCGCGTTCGGCGTGCGGGGTGGGGTACAATGGTGGTATGTCGGCGTGGTTCTTTGTCTCCGATCTGCACGGGCGGGTGGACCGCTACGAGAAGCTGTTTGCCGCAGTACGGCGCGAGCGGCCGAGCGCGGTGCTGCTGGGAGGCGACCTGCTGGCGCACGGTCCGTCGCGTGCGAAAGAGGGTGCGGCGGGGTGGGATTTCGTGTCCGGTTTTCTGGTGCCGGAGTTTCGTCGGCTGCGGGCCGAGCAGGGTGCGGCAGCGCTGCGGGTATTCCTGATCCTGGGCAACGACGATCCGCGAAGCTGGGAGGAGGCGTTTCTCGCCGGGGCGGCCGACGGGGCGTGGGAGTACGTGCACAACGCCCGGGCCGAGTGCGCGGGATTCGACGTTTGGGGGTACGCGTACGTGCCGCCGACACCCTTCCGGCTGAAAGATTGGGAGCGGTACGACGTCTCGCAATATGTCGATCCCGGGTCGGTGTCGCCGGAGGAGGGCTGGCGATCGGTGCCGGTCGCGGAGAGCGAGGTGCGGTACGGGACGATCGCCGACGACTTGGCGCGGCTCGCGGGCGGGCGGGACCAGTCGCGGGCGATCTGGCTCCTGCATTCACCCCCCTACCGAACGTGCCTCGACCGGGCCGCGCTCGACGGTCGGGTGATCGACCACGTGCCGCTGGATGTGCATGTCGGCAGCGTCGCGATCCGGCGGTTTATCGAGGCGAACCAGCCGCTCGTCACGCTGCACGGGCACATCCACGAATCGGCCCGACTCACGGGGGCATGGTCGGAGCGGATCGGCCGGACGTGTTGTTTCACGGCGGCGCACGACGGGCCGGAACTGGCGCTGGTGCGTTTCGACCCGGCCGACCCGGCCACGGCGACGCGGTCGCTTGTCTGAGCGGATTGCGCGTCGAAAAAAAAACGGGACATTCCAAGAACGCCAGTTGGAGAATCTATAGGTCTCTGCTCGCAGCACACTTACAGTGCTTGCGCAACACATGGCCTCCTGTGAAGATGTTGGGGTCTCAAAACAAGACCCGCACAGGAAGCGAAGGAAGGCAAGCAGTATTACTGCCGCGCTCCGGCGGATCGAGAAGGAACTTCACGCGCACATCACCCCCGCCGACATTCGCGGCGCCGGCCAGGCCGTCGGCCACGAGTGGCGCGAACGCATCCTCGGCCCGGTGCTCACCGTCCAGGCCCTGCTGTTGGAAATCCCATACGCCACGGCCATGACCGGCGTCAGCCGCTTCACCACCGTGACGTTCTCGGTCGCCGCTTACTGCCAGGCCCGGGGACGCCTGCCGGTCGGCGTCCTGCGCGACCTCCTGCGGCTGCTGCGGTATGAGCTGACGCACCTCGCGGCCGCGGCGCTCATCGTCAATCCCGACCGTCCCGGCCGCGGCCAGCTACGCGTGGTTCGACGCCGGCCACTGCAATACTCACGCATGACCCGGCCACGGGCCGAATTGAAACGCGAGTTGCTGTCCCAGGGGCGGAGACGAACGTAATGGCGTTCGGGACATTCTATTTTTGGCGCCGGGCGTGGAACGGTGGCCGCCATCGACGTTACGCGAAAAGCAGAATATCCCGTTTTTGGCGTGTTGGGGTATCATGGTTGCGGCGGGGGCTCATGGAGGATTGGCGTGTTTGCATCCGTCGGCGAAGCCCTGAAGTACATCAAAGACAAGAACATCACGATGGTGGATCTGAAGATTGTCGGCCTGGCCGGCCAGTGGCTGCACCTGACGATCCCCGCGCGTCAGTTCTCGGACCGGCACTTCGAGGAGGGCGTCGGCTACGACGGTTCGTCCGGCTCCGGATTCACGACCGTCGAGGCCGGTGACGTTAACGCCATCCCGCGGCCCGACACCGCCTTCGTCGACCCGTTCTGGGAGCACCCCACCGTCAGCTTCCTGTGCGACACGGTAACGGCCGACACGCACGAGCCCTTCCCGTCGGATCCGCGCACCATCGCCGCCCGGGCGGTCGAGGCGTTGCGCAAGAGCGGCGTGGCCGACGAGGCCTGGATGGGGCCGGAGTTCGAGTTCCACATCTTCAACCGCGTCGACGTGCAAGTCGAGCCGTACCACACGCGGATCAACATCGAGTGCTCGGAAATCACGCCGGACGGCGCGACCCCGGCGATCCCGCACAAGGGCGGCTACTTCCGCGTGCCCCCCAGCGAGCATTTCCACGACCTCCGTTCGCAGATCGCCCTCACCCTCGAGGGCATGGGCATCCCCGTCCGGTACCACCACCACGAGGTCGGGGCCTCCGGCCAGTGCGAGATCGAGGTCAAGCTCCAGCCGCTGGTCCGCGCCGCCGACCAAGCCATGATCATCAAGTACGTCGTCAAGAACCTGGCCCGCAAGCACGGCTGCCTGGCGACCTTCATGCCCAAGCCGGTCTTCGGGGAGGCCGGCAACGGCATGCACGTGCACCAGAGGCTGACCCGTGCCGGGCAGCACCTGTTCTTCGACGAGCGCCGCAGGAACTACGCCAATCTCAGCGACCTCGCCCTGCACTACATCGCCGGCCTGCTCCACCACGGCGCCGCCCTGACCGGGCTTACCAACCCCTCCACCAACTCCTACAAACGACTGGTCGAGGGCTACGAGGCCCCCGTCAACCTCTTCTTCTCGCTCGCCAACCGCTCCGCCGCAATCCGCGTCCCGAAATACGCCGTTTCGCCCGAGGACAAACGGATCGAGTATCGTCCGCCGGATTTCACGAGCAACGTGTACCTGGCGCTGGCTGCGATGCTGCTGGCCGGCCTGGACGGCATACAACAGAGGCTCGATCCGGCCAGGCGCAACTTCGGCCCGTTCGACGTCGACATTGCCAGGCAGGATCGCGAGTTCCGCGCCCGCATCGCGGCCGTTCCGCGCTCGCTGGCCGACGCGCTCAGCGCGCTCGAATCCGACCACGCCTTCCTCACCCGGCCCGGCGTCTTCACGGAATCGTTGATCCAGGGCTGGGTCGAGAGCAAGCGGGCCGGCGAGGTCTGGCCGATGGCCATCCGCCCGCACCCGCACGAATACGTGCTCTACCTGGACACGTAGAGCCGGGTCGGCAGCAGGGACGTGGCGGTGGCCCCCGGCCAACAGGACTGCGCGTGAGGCCGCCGCCACGAGCACCGATCGGGCGGAAAGCCTGTATGCGCCCGGAGGGAAACGGAGTCCAATGCGATGCCCGCACAACCGCGTGACACAACCGCGCTTGCGATCACGAGCAGGGCACACATTCCCACGAGCGCCTCGGCAAGAAACAGGGCGTCTGACGCAGCGACTGCGCGAAGTACTCGCATCGACAGCAGCGGTGCGATCAGGCCCTCAATGGCCTGCAAAGCCCGGGCCGGCGGGGAGCTCCAGACTCGCGATGCGCTGCGTCGGCGCGTCCATCGTTCCAGCGTACGGCGGCGGTGAGTGACCGGATTGCCGACACGGTCGCGCGGGTGTCCGCGGCGCCGCAGCGTCCGCTTCGCGTCGTCGCCGTGCCGCCCCTCACCGGCGGTCGGCGGACGCAGGCGTTCTATTCGACCTGCGCGGCCGCCACAGCCGAGCACGGCTGGCACGAGCGATAGGTGATGGCCTGCGCGGCGGATCGGCACGCGGGGGCGCTGGCTGCGTGCGGCTGCTGACCCGCGGGTGAGCCTCAACGGACATCGACCGGAGCGTGCATGTTCACCGGCCCGCGCCCGCCGCCCAGCCCCGGCGGCGTGCGGATCGCGGCCGTGATGAAAGCCTTCGCGCCCCGGATCGCCGCCGGCAACGACTGGCCGCGCGCCAGCCGAGCGGTGATCGCGGCCGAGTAGACGCAGCCGCTGCCGTGCGTGTGTGGGCTGGCGATCCGCGGGCTGGCGAAGCGGTGCAGCTCGCCCTCCGAATACAGCACGTCCACACTCGCTTCGGCCAGCCGGCCGCCTTTGACCAGCACGTGCCGCGGGCCGCGCGCGGCGATTCGGGCGGCCGCCCGCTCCATCGCGGCGAGATCCGTGACCTCCATCTCGGCCAGCGCGGCCGCCTCGGGCATGTTGGGCGTCACCAGCGTCGCCCGCGGCAGCAGCCGGTCGCGCAAGACGGCCGCGGCCTCCGGGGCGATGAGCGGGTCGCCGTGCTTGCTGATCATCACGGGGTCCACCACGAGTGGGAACGAAAACCCGCCGGCGCGATCGGCGAGGGCCGCGATCAGGGCGGCACTGCCGAGCGCCCCGGTCTTCGCCGCCGCCGGAGAGATGTCGCTCAGCACTGCATCCAGTTGCGCCAGCACGAACTCGGGCTCCAGCATGTGCAGCCCGCGCACGCCGCTCGTGTTCTGCACCGTCAGCAGCGTGACGACGCTCATGCCGTACACACCGTGTTGGTGAAACGTTTTCAGGTCGGCCTGGAGCCCTGCTCCGCCCGACGGGTCGGACCCGGCGATCGTGAGCACTGCGACGGTCATTCCGCCTCCTGCTGTGACGCGATCAGGGATGCGGTGGACCCGTGCCCGGCCGCGGCTGGGCCACCACCCGAACGGCCGGTATGCTACCATTGGCGACCACCGGGATGCAGGGGCGCGCTGCCCGGGAGCTCAGGATGAACGCCATGGTGCTGCACGAGCTGGCCGCGATTGGCACCAGCCCGTTGCGCTGGCAGGAGCACCCGGATCCGCAGGCGGGGCGGGGGGAGGTTCGCGTGCGGGTCCGCTGCTGCGCGATCTGCCGCACGGATCTGCACGTGATCGAGGGCGACCTGCCCCGCCATACGCTGCCGATCATCCCCGGCCACCAGGTGGTCGGCACCGTTGATCAGCTCGGGCCGGACTGCCGCACGCTGCATGTCGGGCAGCGCGTGGGCATCGCCTGGCTACGAGGCACCTGCGGCACCTGCGCCTTCTGCCGCGCCGGCCGCGAGAACCTCTGCGAGCGGCCAGGCTTCACCGGCTATCACGCGGACGGCGGCTACGCCGAGTACGCGCTGGTGCCGGAGGCGTTTGCCTACCCGATTCCCGCCGGCTTCACCGACCTGCACGCCGCCCCGCTTCTGTGCGCCGGCATCATCGGCTATCGCGCGCTCGCCCGGGCCGATCTGCCGCCCGGCGGCCGCCTGGCGCTCTTTGGTTTCGGTTCATCGGCCCACATCGTGCTTCAGCTTGCGGTGCACCGCGGGGCCGAGGTCTTCGTCGTCAGCCGTGCCGCGGCGCACGTCGAACTCGCCCGTGCGCTCGGCGCCACCTGGGCCGGGACCGACGCGACCGCGCTGCCGACCCGCGTCGACAGCGCGATCCTCTTCGCACCGGCCGGCGAACTCGTCCCGGTCGCCCTGGAACAGCTCGAAAAGGGCGGCACGCTGGCGCTGGCCGGCATTCATCTGACCGACGTCCCGGCGCTCAATTACCCGCGACACCTGTTTCACGAGCGCAACATCCGCTCGGTCACCGCGAATACGCGCGCTGACGGCCACGCGCTCCTGGCCGAAGCCGCCGCCATCGGACTGCGCCCCCACGTCCGCGAGTACCCGCTCGCCGACGCGAACCGCGCCCTCCAGGACCTCAAGGCCGACCGCGTGGCCGGCACGGGCGTTCTAGTTACCTGAATCACCGTGCGCAAGTGCACGACGCTCTGTGACTCACTGTGTTTTTGTAACTGACGTCGACACTGAAAGAAGGAACTGGCTCCGCGCCCACTCCCCGTCACGTTGGCGATTACAGCCAGTTCCGCAGAGCCTGTTCCCTCTTGTGACCGGCTGAGAGGTCCGCGTCCTTCACTTCACGAACAGCATCTCCGAGTACCGCGGCAGCGGCCAGAGGTCGTCGGGGATGAGCTGCTCGAGTTCGTCGGAAATGCTGCGGGCCTCGGCCATGGCGGGCAGCAGCTCGTCGCGGATATGCCGGGCGTGCCGTGCCGCCTCGCCCACGTGCAAGCGCTCCGCCGCCTCGACCCTCGCGATCGCCGCCCGCAGCCGCGTCACCAGTTCCACCAGGTGTGCGAGCTGCGCCCGGCTGTCCGGACACTGGATCCCGGTCTGCTCGGTGGCGCTGATCGAGCTGCCCAACTCACCCTGGAAGCGCAGCGCGGCGGGCAGCACCTCGCGCTTCAGCATGCCCGCCAGGGTCCGGGCCTCGATGGCGACCGTGCGGTTGTATTTCTCGAAATTCACATCCACGCGGGCCTTCAGCTCGCGCCGGCTGAGCACGCCGTACTTCTCGAAGAGACGCTGGGCTTCCGTGCTCATCAGGGCCGGCAGCGCGTCGGGGGTGCTTCGCAGGATCGGCAGCCCCCGGCGGGCCGCCTCGGCGTGCCATTCCGGGCTGTAGTTGTCGCCGTCGAACACCACCCGCCGGTGTTTTCGCACCACCTCGCGCAGCAGCGCCTTCACGGCGGCTTCGAGGCGGGCCGCGCTCGGCGACCGGCCGACCCGCCGCTCGAGCGCAGTCGCCATGAAGTCCAGCGACTCGGCCACGATCGTGTTCAGCACGGTGTTCGGCCAGGCGATCGGCGCGCTCGACCCGACGGCCCGGAACTCGAACTTGTTCCCGGTGAACGCGAACGGGCTCGTCCGGTTGCGGTCGCCCGAGTGCCGCGGGATCTGCGGCAGCGTGCGGGCGCCGAGGTTCAGCCGCCCGCCCTTCTTGGTGGATTTCGGCGCGCCGCTGGCGAGCTGGTCGAGAATGTCGCTCAGCATTTCGCCCAGGTAGATCGAGATGATGGCCGGCGGGGCCTCGTTCGCCCCCAGCCGGTGGTCGTTCGCCGCGCTGGCGATCGAAGCCCGCAACAGGTCCGCGTGCAGGTCCACCGCGCGGATCACCGCCAGCAGAAACACCAGGAACTGCATGTTCGTGTGCGCCTCGTCCCGCGGATCCAGCAGGTTGACACCCGTGTCCGTCGCGATCGACCAGTTGTTGTGCTTGCCCGAGCCGTTGATTCCCGCGAACGGCTTCTCGTGCAGCAGGCACACGAAGCCGTGCTCCTCGGCCGTCGTCCGCAGCACCTGCATCATCAGCATCTGGTGGTCGGCCGCGACGTTCGCGTTCTCGTGCACCGGCGCGAACTCGAACTGGTTCGGCGCGACCTCGTTGTGCCGCGTCTTCACCGGCACCCCCAGTTCGTACAGCCGCCGCTCGACGTCGTTCATGAACTTCATCACCCGTTCGGGAATCGCCCCGAAGTAGTGATCGTCGAGTTGGTGCCCCTTCGGCGCCGGCGCCCCGATCAGCGTCCGGCCCACCAGCCGCAGGTCCTCCCGCCGGTCGTAGAACGAGCGGTCGACGAGAAAATACTCCTGCTCGCTGCCGATGGTCGTGATCACCTGTGACACGCCCGCGTCGGTCCCGAAAACTCGCAGAATGCGCAGGGCATGCTCGCTGACCGCCTGGATCGAGCGCAGCAGCGGCGTTTTCTTGTCCAGCGCCTCGCCCGTCCACGACACGAACGCCGTGGGGATGCACAGCGTCGGGCTGTCCCCGCTGCGAAACACGAACGCCGGGCTCGTGGCATCCCACGCCGTGTACCCGCGGGCCTCGAATGTCTCGCGGATGCCGCCCGACGGAAACGAGCTCGCGTCCGGCTCGCCCCGGATGAGCTGGTCCCCCGAAAACGCCTCGATCGCCCCGCCCTCCCCGTTCGGGCTCAGGAACGCGTCGTGTTTCTCCGCCGTGTGCCCGGTCAGCGGCTGGAACCAGTGCGTGTAGTGCGTCGCCCCGTGCTCCTGCGCCCACTTCTTCATCGCCGTCGCGACCGTGTTCGCGATTGCCGGGTCCAGCGGCAGTCCGCGCTCCATCGTCATCCGCAGCTTCTGGTACACGTCCTCGGGCAGGTGCCGCCGCATCGTCTCGCCCGTGAACGTCAGTATCCCGAACCGGGCCGTGTTGGTCGCATTCGCCATGTCGCTCATCACCATCGCTCTCCGCCGCCGCCCAGGCCGGGCGCCGGTCGATCCGCAGTCGTCGGGCAATCCGCGCCGCAGTCGGCCGCCCGCCCGCGGACGCCACCACGGCGCGAGAGATTACAGACCCGCCGCCGCGGTCACAAGCGCTGTCCGCCGTTGGCCTGAAGATGAACGCTCCGGACGTGAGCCGCGGTCGCCCCGCCCGCCGGCTAACGGGCAACGTCGGCTACCCGGTTCCTGGAAACACGCTCCCCGAAGCCGGGCAGCGGCTGGCGCGCGAACTTGTCCCACACCTGCCGCACCGCCATTTGTGCGAAGTACGTCGGACCGAATCGGCCCGTCCGCAGCTCCGCCCTTCGCAGGGCCTCTTGGAACTCGCGTGGCGTGCGCCACGCGGGCATGTGCTGATGGGCCGTGTCCAGCCAGCCCCGCAGGTGCGTGTCGGATCCGGCGTACGCTGGCAGCCCGTGCGCGCGGGCAAACCGCGCCGCGCGTGCATCCTGCCACGGCAGCGGGTTTTGTGCGTTGTGCACCTCGACCGCGTCCAGCCACGGAGCCAGACGCTCAAGCGCAGCCCCCAGACTGTCGTCACATAACGTCGAGAACGGGTGTGGCGCCAGCACCAGCCCGCCCTGGCCGCGGATCCGGTCAACCGTATCCTCCGCCGACAGGCCCGGCGGAATCCACTCCTCGAGAAACAGCCCGATCAGGTGCCCATCCGCCGTCGAAATCTCCTCGCCCACTATGATTCCAACGCCCGCCCCTTCGCCGATGCTCCGGGCCGCGAGCGCTCCCGCGATCTCGTAATGGTCCGTGACCGCGACGCACTCCACACCCTGCCGCCGCGCAGTCGCAATCAGCTCGGCTGGCTCCGTGTTGGAATCGTACGAGTAGTTCGTATGGGCGTGGATGACGACCTTCAACGCTGCACCCGTCCTGCTCTGCCGGGCGCGCAACAACCACGCGACCCGTCACTGACAGTACGCCGCCCCGGCCCGTCGGATCGGTCCGGCCGGGCCAGGGCCCCCGACCGGGGGAGTATAGGCTGCCACCCGGCGCCCGCGGCAAGGGTCGATAACGTGCCGCGGAGAACGCTCACCGGCTTACTTTCGCCCCGCGCTTGCCGCCGACGGACAATCCGCCGCCAGCGGGCATGATTCGCACTTCGGCTTGCGGGCCACGCACACCTTCCGCCCATGCTGGATCAGCGCGTGCGCCAGCCAGGTCCACGTCGCGCGCGGGAACAGCTCCATCAGGTCACGCTCGATCCGCTCGGCATCCTTCCCGTTGCGGGCGCTGGGCGTAAGCCTGAGCCGCTCGGCCGCGATCCGCCCCACGTGCGTGTCAACGACGATTCCCTCGTTATTTCCGTACCATGTGCCCAACACGCAGTTCGCCGTCTTTCGCGCCACGCCCGGCAGCCGCAGCAGCCCCTCCATCGTGTCGGGCACGCGGCCGCCGAACTCCTCGGCCACCAGCCGCGCCATCCCCAGCAGCGACCGTGTCTTGTTGCGAAAGAAGCCGGTCGAACGGATGGCCGCCTCGAGCTCGCTCGGCTCGGCCGCCGCGAGGGCGGCCGCATCCGGCCAGCGGCGGAACAGGTCCGGCGTCACAAGGTTGACGCGCTCGTCCGTGCACTGCGCCGAGAGGATCGTGGCCACGAGCAGCTCGAGCGCACTGCCGTGCCGCAGTGCGCACGCCGCATCCGGGTACGCGGCCCGCAGCGCCTCAAGGATGCGTGTCGCCCGCGCCTGCCGCTCGGCCGCGCTCTCCCGCACGCGTCGCCCACGGGGCCTGGGGATGGCCACGGCCTGGGGCCGGGTTTTCTTGCGCTGGACTTTGGCCATGCTCTGTCTTTCCGTCCTCTTACGTGGACTTCCCGGCGACTTTGCGATTTCGGTTCAGACGGGCAGGACCGGCGGCGTAGCCGGTACCGGCCGCTCCGGTGGGGGCGGAAACTCGAAGTTCTCCTCCGGTTCCGGGATCTCGCCGCCCTGCGGAACCAGATGCCGGCTTTCGCTCAAGTCCAACTCAAAACGCCCGCCCGGGGGGTCCGGCAGCTTGTCCGCGGCCGGGCCGAGAAACGCCGCTTCGTACGGGTCCCACCGGTAGCGCGCCACCTCTTTGGCGTTCTCGACCAGCACGAGCGCCACATACGACCGGCTGCCCTGTCGCCGCAACTCGAATCGAACCGGAGCCTCGCCCCTCAATGCCAGGGCCGTCGTCACCTCCTCGCCAACCAGCAGCACCCGCTCCGGCAGCGTGGCGACATGCGGGAACACCTCCGCATCGCTCGAAACGTGCAGCCCCACCAGCTCCTCTTCGACGCCCTCCACCAGCGGTGTGACCGTGCCGTCCACAGCCACCAACACCGCCGCCCGCAGCCCGCGACCCACCTGCCGCTCCATCAGCCCCAGCGCAAACTGCCCCGGGCTCAGCCGCACCAGCCGCAGCCGCTTGAATTGTGCCTCCGCCAGTTCACGGGGGGCGCACAGCGGTTGCAGACCCGCCAGCCAGACCAGTCGCACCGCCGCTGCAACCCCCAGCTTCTCGTCCCCGAGCTTGTCGCATGCCTCGGCCCGCCCCCACTCTGCTGCTCCCCCCGGCAGCGCGAACCCCGTGCCCGCCGGCTGCGTCGCGCGGCCCGGCCCCGACGCGGGCGCCGGCCGCCGCTCACACCCGCCCGCCGGCAGTATCAGCCCCGTCAGCACCACCACGCACACGCCGAGCCGCATGCGCGTAGTCTAGTGGAACCGCAACCCCGTTCACCAGCCGCCCGCAGCCGCCCGTCCCTCCTCCGCGGCATCCACACATTTCCCCACATCAAGCTCCGCCGCGGGTTACGACCCCCCCTCGTCCGCCCCGGCCGGGGCGGTTTCCGGGCCCGCAACTTGCGGCTCGCGCTCGCGGCCCGGCGCCTCGCTCGCTTCCGCGATCGGCCGTCCGCGAGCCGGATCACGAACGGCCGTGAACGTGCCCATCAGGAGATAGCGCATGGGCCGGCTCCACCCGAAGACCTGCTGCACCTCGCGGGCCGCTTCCAGGCGATATGACCCGCGCAGCCGGTCACCGCCCTCGCGATACAACGCCACGACCCCCGAGAGCGAAATGAACCGGCTTTGCGTCGGCCCCAGTCGCGCCGTGGCCCGCAGCTCGCGCCGAGCCACAACGTAATTGCGGGCCCGCCCGGCCGGCAGACCCTCGAGCCGCAGCGACATCCGGAAATCCAGGCGCCAGTCCGGTTCGATCAGCAGCCGCGGACCCTGATGCCGCAACGCGATCCAGACCCGCTCCGACTCGTCCGTCCACCAATAGCATTCGTCAACGTCGAGCTGGGTGAACGTCGGCGGCGGCCCCTCGGGCGGATCAATCGCCTGGAAATTGAGTGCGGCCAGCATCACCCGGCCGCTGCCGCCGGCGGCGCAGCCGAATAGAGACCCCAGAGACACGGAGACACCGAAGAATAGCCGCGTCATGTGTCATTCCGAGGAGCGGCGGCACAGGGAACTCGGCGCGTGACGCGCGCAACTCCGATTCGCCGCGCGACCCTGAAGCTGGAACGAGTGCCCGATGCGTCAGCCTAGTGCGGCAACGCGAACTGCCGGCAGAGATCCTGCACCTTTCCGCGCACCGCCGCTCGGCGGCCGTCGTCATCGCCGGCCGCCAGCGCCTCGTGCAGCAGACCGGCGACCACCACCATCTCGGGCTCCTTCATGCCGCGGGTCGTCAGGGCCGGGGTGCCCAGCCGCAAGCCGCTGGTCTGCGTCGGCTTCCGCTCGTCAAACGGGATCATGTTCTTGTTGCAGATAATGCCCGCCGACTCGAGCCAACTCTCCGCCTGCTTGCCGGTCAGATCCGGATGCACGGCCCGCAGGTCTACCAGCATCAGGTGGTTATCCGTCCCGCCGGATACCAGCCGATAGCCGCGGGCGCGGAGCGCCTCCGCCAGCGCCTGCGCGTTGGCCAGGATCTGCTGCTGGTACTGCTTGAATTCGGGTTTGAGGGCTTCGCCGAACGCGACCGCCTTGGCCGCGATGGTGTGCATCAGCGGCCCGCCCTGCGTGCCGGGGAAGACCCACTTGTCGATCAGCGCTGCATCCGCCGCGTTGCACAAGATCACGCCGCCCCGCGGGCCGCGCAGCGTCTTGTGCGTCGTGGAGGTCGTGAAATCCGCGTGCCCGATCGATGTCGGATGCAGCCCGGTCGCGATCATCCCCGCAATGTGGGCGATGTCGGCCAGCAGCCGGGCGCCCACTTCCCGGGCAATCTCGGCGAACGCGGCGAAATCGATGATCCGCGGATACGCCGACGCGCCGCAGATGATCAGCTTGGGCTTGTGCTCCAGCGCCAGCCGCCGCACCGTGGCCATGCTCACCCGTTCGTCCCCCCGCTCCACCCCGTACGGCACGATCCGGTACATCGCGCCGGAGAAGTTCACCTTCAGCCCGTGCGTCAGGTGCCCCCCGTGCGCCAGGTCCAGGGATAGAATCGTGTCCCCCGGCTGGAGCACCGCCATGTACACGGCCGTGTTCGCCTGCGCCCCCGAGTGCGGCTGCACGTTCGCGTGCTCGGCCCCGAAGAGCCGCTTCACCCGCTCGCGGGCCAGCTCCTCGATCGCATCCATGTTCACGCACCCGCCGTAGTAGCGCTTGCCCGGATACCCCTCGGCGTACTTGTTCGTGAACACCGAGCCCGCCGCCGCACGCACCGCCAGCGACACGTGATTCTCCGACGCGATCAGCTCGAGCGTGTTCTGCTGCCGCTCCTCCTCGCGCCGCACGATCTCCATCACCTGCGGGTCCGTCTCCGCCAGGCTCCGCGCCAAGTGCTGCAACATGGATACTCCTCGTCTCTGTTCAGGGCTGCGCCGGACCGCCGGCCGGCCGCGTCCCGGCCGCGCCCTCTTCCGCCGCACCGGGGGCCGACTCCGATGACACAGGGTGCGGCGCAAACTGCTCGCGCAACTCCTCCAGCAGCGCCCGTTCCAGCGCCCGGTCGCGCCGCACCCGCGTCCAGACCGCCCGCTGTTCGTCCGTGGTCGCGGCCTCCGTCGCGAACGACGGCTCGTCGCTGGGCCGGTCGCTCAGCCGTGTCGCCTGAGGGGCCAGGAAGATCTGCCGCTCAGTATCCCGACGCTCCACGTCGACCCGCAGTCGCACCATCGTGCCACCGGCCGCGGGGCCGATGTTCAACGACGCCTTCCGCCGCATGGTCGAGCGGCCGCCGTACAGATCGCGGGCCGTGCCGCTTTCTTTCTGCGTCGTGAACTCCGTCGGCCCGGCCTCGATCCGCCGCGCGCTGCGGTCCACCCGCACGCGATTGAACTCGCGCTGGAGCACACCCGCGGCGGCCGCGAGCACCTCGTCCGGCCCGGCCCCGGGAATGATGCGCTCCTGCATCGGGTCCGTCGGCCCGGGGGCGGTGCAACCCGCCGGCAGCGTCAGCCCGATCAGCACGCCGCACGCCCAAACCGCGCCCGGCCCGCCACGCGGCCGAGACCGCCTCCCGCTGTCCATGACGCCGTCCTTTCCACCGCACCGCCCGGCGGCGCGGAGCGCCATTGTACGGCAACCCCGTCCGTGAAGCGACGGAGCGCCGCGCGTTGGCGAGCACCTCGTGCCTCCGACCGTCGCTCTGCGGCGGCAAGGAAGCGGGCCGGGGAAGCGCTGTTCCCCCCACCTGGCAGGCGCTATTCATTTGCGGGCCAATCCTTCGCCGCCGCGCTCGCCGGAATCACCACGTGCGGTGCTTGGAAAACGGCCCGGGCCGACAGCCTGGTCAGCCGCCGGCCCGGACCGCAAGTCACGTGCGGGACAAGCACGCTCGTCCCGCGCGAGTTCAGGCCCTTACGGGCAGGTCTCGCCCTGGTGCG
Source organism: uncultured Planctomycetales bacterium (assembly GCA_964564785.1). Classification (GTDB taxonomy): domain Bacteria; phylum Planctomycetota; class Phycisphaerae; order UBA1845; family Fen-1342; genus CAZMCT01. The sequence goes on from CAZMCT010000015.1 coordinate 16,191, forward strand.
CCGACAAATACGCCACGAACGGGTTGATGTCATCAAAGCCGACCGTGCCGTTGCCGTTGATGTCGAAGTTCGCCGGGTTGCACAGCGGTCCGCCGGTCAGACCCGCGACGAACGGGTTGATGTCGCCGAAGCTCACCACGCCGTCGCAGTTCGTGTCGCCGACGCACGTCGCCGGGCCCACCGGGCCGAGGAACACGTCGCGGATGTCCACGAAGTCGGTCCCCAGTCCGCCCCAGTCGGTCCCGAAGAACTCGATCGTCACGACCTTCGTCGGGTCAAAGTCCGCGTCCGTCGGCCACTCGGGCAGGATGTCGATCGGCACCTCGATCGTCTTCCAGTTCGGGTACTTGTTCGGATCGAGCCGCATGTCCGGCCCGTACAGGATGCCCAGCGAGCCGTACTTGCCGTTCACGTCGCGGAACGCGACGAAGATCGGCGCATCCTCGTACACCTCGAGCGGATCGTTCGGATCGCCCCAGAAGTCCGGGTTCCAGTTGCTGGCGTCCTGGAAGTAGCGGGCCGTGAAGTGCAGCTCCATGTTGCTCGGCGAGATGTCGATCACGCCGTAGCACGCCTTCGTCAGGTCGATCGTCGGCGCAAAGTACCAGTCGCCGCCGACCGTGTAGATCCGCACCCACGGCCAGTTGTTGCCGGTCTCCGGGTCGACGAACGCCATGAAGAACACGCCGTAATCGGCCGTGATCGCGTGGCCCAGGCCGTAGTCGATCTGCTCGTCCAGTGAGATCTCGACCGGCAGCGGCTGTGCCGTCCCGATCGTGATCTTCACCTCGTCGCTGTCCCACAGGTCATCGTTGTCGTAGACCGTCAGCGTCAGGTAGTGCGCCCCCGCGCCCTGAAGCGTCGTCGTCAGGACCGGATTGGCGCTGTCCTGGAGCACCGTGCCCAGATACGACCAGACATAGCGCACGATCGAGCCGCCGCCGCCCGGCGAGCTGCCGCTGCCATTCACCGTCACCGGTACGCTCGGCGCACAACCGCTGCCCGGCAGCGTCTGGTCCGGACCGGCGTCCGCCACCGGCGGGATCAGCACGCCGATGAACAGATCCTTGATGTCTACGAAGTCGTTGCCCGTTCCACCCCAGTCCGTCCCGCGGAACTGCACTTCCTTCACCTGTGTCTGGTCGAACTCCGGCGGCGGCGGGTTCGTGAACGTGATCAGCGAGGTCACCCGCGCCCACTCCGGGTAGATCGGCTGGCCGAAGCTATTGGGCTGGTACAGCAGGCCCATTTCGGCGTACGTGCCGTCCGCGTCACGCAGCCCCACGAAGATCGGCACGTCGTTGTAGTTGCCCGACTGCTTGTAGAAGCGGGCCGTGAACCGCAGGTAGATGTTCTCTCCGGTCAGATCGAGGATCCCGAAGCACGCCTCGTCCAGGTTCACCCGCGGGCCTTCCCAGTAGCCGTTCGCACCGTTGCCCACCGTGAACAGCCGCCGCGTGAAGCCGTCGCCGCCCTCGCTCAGGAATTGCAGCGGACCCCCGGTGATCGCGTTGTTGATCTGCTGGTCCATCGCAACGTTCACCGGCAGACCCTGCGGCGGATAGTCCGGGATCGTCACCACCATCTCGTCGCTGTCCACGTTGTTGCTCGCGTCATACACGAACAGCGTGATCGTGTGCACGCCGGACGAGATCCACACCTGCGTGACCGGCGTCGCCAGGTCCGCGAGCGTCGTCGAGCCTTCCTTCCACAGGTAGCGCGTGATCGGACCCGTGCTCCCGCTGCCGTCCAGCGTCACCTGCGTCGTGCATGCCGCGTTGGGGAACGTTTGGTCCGGCCCGGCGTTCGCCTGAATCGCCGGCGGCACGTTCGTGATCACCAGTTGCTTGGCGTCGATGTAGTCCGTCTGCGTCGGGTCCGCGCCCCAGTCCGAACCGTAGAGCCGAATGCGTCCCACGCTGGCGATGCTGAATGTGCCGCCGTCGGTGTACGGGTTCATGGCCGGATTGTTCAGCCACACCGTCTTGTGCGTCCACGCCGGCGCCGGCGGATCGTTCCAGGGCGGCTGCACCGCGTAGATGATGCCGTAATCGCGGTGGCCGAGGTAGTTGCCTCCGCCGTCGATGCTGTAGATCCGCAGGAAGATCGGCGCGTCGCCATAGTTGCCGTCCTCCTTGAAGTACCGCAGGTCGATTTCCAGCTTCGCGTTCGTGCAGTCCAGGTCGCCGTTGCCCGTCCGGTGAAAATCCACATACGGGCCGTAGTACCACGAGTCCGCGCTCGGCCACATGTTCCGCACCCAGCCCGGTGAGCCCGGCTGGAACGACAGCGAACCGTTCAGGCCCGTCGGCACGTAGATCGCCGGACCCTGCCCGATATCGATCTGCTGGTCCAGCGGAATGTTCACCAGCACCTGCGCCGGTGCGGCCGCACACAGCAACCCGAGCACCGCCACTGCAATCCCTACTCTGCCTGCTCTCATGGAACCTCCTTCACGTTCCCCCGACACTCGATGCACCTGCCACCGACTCGCCACAGGGCCAAGTCTCGACTCCGCGACCCGACGCGTTCGACCGGCGGACGTGGGCCCGCATGGCCCGCGGCCGGCCCGGCTTCGACTCTCGCTTTTAGGGACGCTTTCCCTCCCGTCAGCCGAGACGGCATGTGTGCTCAGGAGTTGCCGATCCCATCCCGCGCAGCTCCCGCTTCCGAGCGTCCCCTCGTGTTCCGCGCCGCGACCTCGCCCCTGCGCGCCGGCCGCCGCACCGGACACCCGTATCGGATGCGTAGTATAAAGCGGTTCATCCCTGCGTGCAACCCACCCTTGGACATCGTTATCCGCTACACCGCCGCGCATGCGATCCCGTCCCGTGCTCCGATAACTTCAGGGGGCCGCCGGGCCGGTTTCGCGCTGCCCGCGCTGCCCGCATCGAACATCGGCCCCCGGCGCCACGGTCTCCAATCCCGCGAAATCCGGCCCGAAAATGCCGCGGGCCGGCGGCCGCCCCGGCCGCCGGCCCTGAAGCTGTCGCGGGCAACCAGACCGGACACAGCCGGGGGCGGCTGTGCCACACTTGACGCATCATCCCACCGCCGGGGGCGGCTGTGCCACACTTGACGCATCATCCCACCGCCGGGGACGGCTGTGCCACTCCCCGGCCGCTCAGTAGACGCCTACGGGCACGCCTCCCCCTGATGCCCCGTCAGATAGGCCACGAACGGATTGATGTCGTCGAAGCCGATCGTGCCGTTCTGGTTGATGTCGAAGTTGGCCGGGTTGCACAGCGGCCCGCCCGTCAGGCCTGACACGAACGGGTTGATGTCGCCGAACGTGATGAAGCCGTCGCAGTTGGTGTCGCCGATGCACGCCGGCGGAGCCGTCTCGCCGATCCACAGGTCTTTCAGGTCGACGAAATCGCCGCCCAGCCCGCCCCAGTCGGTCCCGAAGAACTCGATTCGCCACACGCGGCTCAGGTCAAAATCCGCATCCGTGAAGTCGGGGTTCGGGTCGATCGCGATCGGCACTTCGATCGTCTTCCAGGCCGGATACTTGAGCGGGTCGGTCCGCATGTCGGGCCCGTAGAGCCAGCCGGTCCAGCCGCGCTTGCCGGCCGTGTCGCGCAGCCAGATGCCGATCGGCGCATCCTCGTACGGATCCGGGTAGTTCGGATCCGGGTTCCAGTAGTCCGCATCCTGGAAATAGCGGGCCGAGAACCGCAGCCCCATGTTCGGGCCCGACAGGTCGAGCACGCCGTAGCACGCATTCTGCAAATTCACGAACGGCCCGTAGTACCAGTCGCCGCCCGTCAGGTACGCCCGCGTGTACGGCCAGTCCTGCCCGGTCTCGGGGTCGGCCCAGGCCAGGTAGAAGATGCCGGCGTCGGCCGTGATCACTTCGCCCAGGCCGTAGTCGATCTGCTCATCCAGGGCGAGCTCGACCGGCATGGGCTGCGCACCCGTCACCGTGATCACCACCTCGTCGGTGTCCCGAGCGCAGCCGCCCGCGTCGGCCACCTCGAGCGTGATGAAGTGCACGCCCGGCGGGAGCTGCACCACCGGCGTCGGCCCGGTCGCGATCACCACGTCCGCTTCGAGCCACTCGTAGGTCGTCGCGCCGGTGCTGCCCGAGCCGTTGAGCTGCACGTTGCTGAGCTGGCCGCACTGGCCGGGCACCGTCTGGTCGGGGCCGGCGCTGGCCGTCGGGAACGTCGTGGCCCGCGTGAACGTCGCGTCCGCCAGGCCCATGGTGTAGTCGGCCGTGCCGCCCCACACCACACTCTCGATCCGGAAGCCGGTGATCTGCGTGGGGTCGAAGTTCTCGTTCCACTCGTTGGGGTGATGATCATCCAGGCAGACTTCCTGCGTCGCCCACTGCCCGTCGCCGGCCACGCCGAACGCGTAACCGCGATAGCCGCCGTTGGCCGTCCACAGCCGCAGCCACCAGCCGACGACCGGCGGCAGCCCCGTCCCGCCGTTCCGCAGCGTGAGCGTGATCTTTCCGCCGCTGGCGTCAAACGGGCACACCGGGACGACATCGAACCCGTAATAGCCGTGCGCGTCGCTGATGTTCATCGCCACGCCCGACTTGCCGCCGATGTTCTGGATGTACACCGGGAACGGCCCGGTTACGCCGGCCGTCGACGTGAAGTCGTTGAACCAGCCCGGCGCCGGCGACCCGCACGCCTCCAGCGCGATCGACACGCTGTCCGGATCGCTGCTCACGCCGTTCGAGTCGGTGACCACCAGTGAAACGTTGCTCGTCTCGCCGTCCGGCAGAATCACCTGCGGCGTCGGGCCCGTTCCGATCACCGTGCTGCCCAGCGTCCACCGCCAGCTCACGATCGTGGCCCCGGGCGCCGTCGCGTAGCTGGCCGTACCGTCCAGCGTCACGACCTGCGGCGCCATCGGCCCCTGGTCCGGGCCGGCGTCGGCCACCGGCTTCTCGATCGGCGGGATGAGCTGGTCCGTGACCCAGAACGTCGGCGTCGGATCCGCATCGGGGTTGCTGGGGTTCGAGCAGCCCTGCTTGATCCACACGTTCCCGTTGTGGAAGCAGCAGGCTGAGCCGCTGCTGCTGAACGCCGGCAGGATGCCCAACGTCCACTGGCCCGTGGCCGCGTCCCAGATGCCGTAGCGGTCGGTCACGCCACCCCAGCCCTCGTGGTTGGCGTTCGTCCGCCCGAAGAGCATGAAGATGCCGCCCTCCGGCCCGATCACGCCCTTCCAGCCGGCCGGCAGTGCGCACAGCCCCGACCCGTAGCCCGGCTCGCGCGGCGTCTCGCCCAGGTCCTCGGCCGGAGTGTGAACGGGGGGACTCGGCTCCCAGTCGTCCCAATTCGGCCCGACGAACCAGTTATTGGCCCAGTCATCCGGGTCGAAGCGATAGAACCGATCGCCGGTGCCGCGGTTCACCGTCCAGTCGTTCTTGATGCCGTAGATCATGCCGTTCAGCACGGTCAACTGCACCACGCGGCTCATCCAGGCCGGATCCTGCCCCAGGAGACTGGGGTTGATGGCGCTGCGGCCGCAGTAGGGAGCATTCGGGTCGAGCAGGTTGATGCGGCAGAAGTTCCCGCCCTGGTTGTCCATCGCCGCGTGTGCGTTGCTGAACAGGTAATTGCCCACCACGACATAACCGGTGTTGCCGAACTTGCTCCCGCCGTGCATGGTCCACACGCCGCTGGCGATGTCATAGCGGGCGAGCCCGTCCTGGTAGTTCGGATCCGGATTCACGCGCCGCAGCGTCAGCAGGCTGCCCTGCGTCCCCCAGGCCGGCGCATACGCCAGGTGCCCGCTGCACTGGTTGTTGATCGCGTCCAGCGGCGGGTTGGGCAGCGTCTGCCACGTCGTCCCGTTCGCACTGCGCCGGAACTCGCCGTTGCCCTTGAGCCAGTAGATGTATGTGCCGGCCGACGCGATCGAGTTGGTGAACCCGTCCCCGTTCGCCGGCGCCGTGTACGTCGTGAACGAGAACTGCGTCGCGCCGTAGTCGCCGACCGTCACGTCCACCGTCGCGTCATCCCACGCGCAGACCGCGTCGTACACCACGAGCGTGTAGGTCGTCGTCTCCTGGCACAGCGGCTGCACCACGAACGTCGGCAGCGGACCGTCGTAGAGCACCGTCGTGCCTTCCTTCCACACGTAACGCACGATGCTGCCATCCGGGTCGAAGCTCGTGCTCGCGTCCAGCGTCACGAGTTGTCCGCAGACCGGGAACGGCGGATTCGCGGTCGCGATCGCGGTGGGGCCGAGGTTGTCACTCTGCGTGACCGTGAACTGGTCCAGCGCGATCGTGCACGGCGAATACTTCGGGTCCCAATACACGACGTCAAAGCGGAACTTGTACACGTGTGTCGGGTCGAACGTGCCGCCGATCACCTCGTCCGGCACGTTGACGCACCGCGTGGCTTCGGCCCAACCCATATTCACGTAAGCCGTGAAGGACCAGCTCGCCCGGGCCACGTACGTCCACTGCCCGCCGGAAAAGGTGCCGGAGTACACCCGCAGCCACAGACCGATCGGGTCACCGGTCGGGGGAGCCCCAACACCGGTGTAATCGATCTTCCACCGCAACGTGATCAGGCCGTTCGACACGTCGATCGGTTCCGGCGCACCGCTCGGGTCGAACAGGTCGGCCATCAGGTATCCCGTCGCGCCGGTGGGGGCGTCGTACTTGACGCACGGATTCCCCGGCACCGAGTTATCCACCCGCGGATTCACCAGCGGCGGGCGCACCGTGAAGTTGTTCAGCGTGGAAAAATCGTTCGAGTACCCGTCCACGGCCCGGGCGGCCACCACGCCGCCCAGCACCGCCAGCAACGCCATCAGCCTCGACATCGCAGCCTCCTTCGCTCTACATCAAGACACTTACAAGTCCATCGACAAATCCACAATAACGCTCGCCGCCGGACGCGGGTGGCCCGCCAAGGCCGCGACCGTCCTTGGGCCCGCCACCCCATCGGCCGGGCCGTGATGCCCGCTCCAGCCAGCTCGACCGCGGCACCGCCCACCCATGTGCAGCAGATACTGATTGCACGCGAACGCCGTCATTGTAACGTTTCATTTCGGGGCGATCAATTCGGTGCGGTCCGGCTTGCCGCGGGACCCGCCTGCACATAAGCTCTTATTTCAAAGATACTTCCGTTTGAATCGGGGTCCAAAGTGATACGTTTCAAGCCCCTGCCGCTCCGCTCACTGAGCGCGCCCCATTCCCGCGCCAACTCGCCGAATAGCACCTGCAAAAACGGGGCAGGCGCCGCGGGAAGCGCAGATCGTTATGGTGAGGTGGCGCGGAGCCAGCACCCCTTTTCAAAGGGCTGCTACGATCTCGCACCAGAATGTATCGCCCGAACGGCCCACCGATGCTCCCCGCGGCCCTGGTCGCGCTTGCCCTTTGTGGAGTCGAGCCCGCCATGACTCAAAACCTCCGGGCTGAGCCCCGCGTCCGGGCCCCCAGTCTCGACGCCGCCGACGCCTGGCTCAACACCGACCGGCCACTGACCCGCGCCGATCTGGCCGGGCGCGTCGTCCTGCTCGACTTCTGGACCTACTGCTGCATCAACTGCCTGCACACGCTGCCCGACCTGGCGTACCTCGAGGACAAGTACCGGGGCCAGCCGTTCCTCGTCATCGGCGTACACTCGGGGAAATTCAGCCGTGAAAAAGACCCGCAGAACATCCGGCAGGCCATCCAGCGTCACGGTGTCCGGCACCCGGTCGCCGTCGACAGCGACTACGAGCTTTGGGATGCGTACACGGTCCGCACGTGGCCCACGCTCGTCCTCGTCGACCCCGACGGCTACATCGTCGGCACCTGGTCCGGCGAAGGCCACCGCGAGACACTCGACCGGGAGATCGCCGCCCTGCTCGCCGACCACCGCACCCGCGGGACGCTGACCGCGGCGGCCGCCGCTGCGACCACGCACACCGACCCTGCCGACCAGCCGCTGAGGTTCCCGGGCAAGGTTCTGGCCGATTCCGATGCGCGGCGGCTGTTCATCAGCGACACCGGCCGGAATCGCGTGGTCGTCACCGATTTCAACGGGCGGATCGAGCAGGTGATCGGCACCGGCCGGCCCGCCCTCCGAGACGGCCCCTGCGCCGACGCCTGTTTCCAGAGCCCCCAGGGACTGGTCCTCTCGGCCGACGGACGCACGCTCTATGTCGCCGACACCGGCAATCACGCGCTGCGGGCGGTCGACCTGGAGCGCGGCCAGGTTCGCATGCTGGCCGGCACCGGCCGTCAGGCCCGGACGATCTACAAGCACGCCCAGCCCGCGGCCCGGACCGAGCTCAGTTCACCGTGGGACCTGGCCCGCGTCGGCAACCTGCTCTTCATCGCCATGGCCGGGCCGCACCAGGTCTGGTCGCTCAACCTCAAGGACGGCCGCATCCGTGTCCACGCCGGCACCGGCGCCGAGGCGGCGCTTGACGGCGTGAACGACCGGGCCGCCTTCGCCCAGCCGTCGGGCGTGGCGACGGACGGCCGCGAGCTCTATGTCGCGGACAGTGAGAGTTCGAGCATTCGCAGCGTCGGCCTGAAACCCCGCGGCCGCACGCGGACACTCGCGGGCAGCGGCGATCTGTTCGGCTTCGGCGACGCCGACGGGCCGGGCCCCGAAGCGCGGTTTCAGCATCCGCTGGGCGTCGCGCTGGACGACGACCGGCTATTCATTGCCGACACGTTCAACGACCGGATTCGCGTGCTCGACCTGCGGAGCGGCCTGGTCGAGACGTGGTTCCCGACCGGCAGCGCGCGCAGCGCCGGACGTCCGGACGCGGCGCCCGGACCGGCGGCTCCGGCGGCCACCGCGCCAGCGATCACGCTCTCCGAACCCGGCGGGCTGTCGATCGCCGGCGGCACGCTGTACGTCGCGGACACGAACCACCATCGCATTGTCGCAATCGATCTGGTCACCCGCGCCGCGCGCGTGCTCGACCTCACGCCACGCTGAGCCCGCACACATCGCCGCAGATCGCACCGACCAGCGCAGATCGCGCTTCGGCGCCGCGCCGCGTGATCTTCGGGTTGTTCGTTGGTCTGTGTGTTTTCCGCGGCCCGTTGCGGGGCTTTGGGCCTGTTGATCTAGTCAGCGGCCCAGGGCGCGGCCCAGACCCCGGGGATCGCACGGTGGCACTCCGGGCACGCCCCCCCGCTCAGCCGGTTCCGCAGCACGCTGAACCCCCGCCGTTCGATGAGCGTCGCCCCGCAGCTCGGGCACTTCGTGTTCTCCCGGTCGCCCAAGCCGATCCGCAGGTTGCCCGGATACACGAACGCCAGCCCCGCCGCCCGCCCGATCTCGTGTGCCCGCAGCAACGTCTCCACCGGCGTCGGCGGCGGATTGCTCATCCGGTAGTCCGGGTGGAACGCCGTCACGTGCCATGGAATGTCCGGCGACACCCCCGCGAGGAACTCCGCCATCTGCCGCAGCTCCTCGTCCGAGTCGTTCAATCCCGGCACCACCAGCGTCACCACTTCCACCCAGAAGTCCATCTGCCGGAGCCGCCGGATCGTGTCCAGCACGTTCTCCAGCACGCCTCCCAGCCGCCGGTATGTCGCGTCCCGGAACGACTTCAGATCGACCTTGAACAGCGGCACCCGCGGCCGCAGGAACTCGAGCGCTTCGGGCGTGGCGTGCCCGTTCGAGACGAACGAGCCCAGCAGCCCGTGCGCGCGGCCCAGCTCAAAAATCGCGCATGACCATTCGGCCGTGATCAGCGGCTCGTTGTATGTGCTGGTCAGGATCGGACACGCATGCTCCAGCGCCAGTCGCACGACTTGCCGCGGTGTGACGAAATGCGGCTGCGCCACCGCGTCGGAATCCCGCAGCGTCTGACTGGTGATCCAATTCTGGCAATACGAGCAGTGCAGATCGCAGCCCAACATGCCGAACGACAGCGCGCCCGACCCCGGCAACACGTGGTAGAAAGGCTTCTTCTCGATCGGATCGACGGCCAGCCCGGCCACATACCCGAACGGGACACGCAGCTCGCCCGCACGGTTGAACCGCACCCGGCACACCCCCTCGCGCCCCGGCAGCACCCGGCAGCGGTGTCCGCACGCCAGGCAACGGATCGCACCGTCCGCCTCCGGCCGTGCCAGCGCCGGATCGGCCGGCGCGGTGTGCTCCGCCAGCAGCCGCTTCAGCGTCACGGCATCGGGCGTGGGGGACGGCACGGGAGACTCGCTCGTCCAGCAGGTGAAACGTGACGGACGAAAAGGATTGCCGCGTCAACGGCTCACTTTTCACCTCTTACGGCTCACCCTTGCGCCAGCACCGGCGGCCGGCCGATGCTGTGATACTCGAAATTGTATCGCCGCATCGTCTCCGGCGCGTAGAGATTCCGGCCGTCGAAGATCAGCGGCTGGCGCAGCGCCTCCCGGATGCGCGGGAAATCGGGACTGCGGAACTCCATCCACTCCGTGGCGATCACGAGCGCGTCCGCGCCCGGCAGCGTGTCGTACGGGTCGTCGCAATAGTCGACCTTTTCCCCGAGCAGCCGCCGGGCCGGCTCCAGCGCCTGCGGGTCGTGCACGGCCACGCGGGCCCCGTCCTCCAGCAGCGCCGTAATGATCGTCAGCGCCGGCGCCTCGCGGATGTCGTCCGTCTGCGGCTTGAACGCCAGGCCCCAGACCGCCACCCGCCGCCCCGTCAGCGGCGTGCCCAGGCGCGCGCGGATCCGACGGATCAGCCCGTCCCGCTGTGCCACGTTCCGCCGGTGCACCGCCTCCAGCAGGCCGCAGTCCGCTCCCGCCGCCCGCCCGAAGCTCGCCAGCGCCTGAACGTCCTTGGGGAAACAGCTCCCCCCGTACCCCAGCCCCGGGTAGAGGAAATGGTGCCCGATCCGCTGATCCGCCCCCATCCCCGCCCGCACTTCGTTCACATCGATCTGCAACTGCCCGCAGATCTCCGCGATCTCGTTGATGAAACTGATTCGCGTCGCCAGGTACGCGTTCGCCGCGTACTTCGTCAGCTCCGCCGCCGCCCGGCTCATCCGCAGGATCGGCCGGTTGTTGCGCACAAAGGGCTGATGCAGCTCCGCCACTTCGTCCCCCGCGGCCGGATCGTCCGCGCCCACCACCACGCGGTCCGGCCGCAGAAAATCCTGTAGCGCCGAGCCCTCCTTAAGAAACTCCGGGTTGCTCACCACCGGGCAGCGGTGCCGCGTGTGCTCCGCGATCAGCGCCTCCAGCCGCGCCCCCGTCCCCACCGGGACCGTGCTCTTGGTCACAATAATCGCCGGCCCGGTCAGTGCCTCCGCCACCTCCCGCGCCGCACTTTCGATCGCCGACAGGTCGGCCGAGCCGTCGGCCCGCGGTGGCGTCCCCACCGCCAGGAACACCACCCGCACTCCCGCGACGCTCGTCGCAACCTCCGCCGAGAACCGCAGCCGCCGCGCCGCCACGTTCTTTTTCACCAGTTCTTCCAGTCCCGGCTCGAAAAACGGGCACCGCCCGCCTTGCAGCAGCTTCACCTTCGCCACGTCGTTGTCCACCGCTACCACGTGGTTGCCGCTGTCCGCCAGGCACGCGGCCGTCACCAGCCCGACATATCCGCTGCCGATCACCGCAATCTGCATGGGTCGTCTCCGAAGCGGCTCGCGCGGCCGCGCCGTGTCCGATATAATGGCGCGCAAACTATTCAGGAGCAGCCATGCGAATCGTCGTCGCCGGGTGCGCCGGGTTCATCGGCTACCATCTTACCGAGCGGCTCCTGGCCGACGGTCATCACGTCGTAGGGGTCGACAATTTCGTCAGTGGCTGCCGTGCGAACGTGGAGGAGCTTGCCCGCCACCCGCGTTTCACCTTCCGCGAGCACGATATCACCGCGCCCCTGCGTGTCGAGGGGCGGCTGGAGCGCGTCTACGACCTGGCCTGCCCGGCGTCGCCGGTCGACTTCGGCCCGCGCCGCCTCCAGATCCTCGCGGTCTGCTCGCGCGGCGTCTGGAACCTGCTCGACCTGTGCCGCGAGAAAGACGCCCGCCTCCTGCACGCCAGCACCAGCGAGGTCTACGGCGACCCGCAGGAGCACCCGCAGCGCGAATCCTATTGGGGCCACGTCAACCCGATCGGCCCCCGCGCCTGCTACGACGAGGGCAAACGTTTCGCCGAGGCCCTGCTCACTTCTTACCACGCCTGCCACGGAATCGAGATCCGCATCCCCCGCATCTTCAACACCTACGGACCCAACATGCGCCGTGACGACGGCCGCATGCTGCCCACCTTCATCGACCAGGCTCTCCGCGGCGAGCCGCTCACCGTCCACGGCGACGGTTCGCAGACCCGCAGCTTCTGCTTCGTCAGCGACCTCGTGGAGGGACTCGTGCGACTCATGGAGAGCGACGTGCGCGAACCCGTCAACCTCGGCAACCCCGCCGAGGTTACCGTGCGCCAGGCCGCCGAGGAGGTCATCCGCCTCGTGGGCAGCTCCAGCCGCATCGCGTTCGTACCCCGCCCGCCCGACGATCCGGCGCTTCGGCGACCCGACATCTCCCGCGCGCAGCAAACGCTCGGCTGGTCACCCGTTGTCACCCGCACCGACGGCTTCGCCCGCACCATCGCGTGGTTCCGTGAAAACCGCTGACCGCCGGCGATGCCCGGCAGCCCGTCCGTGAACGCCCGGCTCCGCGGCCGTTTATCCGACAACCGGGCGGCGCAAGGTCCCAGATTCCCCCCGGTGTCGTCCCGGCACGGGAACCCGCGCGCCTCCGTCGATCGGCCGCCCCTCGCCGGGCGATACCACGGGTGGGGGCGAGACCGCGCACCGGGCCCGACGGCCGGTCACGCGCCGCCCCGGGAGTGCCATGATCGGCCTCGCTGCCAACAGCTTCGGAGAGTTCCCCGCGCTTCCGGCTCCGGCCCTCGAGCCGTGCGCCGGAGCGGTCACCGCCGCGGCCGCGGAGCGCCCGGCGGTCGAACGTGAGCTGCACCGCTGCCAGCAGCAGCTCGCGCTGATCTTCGATGTCACCACGCAGATGAGCGGCCGTCTGGACCCCGAGCTGCTCCAGGCCGCACTGCTGCGTCGCTACGGAGCCATCGTCGGCGCGCGCGCGATCTACCTCGATCGCGCCGGCTGCTGCCTGCGGATCGAGTCCGAGGACGCGTGGAACGAGCCCCCGCCACAGCCCGACCGCGTGCGCGGCTGTCTGGCCGAGGAAATCGAGGCGACCCGCCGGGCCCGCCGCAGCCACCGGCCGGCGCTGCGGCCCGACCAGCGCCGCACGCTCGGCGGCGCGCCGGTGTTGCTGGGCGCCCTCGCTCCCCCCGACACCGAGCCGGCCGTGATTGTCGCGGTCCGCAGCCCGCACGCCCCTGCGTTCGATGACACGGACGTGCTGACGTCGGAGGCAGTGCTGGCGTACGGTGCCCAGGTGCTCGGCCACGTTGTCACGCTGCGCCACCTTCAGCGCACCGCGCTCGAAACCGTCTGTACCCTCGTTAACGCGATCGACGCCAAGGACAACTACACCTCCGCGCATAGCGAGCGGGTCGGCTGGCTCGCGCGGCTCACCGGCGAGGCGCTTCAGTTTCCGCGGCCGCGTCTCCTGACGATGGAGTGGGCCGGCCTCCTGCATGACGTCGGCAAGATCGGCGTCCCCGAGCAACTCCTCAACAAGCCGGGCACGCTCACCTCGGTCGAGTTCGACCTGATGAAGCAGCACGCCCGCATCGGCTACGACGTGCTCCGGCCGGTCGGCCAGTTCGAGCCCGTGCTGGACGCGGTGCTGCACCATCATGAGAACTTCGACGGTTCGGGCTACCCCGATGGCCTGCGCGGCGACCAGATCCCGCTGGAAGCCCGGATCATCCACATCGTCGATATCTTCGACGCCCTCACCACCACCCGGCCGTATCGACCCAGGTTCTCCCTTCACCAGGCCGAGGAATTGCTGCGAACGAGCGCGGGCGACGCCACCGACCCCGAACTCACCCACGTCTTCCTCGAGGCCCTGCAACGCGCGCGCACGACCGACCCCGACGGCTTCCGCGCCCGCTTCGACCACCTCGCCGTCCCTGCAACACCGGCCACGACCCCCGGCGGCCACCCACAGTCGGAGGACGCGCCGTGAACCGCCGGGCCTTGACCTGGGTCGAAATCCTCGTCGCCCTTGTGTTGTTGGGCGTAATAGCCGCGCTCACCGTCCCGCGCTTCAGCCGGGCCGCGGCCGCGCCCGCGGACGATTCCGCCCGGCTGCGCGACCGCCTCCGCGTCCTGCGCGTCGCCATCGAACGCTATTACCGGGACCACCACGCCTACCCCGCGCAGTTCGCCGACGGCCAGGCGCCCGCATGCAGCCCCGCGGCATTCGAGGCCCAGCTTACCCGGTTTACGGACGAATCCGGCCGCGTGGCCGATGCGCCAGATGCGGTTCACCGCTTCGGCCCCTATCTGCGTGACGGACTGCCGCCCTGCCCGCTGCCGGCCGGCGCGCGAACCGGTGTCCACGTCACGCCCGGTTCGCAGCCCCCCGAGCCCGACCCCGACTCGGCCGCCGGCTGGGTTTACAACTGCCAGACGGGGCAGATTTGCGCCAACAGCGCCGCGCGCGACGCCACCGGCGTGATCTACGCGCACTACTGAACCGCCCGCGGCTCGAACGCCCCGTCAAGCGTCCGCCGACTGCCCGGCGTGACGGGCCCGCCCGCCGCACCCGCACCCGCCCTCACCGGGCGCACCGGTCCATTGCCCCCTGCCGCTGCCGCCCGTATATTCGCGTGGTATCCGTGTTTAACCGTGCGCGCGGCGCGTTCCGGCGAGGCGGCCATGGCCGAAGTCCAGCTCATCGATGTCACGAAGGTCTATCCCGGCGATGTCAAGGCCGTCGACAACATCAGCCTGCACATCCGCGACCGCGAGTTCGTCGTGCTTGTCGGCCCGTCGGGCTGCGGCAAGAGCACGACCCTGCGGATGATCGCCGGGCTCGAGGACATCTCCGCGGGCGAGATCCGCATCGGCGAGCGCGTTGTCAATGGCGTGGCCCCCAAGGATCGCGACATCGCGATGGTCTTTCAGAACTACGCCCTCTATCCGCACATGACGGTCTACCGCAACATGGCGTTCGGCCTGCTGCTGCGCCGCCGCTATGGGGCGTTCGACAACCCGTTCGGATTCATCTTTGCCCATCCGTGGTGGCGCAAGGCCCGCGACGAGCGCAAGGAGATCGACCGCCGCGTGCAGCAGGCCGCGTCGATCCTCGGTATTCAGGACCTCCTCAACCGCCGCCCCAAGGCCCTCTCCGGCGGCCAGCGGCAGCGGGTCGCGGTCGGCCGGGCCATTGTCCGCCAGCCCAAGGCGTTCCTCTTCGACGAGCCGCTCTCCAACCTCGACGCCAAGCTCCGCATCGGCATGCGGGCCGAGCTCAAGCGCCTCCACCGCCGGGTCCAGACCACCACCGTCTACGTCACGCACGACCAGGAAGAGGCCATGACGCTCGGCGACCGCGTGGTCGTCATGAAGGACGGGCTGATCCAGCAGTGCGCCACCCCCTTCGAGGTCTACGAGCACCCGGTCAACCGATTCGTGGCCGGGTTCGTCGGCACGCCGCCCATGAACTTCATCAGCGGCCGCATCGTGCGCGACGGCGGGCGTCTGTTGTTCGACGAGGGCGACAACCGGTTGGCCGTGGCGCCCGCTCACCAGGCGGCCCTCGCACCGCTGGTCGATCGCCCGGTGATTCTGGGGGTGCGGCCCGAGGCCCTGGTCCCCGCCGCGGGCGGCGACGCGGTCCTGAACGTGCAGGTGTCCGTGGTCGAGCCGCTCGGCGACCGTCAGGACATCTACTGCGGCACCGCCCGCCACCCGCACCTGGTGTGCCGGCTCGATGCCCGGTGTCGCGTCGCTGAAGGTGCGACCGAACGCCTCCAGGTCGACATGACCCGCGTGCACTTCTTCGAGCCCGGCGACAACGGCCGCAATCTCACGCTGCCCGCCTGAAGACTCCGCAGCGACAAAGACACAGAGCACACCGAGGGCCACAGAGCGGTGATCAGGTCACGAAGTGACAAAGTGATCGCGTGTCGCCGTTTTGCGGGGCAGGCGACCCGATGTCACCGTGTTGCCTGGTCACTTTGTCCCGGTCGCTCTGTGGCCCCCCGTGCCTTTGTAGTCCTCTTCGGCGGACGGAGCAGCCCCGCCCGCGGCTCGAGCGCCAGGTCGGCCGTCTGCCCGGCCAGCAGCCGCCGATACCCCAGGGCCGCGACCATGGCCGCATTGTCCGTGCAGTACTCCAGCGGCGTCAGATGCAGCCGCAGCCGGGCCCGCCGGCATGCCGCCTCGAGCTCGCGCCGCAACGCGGAATTCGCCGCCACCCCGCCCCCCACCACCACGTCGGCGACGCCCGCGTGCCGCGCCGCCGCCACCGTCTTCGTCACCAGCACCTGCACCAGCGCCGCCTGGAAGCTGGCCGCGATGTCCGCGAGCGCCTGCGCGCTCAGGTGCGCGACCGAGCCGTACTTGTGGCCCGCGCCGTAGACGTGGTACAGCACGGCCGTCTTCAACCCGCTGAATGAAAAATCGAAATGCGGCGTGCGCAGCCACGTCCGCGGAAAACGCACCGCCCGCGGATCGCCGTCCGCCGCCACGCGGTCGATCACCGGCCCGCCGGGGTATCCCAGCTCGAGAATCGCGGCCACCTTGTCGAACGCCTCACCGGCCGCGTCGTCCACCGTCTGTCCCAGCAGCTCGATCTCGAGGAAGTCGCGCACAAGGTACAGCGACGTATGCCCACCGCTCACCACCAGCGCCACGGCCGGCCACGGCGGCGGATCCGTCACCAGCGCCGCGCTCGTCGCGTGTGCCTCGATGTGGTCCACCGCCACCAGCGGCAGCTCCAGCAGCAGCGCCAGCGTCTTCGCCGCCGTCACGCCCACCAGCAGCGAACCGACCAGCCCCGGCCCGGCCGTCACCGCGATCGCGTCCAGGTCCGAATACGTCATGCCCGCGGCCGCGAGCGTCTCCTCGACGATCGGCCGGATCTGCTCGATGTGCGCCCGCGAGGCGAGCTCCGGCACGATCCCGCCGTACTTCGCATGCAACTGGACCTGCGAGCTGACGAGGCTGGCGCGCACCTCGCGACCGTCGACCACCACCGCGGCCGACGTTTCGTCACACGAGGTTTCGATCCCGAGCACGACGCGCGGGTCCATGTTTGATCCTAGCGGTACGTCGCAGGCTGGCCGGAATGTACCCATGGACCGGCGACACCGTGACAACAAGCGCGCCACTGCCGTGTCGGGCAAGTGTGCCACTGTCGTATGGTCCGTGCATCAGTCCGCCGTATGCATCCGCGCAACATCACGTAGGTACTCGTTCCACAGTTTCCCCCGGACGTACAAATACAGAATCTCATCGCGCCGCAGTCCGTACGCGGCGGGCGTGTATTCACCTTGCAACTGCGGCTCGACCCGGTCCGTCCAATCGCTCGACGCGAGCACCAGATCGGCCGTAATCGGCTCGGCCGGCGGCTGTTCCCAATAGCCGACCCGCTCGAACCCGCGCAGGTACCACGGCAGCGGCCAGGGGTTCTCGACGAAGACGTTGACCAGCAGCTCGCGGCCGGCCGGCGAGACGGCGGCAAGGTCGTCCAACCGCTGCGCGAGGTTCTCCACGTCGCGGACGGGGTGCGCGTAGATCCACGGATTGCGCGGGTCGGCGGCCCAGAGTCGGTGCTGGCTGCCGCGCCAGGCCTGCCAGCCGAGGTGGCCGATGCCCGCCAGGAGCAGCACCGCGACCGCCGCGCGTCGCCACCGCGCCGCATCTGCCCAGCGCCAAAGCTTCGCGACCCCCACGCCGGCCAGCAGCACCAACGCGTGCGATGGCCCGAGCACGCACCACGGCGTCTTGTATGGAATCAGCGAATACGCGACCCACAGCAGCAGCGCGTAGACCGCGAGGAATGCGGCCAGCCGATGCGCCTCGTGAGTCCCGTAGGGAGACGTGAGCGCAGCCGAGCACGCAGTGTCGGGTGTAGCGTGCCCCTTGGTCTGCGAGTCCCGTGGGGACGACTGAAACTCCGCCGCACCTGCCCGCCAGATCGCCGCCCCGGCGCCCACCACCGCCAGTCCCACGATCAGCGCCTCGCTCCACACCGGCCCGCCGCCCGCCTGCCAGTACAGCAGCCGGTTGAGATAGTAATACCACGCGTGCTCGTGGAGCCCGCCCCCGGCCCGCTGCGCGTACTCCGCCACCGCCCGCAGCGCGTCTGTCGGCCCGCGCCACTGCGTGAACCCCGCGGAGTGCAGCGCGGCCGAAGTCAACACGGCCGCCGCAGCGCCCAGCAGTGCATGCCGCCCACCGTGCCGCGCTCGCCGAGCCGGTGCATCGGCCGCGCGGACTTGCGTCCACCGCTCCCGCGCCGCGCACACCCCCAGCGCCCCGCCCAGGGCCGCCAGCACGATCACGCTCGTCTCTTTCGTCGCGTGCAGGCACCCCGCGGCTACGCCCGCCAGCGTGGCCCAGCCGACGCGTCGCGATCGCATGGAGCGCCACCCCGCTGCGATGAGCAGCAGCGTGAAGAAGACCAGCAGCGCTTCCTGGATGTAGTACCGGCTATAGAAGACGAGCACCGGCGAAACGGCCGTCAGCAGCGCTGCGGCCGCGGTGGCCGGCCGGCCGAGGCCGTCGGCCAGCAGGAGCGGCAGGAGGATGAGCCCGACGCCGAACACGACCGGCACGATGCGGTAGTCGTGCTTTTCGGTCGCGGCGAAGTCCGCGGCTCCGCTCAGCCAGACCGCGGGCAAGGTCGCGTAGTAGAGCGTGGGCCCGTGGTATTCGTGCGGGTCATACACGTACCGTCCGGTCCGCCACAACTCGTCGAACTTGACCGCATGCACCGCCTCGTCGCCGTGCATCGGCCGCAGGTCCAGCCGCGGCAGGCGCAGGGCCAGCGCAGCCGCCAAGGCGACGAGCAGCGACAGCGTATACATGGCCGGCTTCAAGCCGGATCAGGGTAATGGAGCGCGAGCGAAGCGCCGAGTGCGCGAGAGCAGCCCGGATGGCAGCGCACCCTGCCTCGCCCGCGGTCCGGGCTCGGAATCCCCCCCCTCGATCCCTCGATCCCTGGATCCCTTATTTCCTCGATCCCTGACTCACTTCCCCCCCGTCCCGTACACCTCGACCTCGGTGTAGTGGTTCTGGTCGTCGGCCGTATTGCCCTTGCTGTACAGCCGTACGTAGCGGGCGACCACGCCCTTCGCGTCGATCAGCTTGCCCTCGAACGTCTCCCAGAACTCCTTGTCGGTCCCCAGGCCCAGGCCCGACGAGTTGTCGTGGTCGTTGTTGAACACCGTGCGGACTTTCTCGATGAAATCGGGATCGTCGGCCACCTGCACGACCACGTCGCGGTAGATGCGGGCGTTGGTGTGGTAGTGCCACAGCAAGATCGCGTGGATCGCCACCTGGTCCTTCAGGTCGATCTGCACCCACTGTTGCCCGGGGCCCAGCTCGACGTACGAGCCCTCCTTGGCCTCCTTCTCACCGTCGGTCACGAACTTCAGCTCGCCGATGATCGGCTCCTTGTCGCTCGAGGTCACCGGCTTGCCGGCCGCGACGTTCTTCGTGCCCGACGGGACGAGAAACGGCGGCCGCGGCCCCTTCCGCGGCTCCTCGAGATTGACACCCTTGGGGGCGTTGGTCGGCGTGCCCTTGAACGCCGGCTTGGGCAGCTTGAGCTCGAGCGGGACGAGGTTGCCAGCCGGCTTCTCGCCGGACTCGGCCGCGGGCTGCGTGGCCGGCGCCTTTGCAGGCGGGGTTTTCTCCTGCGCCGTGGCGGCGGAGTTCAGCAGGACGGCCAGCGCGATGGTCGGTAGCAGGGACATCCGATGCATTGTCGTTCTCCACAAAAGCGCCGGACCGGAACTCGCCCGCCGTCGCGGGAGTCCGGCGGGCGCGACCGAATCAGATTGCGAAGGGCCAGCGAGCGCTGAGTCCGAGCCGCGGCCGTTGGGGAGGCAGTCCGGTCTCGGAGGCGACCGCGGCCCTGCGCGGCTGCCGCCGCTTCGGACCGTGCTGCCCGGCTCAGGGGCCGCCTGCTCACGGTCGCGGCTTGGGGCGTCGCCGTGTGGCCAGCGTGCAGCCCGCGTACACGACGATCATTACAAGCAGGCCGATCGCCGCCCGCTCATGCCACTCGACGAGCGATTCCTGCCCGCCGTGGCCGGCCAGCGGCAGCATCGCCAACAGCATCGTACCCATGACCGCCAGCGAAAGCGCCAGCACCAGCCAGTACGAAACCGCCGCCAGCGCCGCCACTCCGCCACGAGCAACGTACTCCCGTCGCCGCCGGACCCACAGCAGCGCCACGGCCGTCACGCCGGCCGTGAACAGCCCGGCCCCGGCCATGTGCGTCAGCAGCGCCCAGCCGGCCAGTTCGCGGCCGAGCCAGTCCGATCCGAACGCAGTGGCCGCCCCGATCAGTGTGCCGGCCAGGGCCACGACCCGCGCCGCCGCGCTCAGCCGCGCGCATTCGGGCTTCGCTGCATCCACCGCAGACATTCCCGGCAGGCTTGTTGTTTGAGCAAGTCCGTCGAGCAGTTTGCGGATCAATACCAGGGCCACGAGCCCGGCGCACGCGAAGCCGAACCACTTGAACGCCGGTCGAAACCTGAACGCCGCCGCCCACGCTCGGCGGATCTGCCGATCCTCGTTGCGAAGTCCGAGCATGTCCATTGCCGGCTGCGTCGTCGGAGCCCCCGGCAGCGCCGCGCGACCGAAGTCGATCGGCGCGTCTTCGGCGTGGCAGTCCGTGCAGCCGCGCACGCCGAGCGCCTGCGACGCCGGGCGGACGTCGTGGGCGATCGGCCACGCCACGTACGGCGGGGCCACGCTGCCGGATGCGGCTCCGTAAACCCGTCCGGATCGGACGTACACGGGTGTCCCGGCGTTCCCTTGCCTGGCCAGCGCTTCCAGCACGCCCGCAATCGCCTCGTCCGTCAGCATGGCTGCCGGCTGTGTTGCGGACCGGGGCGGTTTGGACAGCAACCGACCCGCGGCCTTCCGCACCGCGTCCGGGTGCAGCGGTTCGAGCCGTGTGCCATCGAGCCGCGCCCAGTACGCCGGCCA
Organism: uncultured Planctomycetales bacterium; assembly: GCA_964564785.1. Classification (GTDB taxonomy): domain Bacteria; phylum Planctomycetota; class Phycisphaerae; order UBA1845; family Fen-1342; genus CAZMCT01. Next base: position 37,211 of record CAZMCT010000015.1, read on the forward strand.
TGCGAGGTAGTGCGGGGCAATTCGGCCGTCGGCATCGCGGCGAAAGACAGGACCCGCCAGGAGCGGCTCGTCGCTCGGCCGGCGGTCGCGCGTGGCCAGCCCCAGGCCGTGTGCCAGCGCGGTCTGAAACTGCTGCGCATCCATTTGCGGCCACGGCCCGCTGTGGCAGGCGGTGCAGGTCAGCTTCTCGAAATGGACCGGCGGAATCCCGCGATGCTCGGGCCGCGGGGCACCGAGGCGCCCAAGCATCGGCGCATCCTGCGCCCTCGGAGCGACGGTGGCGGGCGAGGGCTCATGCTCGCGGTCGATCGACCCCCCTGGAGTTCCCCCGGTGACGGGGGACGATGTCGAGTCGAGCAGCACCGCTGCGGCGCTCGCCGGCGCTTCGTGCTCTGACTGAATCGCGTCCCCCAGGTGGCAGCCCTCGCACGACAGCGTGAACCGCTCCGCTTCGCCCGTATCGGCCGCCTCGGCCGCGTAGCCGCGGACCGTCATGTGGTCCAGCTCGTTGCGGTGGCAGTCGACGCACAGCAGCCCCGCCGCCAGGTGCACATCCGGAGACCGCAGCAGGTCGGCCGGCTCGCCCGGACCGACCTGCCGCACCGTGTGGCAGAAATAGCACCGCTCCGGCCGCGGCCGGCGGGTGATGTCGAACAGGACGCGATCGTCGGGATCGAACTTCGTCCGATCCCAGACGACGCGCGGCGGCACGCGGTCGGGATAGTCCGGACTGGGCGGCAGGTCGAGGTCGACATCGTCCGGCAGCTTCTTCGCCTCGCCACGGATGACCGCCAGCCCCAGCGCGGCCGTCGGGGCCCAGCGGAAGTTCTGGGCCTCGATCTGCCGCGCCGCCTCGGCCGGATCGTGCTGCTGCCCGACGCTGTGGCAGAACATGCAGTCGACCTCGAGCCGGCCGGAGAGCTTCCAGCGGGCTTCCTCGCGCGACTTCGCGACGGCCGCATCGTCGGGCAGACCGTAGCCGCCACCGGGCATGTGCCGGCCGAAACGCAGCGTCATATCCCACGCGGAAAGTCCGATATCCTCGGGCTTGAACGTCCCCGGCCAGCCGCGGCCACTGACGGGCAGGACCGTGCCGGTCTGGGCGTCGACCAGGAACCACGGCTCGCCCGGCCGGCCGGCGGGGATATTCGGGTCGGGGGCGTTGAAGTGCCAGCCGTGGCTGATGAAGGCGACAGGGTGGCACTTGCCGCAGGTCATGGCGGGTGAATATGGCACGGCCGGCTCGTCCTTCGGATCGATGGCCTTGCCGGCGTGGTCGTAGAGCGTGAGGCGGTGGACGTAGGGGGCGAGGGAGTCGGTGCGAAGGAGCTCGGCGGGCTGGTCGGCGAAGGTGAGAGCAGTGCACGCGAGTGCGGCCCCGAGCGTTGTCATTCCGAGCGAGGTCGCTATGGCGACCGATCGAGGAATCTGGCCGAGCCCGCGGGAGTCCTTCATACGCGAGGCGTGCCTCCATTCGCAGCCAGGTTCCGCGTCGGTCGCCGCGGGAACCTCCCCGGCATGACCGCGTGCCCGGCGCTCGTCGGAATGACCGGGGTCGCTGCAATCCTCGGTGCAGCGCGCTCGCCGCGCCAGCGGGCCGCTCAGACCTTGAACTCCTCCGGCTTCAGTGCGATCCGGCAGCCTTTTTCGACCGCGTCATTCGCCCGCAGGACCGCGACGGCCGTCTCGTACGCGACCTCGGGGGGGCAGGAGAGCGGCGTGCCGTTGCGGATCGCGCTGAAGAAGTTCTCCAAATGGAGTTGGTGCGGCGGCTTCTGGCTTTCCTCGAGCAGCCGTTGGCTCTCGGGGTCCTTGGTGCCGTCGGGGCGGAGCGTCTCGCCGATCTTCAGCTCGATCGCGTCGCGGTCCATGGTCTCGATCTTGGCGGCCTCGTCCTCCCACTCGCGCTTCTTGGCCTCGGGCTCGCGGAAGGCGAAGCCCTTGCGGGTGTCCTCGGAAATCACGAGCGAGCCCTCGTCGCCCATGAAGGCTTCCCAGAAGCCGCCGTGGCTCGTGGTGTTGAGCACCTGGTAGAAGCCGCGGACCGTCCTGCCGCCGACCTGGTAGTCGTACAACGCCAGCACGTTGTCGTACCACTCCCGGTCGTCATAGTTGTCGCGTCCGCCGCTGGCCAGCACCGCCACCGGCGGACTGCCCAGGAACCAGCTGAACACGTCGACCTGGTGGCTGCCGAGGTCGGCCATCGGCCCGCCGCTGTACTTTTTGTACCAGCGCCAGTTGCAGAACCGCTCCATCGTGTCGTAGCCGTATTTCTTCAGCGTCTCCGCGTCGAGCTCCTTGCCTTCCGGCCAGCCGATGTCGAAGCGCTTCGCGCGGTTCCACTGGCCATTGAAGTGCGTGATGCGGCCGCAGATGCGGTCGTTGTTGATCATCTTCAGCGCATGCCAGTAGCGCGGGTTGCTGCGCCGCTGGTGTCCGATCTGGAGCAGCTTCTTCGTCTCGCGGGCGGCCCGCACCATGGCCCTGGCACCCTCGAGCGTGTTGGCCATCTCCTTTTCGCAGTAGACGTGCAGCCCGGCTTTCAGGCAGGCGATGGTCTGCTCGGCATGAACCCAGTCGGGCGTGGCGATGATGACCGCGTCGAGGTCCTTCTCGCCCGCGAGCAGGTCCTGGTAATCGCCGTAGACCTTCACCGGCATGTCGTATTTCTTCAGGATGTTCGCGGCGTAGGTCTGGTTGTAGGGCCAGATATCCGCGAGCGCGACGAAGCGGACGCCCTCGATCTTCAGGGCCTGGTTGAGCAGGTTGCGACCCTGGCTGCCCGGGCCGATCAACGCCACCCGCAGGTCGTCGGTGTTCTCCTGGGCGGCGCGGGCCCGCAGCGGCAGGGTGACCATCAACCCGGCGCCGGCCACGGCGGCCGTGCGCAGAAACTCGCGGCGGTTCAGCGGCAGGGACTCAGGACGGGACGGGTTCGGCTGCATTAGGCACCTCGAATCGCGCGGCGCTACCCTCGATGCCGGGAGCGCCGCATTCCGTGTACTCTACGTC
>CAZMCT010000015.1:40232-46141 GCA_964564785.1 uncultured Planctomycetales bacterium
GGGCCGCAGCCCGCAACGGGGGTACCATACCCGCGCATGCTGCAAGCACAGGCGCACAGCGCGGGCCACATCCGCCCGGACAGCGCAGACGCGGGCGCACTCCCCGCCCCCCCGGACGAACTCGTCCGCCAACCCGTCGCGGCTCCCCCGCCCCACTCGCGGCCGCCGATCACCGGTGTCTGGTCCTGGACGGCGCGGAAGTATCGCATTCGGGCGATTGCCCTGCTGCTGGTCAACCTGGTGCTCTTCTGCGGGCTGTGTGCATTCACGCACTGGCTGCACGTCGCGCGGGTGTTCGACTTCAGCCTGTCCGCCTATCTCGAACCGCTGCGGTTCTGGGGCCCGCAGACTCAGAACCTGTACGATTTTATCCGCGCTCCGATCAGCGTCGACGTCACTCCCATTCACGGCGTGGTGATCGGGCTGCTCTTCGCCGCGATCGTGGCCGTGCCGATCTCCGTCGCCATCCTCTACGGCCTCGCGAGCGCCTGGCCGTTCATCGCCGCGGTGCTCGTCTTCGCCCACCTGCCCTGGATGGCCATCACGCTGGCGGCGAGCTGCGTCCTGGCCTCGGTCCGGCCGTTCCGCATGTCGTTCCGCTTCGGTTCGGCGCTCCTCGGGATGCTCCCCGTGCTGGTGTACCTGTTCCTGGCCACCCGCGGCCCGGTCGACGCGCTCGGGGCCTCGCTCTCGCCCGAGCGCAAGCTGCTGCTGGCCGGGCCCTGGCTGCTGGCGATTCTCGCGGCCTGCACGATGCTCGCGGTGATCATCTTCATCGCCCGGATCGTGAACTACCGCCCGGGCGCGGTGGCGCCGGTCATGGCCGTCATGTTCGCGACTCCAACGCTCCTGTTTCACCGCTACGTGGGCGTCGACGAGCTTCACTACCGTGACCTCGAAGCCCAGTTCGGGCCGCGGTCCGAGCCGTTCCAGCCGGTGACCGAGGCCACCGCGCAGATCCTCGACATCATCCATGAGCTCTCGCAGCCCGAGCCGGAAGTCGAGCCGCGGCGGGCCGCGCTGCTCGGCCTCTGGAACGCCGACCCGCGCGTGCACGGCGACCTGAAGCGCATCGTGCTCGAACGGCTGCTCCTCGATCTCATGGACCAGCGGCGGGCCGCGGCCGACACCTGCGCCGATTTCATCGCCGACCACCCCAACAGCCGCTACGTTCCCAACGTCCTCTTCATCCAGGCCCGCGCCCTCGACACCCGGCTCGACGAGCGAGCGCTGCTCGGCCCGACGGCCCGCCGCGAGCTCTACACCGACTTCCCCCACCGCGAGTCCGAAGCCGTCTGGACCAACCTCGCAGCCGGCTTCCCGCACTCGCCTCTCTCCCACGCCGCCCGCCCCCGGCTGGCGCAGCTCCTGCTCCGCAAGGGCGAGGCCGCGGCCGCGCTGCGGGCGCTGCAATCGCCCGTCGAGCCGCTGCCCGACGCGGACGAAATCGAGCCCCGCCCCGAATCCCGCCCGGCCCGTGCGCTGCTCCACACCGTCCCACCCGAGGCGAGTCTCCAGTACGATCCCGAGGCCGATCAATTCGAAGCGCTACGCCTGCGGGAGCTGATCGAGGCCAACGCCGACGATCCCCGGCACGGCGTGCGACCGCTTCAGGAGCTCGCGTGCCTCGACCCGCACCGCGCCGGCTATCGTGACCAGTTGGCCGCGCTGGCTCGCAAGTACCCCGACAGCCTGCTCTATGACAACCTGGTCGTGCTGTGGGCCGGCGCGGCGGTGGAACGCTCGCAGCGGGCGGCGCTGCTGCGGAGCTGCGTGCAGGCGTTTCCGGACGGCGACGCGCTGCCCGAAGCACTGTTCGAGCTGGCCGACCTCGAGGTCCAGGCCTTCGGAACGGATGAACGGCAGCGGGCGCGGGGAGTCGCCCGCCTGCAAGAGATCGTGCGGCGATTCAGTCAGTCCTGCTGGGCGCGGCGCGCCGGCGAGCGCCTGCGGATGGTGGCGCCGCCGCCCGCATCCAGCACCAGTCGGCCGGAGAACCCGTGAAGCAGATCGTGTTGGCCATTACCGGAGCGAGCGGCGCCTGCTATGCGCGACGCCTGGCGCAGGAGATCGTGTCGGCCGGTGCGCACCTGCACCTGGTCGTCTCCCCGCATGGCCAGCGGATCCTGGCCGACGAGCTGGGGCTGCGGCGCCTCACGCTGGCCGAGGTGCTCGGCCGGCCGGTGGCCGCCTCGGCGGCCACGCTCTACGCGCATCGCGACACCGGTGCGCGGCTGGCCAGCGGGTCGTTCCTCACCGACGGCATGGTCATCTGCCCGTGCAGCAGCAACACGCTCGGGGCGATCGCGGCCGGGATCGCGGACAACCTGATTTCGCGGGCCGCGATGGTGACGCTCAAGGAGAGCCGGCGGCTGATTCTGGTGCCGCGCGAGATGCCGCTGAGCCAGATCGAGATCGACGGCATGCTGCGGATCAGCCACGCCGGCGGCATCATCTGTCCCGCCTGCCCGGGGTTCTACCTGCGGCCGGAGCGTGTGGAGGACCTGGTGGACTTCGTCGTCGGGCGCGTCCTGGATCTGCTGGGATTGCCGCACGAGCTCAAGACGCGCTGGGACCCCATGTCACCGCCTGCGAACACCGGCGCCGCCCGCGCGGTTCGGCGTCGCGGCCGGCGTGCGCCCGGGAGTCCACGTCGCTCCGGAGGGTGAGGCGTGGGGTGCGTGCGGGCGTGGCTGGCGGGTGTGCGGACCTGGGGGGAGATGATCAAGTTCACCCACTCGGTGTTCGCGCTGCCGTTCGCGTTGCTGGCCACGTTTCTGGCGGCGCGCCCGGGCCGGCCGGCGGCGGGCCAGCTCGGGCTGATCGTGCTGTGCATGGTGGCGGCCCGCAGTGCCGCGATGACCTTCAACCGGCTCGTCGACGCCGGACTCGACGCCCGCAATCCGCGCACGGCCGACCGGGCGTTGCCGCGTGGGCGGGTCACGCGGCCGGCGGCGTGGGGGTTTTTCCTGGCGGCGTGCGGGCTGTTCCTCGTTGGCTGCTGGGGATTCGGCTGGGCCTACGCGAACCCTTGGCCGGCGCGCCTCGCGCTGCCCGTGCTCGCCGTCTTGTGCGTGTACTCCTTCACGAAGCGCTGGACTCCGTGGTCACACGTCATCCTCGGCGCCGGGATTGCGCTGGCGCCCGTGGCGGCCTGGATCGCAATCCGGCCCGAGACGCTCGGGCCGCCCGCGTGGCTGCTGATGGCCGCGGTGACGTTCTGGATCGGCGGGTTCGACCTGATCTACGCCTGCCAGGACATCGACTTCGACCGCGCGGCGGGGCTGCACAGCGTCCCCGCGTGGCTGGGCGTGGCGGCGGCGCTCTGGCTGGCGCGCGGGTTCCATGTCGTGGCGGTCGCGGCGCTCGTCGCAGTGGGCTGGACCGGGGGCCTCGGAGCGCTGTATTTCATCGGTGTCGGAGTGGCCGCGGCGCTGCTGGCGATCGAGAATGCGATCGTGCACCCGCAGGACCTCAGCCGCGTGAACGTCGCGTTCTTCACGGTGAACGGCGTGGTGGGGCTGGTGCTGGGTGCACTGGGGATCCTCGATGTGGTCCTCGCGGCGTGAATCGCAGGTCCCGTCGTGACCCCGCGGCCGGGCAGCACGCGTGGTCCGCGGCGCCGGCCGCGCTGGCAGCTCCGCGCCGTGCTCCTGTGGGCCGCCGCCATGGCCCCGCTGTCGCTGTGGGGGCTACCGACCTCGGCCACCGATGATGTGCTCTTCGGTGGCCGGCCGCCCTGGCCGGCCACGCAGTTTCAGGTCGACGCGGATCTTCAGCGCTTGCGGATGCGCGCCGGCGGCGCCGACACCGACCTCAACCCGCTCGCCGACCGCACGCAACTCGTCGAGCTCACCGCCGATGACGCGGCGCGGGCCGAGATTCTGCGCCGCTACCGCCTGTTCTCGCGCCAGCCCGACGAGATGATCATTCTCCGCGCCTTGCAGCGCATGAATCCGCGGCGCGGCGACCTCGACCCGCGGCTCTACCAGTACGGTGGGGCGTACATCTACGCGGTGGGCGGGGCGATCGCGGCCGGCTCGATCACGGGCTTGATCCGCCTGACTTCGGACGCGGGTTACTATCTCGAACATCCCGAGGCATTCGCGCGTTTCTATCTCGCGGCGCGTGCGATTTCGCTCGCGTCCGGCGCGCTGGCGCTGCTGGCCGTCTTCCAGCTCGGCCGGCGCACCGGCGGCCGGCGCGCGGGTTGGGTGGCGGCGCTGCTCACGGCCGCGAGTCCGGTGTTCATCACGGCGGTGCTGGAAGCCAAACCCCACTTGCCCTCGTCGGCGCTGATCTTGTGGGCGGCGCTCGCGGGGCTCGAGTATGTCCGCAGCGGGCGGGGGCGCGACGCCGCGCGGATGGGTGTGCTGGCGGGTTTGGCGGCCGGCGTCGTGCTGACCGGTGTGCTCGCGGGGCTGCTCTGGCCGGCGCTGGTCGTCGCATCGCTCGCCAGGAAACCGCGCGCGACAGCGCAAAGACGCGCAGCGGCTGAGCGGGTCGGCGACGTGCGGTGCGTGGGCCGCGATCTCGCGGTTGCCGCGCTCCTGGCCGTCGGCATGTACGTCGCGGCGAACCCGTATGTCGCATGGAACCTGGTTGCGAACCGGGCGGCGCTCGACAGCAACCTCGCCAACTCATGGGCGATGTACCAGGACCAGATCGCGCGGGCCGGCGCGGGGGCGGTGCGTGTTGCCGTGCTGCTGGTCGAGGCGGCCGGGTGGGGGCTGCCGGTGGCCGGGGGCGCGGGGCTGATCTGGGCCTGGCGGCGGCATGGCCGACCGGTCGCGCTGGCCGCGTTACCGGGTCTGGGTTTCCTGCTCATGGCCGTGCTGCTCGGGGCGGGCAAGCCGGCCGAGTATGCGCGTTTCCTGATTCTGCCCGCCCTGCTGCTCGCGGTCGCGGCCGGGGCGGTGCTCGCGGCGATCATGCGGCGGCGACTCGCGGTGGGCGTGCTGGCGACACTCATCGTGGTCGGGTTGATGAGCACGCCCGCGTACGTCGGTGCGTTCGCGCAGGACGCGGGCGGTGTGAACGAGACGCGGCGGCAGGCCGGGCGCTGGCTGGCCGCGCGAGCCGACGCAGCCGACGCGATCGGCGTGTTGCAGGAGCCCGCGCCGTATGCCGTGCCACCGATCGACTTCGCGCACCGCACGATCTGGCTCCTGCCGACAGAGCGGCCGGCCGGCCTCGAAGCCGCGGTGCTGCCCCCCTGGCTCGTCTTCACCGCGGACGACGAGCACACGCACGCGGACGCGTGGTGGCAGTCCGAGTACGAGCTGGCGGCGTGCTTCCCGGCCACCGGGCGGCCGGCGCGCATCGCCTGGGCGAACAAGCCCGTGTTCGTGTACCGCAAAAGGACGCAGGCGATGCCGCCCGCATCGGGGGACACCGCCTGCTGGACGCGACAACTCGTTCCGCCGGCCGACGCTAATTGGGCGCGGGCGGCATCACGGCCACGTTGAAGAACACATCGACATTCGGGAAGCCGGTCGTCAGCGACTTCGTCTGCACGATGAATTGGAATTCGCGCGAGCCCGGGTCAAAGCTCACGGCCTTGGCATTCGAGAGTGTGAAGATCCACAGGTTCGGCGCGGCATCAATCGGCTCGGGCGTAACCAGAATCGAGAATTGGTCCTCGCTCAGCCCCGAACCATCGAACGTGTCCGGGAAGGTGGCCCGCAGTTCGTAGATCCCCGTGCCGGGCTTGCTGACCAGCGCGAAGCTCGGCGAACTCACCGGCACGCCGTCGGCACCGATCCGGCCACGGGCCAGCACGCGCGGCTCACCCGCAACGCCCTCCGGCCCCGGCGGACCCACGGGCCCTTCCGGTCCCGGCGGGCCGACCGGACCTTCAGGCCCCGGCGGCCCCACGGGCCCGTCCGGGCCCGCCCGGCCGCCCCGAC
>CAZMCT010000016.1:0-43566 GCA_964564785.1 uncultured Planctomycetales bacterium
GGCGGCGGGTCGGGCGACGGCAGCGGCGCGCTGCGGCGCCCTGGCGGCCTTCTTGACGCGCCGGGCGGCGGACTTGCGGGCCGGCTTCGCGGCGCGCTTCGCGCTTGCGCTTTGTTTGCGCAGCGTTCTCTTGCGTGCGACACCGCGGCTCTTGGCGGTGGTCTTGCGAGCAGCCTTCTTCGTGGTCTTGCGTCCAGACTTGCGGGAAGCGGCTTTCTTCTTCGCCATTGCGCGCCCTCGAGCAGAAGTGCCCCCGGTCGCGGCCGGCCATCCTGGCGCGGCGCGAGCCGAGCAAGCGGGCGTCATTATGTGCTGCGCGCTGGGCGGGAACAACAGTCGTGTGCGCGGGCGAGGTCCCGTGAGCGGTAACGGAGAGCGGCGTCACACCGAATGCGCGTGCCCACGGCCTGTAACCGGGATCAGCACTCGTCCGAGGCTGGTACCGCCGCGCCAGCTGACATGATGCTGCGTTGTTCGCTTCGGGGGCACTCGAGAGAGAAGGAATGCCCGATCAGTCGTTTTGCTGAGTGGGGTAGTGGTCCGCCACTTCGCAAGGCTTTGGGTCGGTACCTACCTGGACAATGGCCGCTTCCGGCCCGACGCGAGCCGTCCGCCCGTCCGGCGGCATCACGCCGGCGACACGCGTGGTACGTGCCTCGGCGACGCGGGCACCACCGTCTTCGGGCCCCGCTGCCGCAACGCGATCGCTCCAGGCAAGGGTGACTCGCGCGCCGCCCGTGCCGCCGTACACGCCGATCTCCGGCCCCGCGTACCACGGCCCCACCGGATGCCCCGGCCGCAGGCGGCGGTCCGGATACTTGAGGAACTGGAACTGGTCCGCGTCGCGGCCGAGGATCCGCTTCTCCTCGGCTGTCAACTCGGGAACCTTGAAATCGGGAACCGTTCGCCGCCGCGGCTCGCTCCGGTCACGTTCGGCCGTCACGCGGGCGGGGATCGTCCGCTGTACCTCGGCCCTGACCGGCAGTTCGTCTCGCGTCGGGGCCGCGGCCGTGGCGACGGAGCGCTGCGGCTCGCTCGCCGCGCAGCCGGCGAGCACGGCCGCGAGGACGCAACCCACGGCAGGGATAAACAGTGATGACAATTGAAGTATGCATCGCATGGTGTTCCCCCTAACCGATCCCCAGGAAGTTCGCAAGCAGTTTGTGACCGTCGCGGGTCAGGAAGCTCTCGGGGTGAAACTGGACGCCGTGCACCGGCCAGGTGCGATGGCGGATGGCCATGATCTCGGTCGGGTCGTCGTCGGCCGTGGCGGAGACAATGTAGTCGGGCGGCAGCGTTCCGGATTCGATGATCAGCGAGTGGTAGCGTGTGGCTTCGAAGGGGTTCGGCAGTCCGCGGAAGATGCCCTGTCCGTCGTGGCGGATCAGACTCGTCTTGCCGTGCATGAGCCGCCGAGCGCGGATGATGTTCGCGCCGCTCACGAAGCCGATGCACTGGTGGCCGAGGCAGACGCCCAGCAGCGGCACCTGGCCGGCGAACCGCCGGATGACGTCATTACTGACGCCGCCTTCGCGGGGCGTGCAGGGGCCGGGTGAGATGATGATATGGTCCGGGCGCTCGGCGGCGATCTGGTCGGTCGTGATCTGGTCGTTCCGATACACGCGGACCTCGATCCGCGGGTCGAGCTCGCCGATGCGCTGCACGAGGTTCCAGGTGAACGAGTCGTAGTTGTCGATCAGGATGACCATGGCGTTACCACGCCGGGGCCCAAAGGTACAGGAATTGCGGTTCGGGGCCCGCGAGCCAGCGCGGCAGGTCGATGTTCAGGAGATTGACCTGGGTCGGCCCGTCGGCCCGGGCGTAGATGTTCGGGCGATAGTCGATCTGCCGACTGTACTCCACCACGCACACCGGCCGGTCGTCCAGGCCGGCGGCACGTTTCGCGGCCGCCAGTGCGTCGCGGAGCGAGCCGACCTCGTCGACCAGCCCGAGGTCGTGCGCTTCAGGACCGAGGTAGACGCGGCCGTCGGCCAGCGCGCGGATGCGCTCGGGCGGCAGGTTCGGCCGGGCGCGCTGGACGACCTCCAGGAAGCGGGCGTACATACCGTCGATGAGGCCCTGGAAGACGGCCCGGTCGCGTTCGCTCATCTCGCGGAAAGGCGAGCCGGCGTCCTTCATCTCGCCGCTTTTGATGATATTGACCTGGGCGCCGATCTTGTGGAGCGTGCCGCTGAATTCGGGGGCCAACATGATTACCCCGATGCTGCCGGTGACGGTGGTGGGCTGGGCGAACATGCGGTCGGCGGCGCAGGCGACGTAATAGCCTCCTGACGCGGCGACATCCATCATGGCGGCGATGACGGGCTTGCCGGTGCGCTGGCGGAAGCGGCGGACCTCCTCGTACATGAGGTCGCTGGCGGTGACGGTGCCGCCGGGCGAGTTGATCCGCAGGACGACGGCCCGCACCTGCCGGTCGTGGGCGGCGCGTTCGAGCTTCTCGGCGAAGAGGGCGACCGGGTTGTCGGCACCGGTGCCGAGCAGGGACGTCGAGCGGCTGTTCTGGAGCGTGCCGTCAACCTCGATCAGCGCGAGTTTGGGGATCGCCCAGAGACTTTCGCGAAGCACGACGCGTTCCTCGAGCTCGGGGCGGGTCGGAACGGGTGTGATGAGGAAGGACGTCGGGCCGCAGCCGGCGAGGGCCAGCAGTGCGGCCGCAGCCAGCACGAGCCGGCCGCTCGTTCGGGGGTCGATCAGCAACGTCATGCTGCGATTCTCCAGCAGGGTTTGCGGTGCGGCCGGCGTGTGGATCCGCGCGTACCGCTCTATACTCAGAAACCGGGACCGCCCGGTGCCGTTCGCGAGCGCGACGATGATACACGTATCCCGGCAGGAATTCGACCGTGCGGTTCAGCAGGCGCTCGACGAGCTGCCGGACGAGTTTCGTCCGTACCTCGAGAACGTGGTGATCGAGGTCCGCGGACGGCCGGACGCGAAATTGATGCGCGAGGAGGAGGTGCCGGACGACCTGCTGGGGCTGTACGTGGGGGTGCCGCTGGAGGAGAAGGGGCCGGACCTGGCGCCGACGCCGCTCCCCGACCGGATCCTGATCTTCCGCGACAATCTGTGCGAAATGTGCGCAGATTGGGACGAGCTGGTCGACGAGATTCGGATCACGGTGCTGCACGAGATCGGCCACCATTTCGGCCTGGACGAGGACCGGCTGGAGGAGCTGGGATACGACTGAGGAGCAGCGAGTGGCGAGAAAGCGAGAAGCGGGTCGCCGGGCGCACGGGGGAGCCGTGAACAGCGCGGAGGGCGTTGCAGCCCTCCGGAGGCGGTGATCCGAGCCCCGCGCGCCGCGTCGAAAGCCGTGACCACTGCTCCCCCCGAATGACGTCCGGACGAATGAACACAGCGCGGGGCGCAGATTCCTTCGCTCGACGGGCCGAACACAGACGGACGGCCTGCGGAAGACAGGTGTGATCTCATGAGAACTGCGGCCTTGTTGGGTGCGTGCTTCGCCTTCTCCGCAACGGTGCTTGCCCAAACGACCACTCGCGCCGCCGATGAGCCGCGCGCTGCGGCGCGCGAGCTGATGGCCCGCGGGGCGCGGTACCTGCTGGCCGCGCAGCAGGCGGACGGCGGCTGGGCGTCCGACACGGGGCCCGGCGTCTCGGCCCTCGCGGTGAAGGCCCTCGCGCAGGAGCCCACCATTGGCCCGCGGCATCCGGCGGTGCGGCGCGGGGTCGAGTTCGTGCTGAAGCACCAGCGCGAAGACGGCGGGATCTACTCGGCGGAGGGGCTGCTGAAGAACTACGAGTCGAGCGTGGCGCTGTCGATGCTGGCGGCCCTGAAGGACCCCGCCTGGGACAAGGCGGTGGCGGCGTTGCAGAAGTTCCTCAAGGACGGGCAGTGGGACGAGGGCGAGGAGAAATCGCCCGCCGACCCGTTCTACGGCGGGGCGGGCTACGGTCGGCACAAGCGGCCGGACCTTTCGAACACGCAGATGATGCTCGAGGCGCTGCATGACAGCGGGTTGCCGCAGGATGACCCCGTGTACAAGAAGGCGCTGATCTTCATCCAGCGCTGCCAGATGCTGGGCGAAACCAACGACCAGCCCTTCGCGAACGGCTCGACGCAGGGGGGCTTCATCTACTCGCCCGTCAACGGCGGCGAGAGCCGGGCCGAGACGTTCGACGTGGACGGGCGCAGCGAACTGCGCTGCTATGGCTCGATGAGCTACGCGGGGTTCAAGAGTCTGCTGTACGCCGGTTTGTCGCGCGACGACCCGCGCGTGCAGGCGGCCCTGGACTGGATCCGCCGGCACTGGACGCTCGAGTACAACCCGAACATGCCCGACGCCCGCTCGCGCGAGGGCCTGTTCTACTATTACCACGTCTTCGGACGAGCGCTGGCGGCGTGGGGCGAGGCCACGGTGACGGAGCCGTCCGGGCGGAAGCATGACTGGCGACGCGAGCTGGTCGAGCAGCTCGCCCGGACACAAAAGCCGGACGGGAGCTGGGTCAACGACGCGGATCGGTACCTGGAGGGGCTGCCGGCGCTCACCACCGCGTATTCCGTGCTGGCGCTTCAGGCAGCAATGGGGGAGTAGGAACCGACAAACCACGCCCGCCGGTCGCGGGCGATGCGCCCGGCCGGGGTCTCGGATGGGCCGGAGGGCGTTTCGCGCATTCCTCAGACGGGCTGCGGCACCCGCGGCTGGAGCGGGAACAGGCGGGCGGCATTGCCACCGGCGACCCGCTCGAAATCGCCCGCCGGCAACTGGCCGCGCAGCGCGGCGAGCAGTCGCTCAACGTGGTTGGCGTGGTCCGCGCCGTAAGCGAGTGCGTCCGTCCCGAGCAACACGCGTTCCGCTCCCACGGCCCGCACCAGCCCGAACACCTCTTCGGGGGGCGCGTGCGCCGTATCCAGATAGAGGTCCGCCGTGCTCCGCTTTTGCGCGTGCCGCACCACCTCCAGCGCCGCGGCCCGCTGTCGGACGCCGCTGGCGCAGATGCACATGACTACCGCCACGCGGGCATGACGCCGTGCCAGCTCGTACACCCGCTCCGCCGCCGAGCCGCCGTCACCCGTGAGATAGAACACCGCCGGCCGCCGGACCTGCGCCGCCACCAGCATCGCCCCGTCCAGCCGCTTGTCCGCCGCGTCGAGTCCATCCTCGCCCGGCGCAAAGGCCAAACCCGCCAGTCCCTCGGTTCGCACCGCCCCCGCCAGCACGTACAGATTGCTGTCGGGCCGGCCCGGCCGCACGCGGTAGAGCGCGCCCAGCCTGGGCAATGTCCGGCTCGCCACCACGCATGCCATGTTGGCGTCGGCTTCGTGCACGTCGGCCCCGCCCGGCCCCCCGGCCGCATCGCGGTTGGCGCACAGCACCAGGTCGAGTCCGCACTTTTCGGCGTAGCGGGCCAGCTCGTCGGGCGGCGGCGCGCCAGGCTGGGCTGTCCCGAGATGGGCGTGAACGTCCACGAGTGGCGGGCGCGGGGTGGGCATACTCATGAGGTGATCGGACGTCCCCGCGCTGCGAATTGAGCCGCCGGGGTGCCGCGCGTCGCAGCGGTCGCTTGTCGCGGGGCGAAGACCGCCCTATAACCCCGCGGGAGAGGCGGCATGAACGCGGAAGTGGCCCGGATCTTCGAGGAAGTGGCCGACTTGCTGGAGTTTGGGGGCGCCGATTCGTTTCGCGTGAACTCGTACCGGCGGGTGGCGCGAACGCTGGCCGAACTGGACGAGGATGTGCGGGGGGTGGCGGCGCGGGGCGCGCTCGACAAGCTGCCGGGAGTGGGCAAGGCGTCGGCGCAGAAGATCGAGGAAATCCTGACGACGGGCCGACTGACGCTGCTCGAGGAGCTGCGTGCGGAGGTTCCGCCGACGCTGTTGGCGCTGCGAGCGGTGCCGTCGCTGGGACCGAAGAAGATCGCGCAGCTCTGGCGGGAGCGTGGGATCACGTCGCTGGACGATCTGCGGACCGCGATCGCGGCGGGCCGCTTGGCGGGCCTGAAGGGCTTCGGGGCGCGAACAATCGAGCAGATCGCCCGCGGGCTCGAGTTCATCGCGCGGTGCGCGGGTCGGGTGCGGCTTGGCACGGCGGCCGAGCTGGCCGGAGAGTTGCGGGCCGCGCTTGCGCAGTTCGCGGGGGTGCTTCGGGTGGAGGTGGCGGGCTCGCTGCGGCGCGGGCGGGAGACGGTGGGCGATCTGGATCTGCTGTGCGTCGCGGAGCAGGGGGAGGCCGTGGTGCGGCAGTTCGCGGCACTGGCGTGCGTGGAGGAGGTGCTGGCGGCGGGAGTCACGAAAGGCGCGGTGCGCGTCGGCGTGGGGCGGGGGCAGTCGCTGCAAGTGGATTTGCGGGTGGTGCCGGCGGAGTCGTTCGGCGCCGCGTGGCAGTACTTCACGGGTAGCCAGGCGCACAATGTTCGGCTGCGCGAGCGAGCGTTGCGGCGCGGCTGGAACCTTTCGGAGTACGGGCTGACCGAGGGCGAGCGGGTGATCGCGGCCCGCACGGAGGAGGAGATCTACGCGGCGCTCGGGCTGCCCTGGATTCCCCCGGAATTGCGTGAGGACCACGGCGAGTTCGAGCTGTGCGCGCCGCCGCGACTGCTCGAGACGACGGATTTGCAGGGCGACCTGCACATGCACACGCCCGCCAGCGACGGTCACAGCAGCATTGAGGAGCTGGCCGCCGCGGCTGCCGCGCGGGGCTACCACTACATTTGCATCACCGAGCATTCGCAGAGCAGTACCATCGCGAACGGGCTGAAGCCTGAGCGGCTGCGACGGCACATCGCCGACGTACGGGCGGCCGCAAGCCGCATCCGCGGGTGCACGGTGTGGGTCGGCACCGAGGTCGACATCCTCGCCGACGGCCGGCTGGACTACCCCGACGATCTCCTGGCGGAGCTCGACTTCGTGATTGCGTCGATCCACAGCGGGCTGAGCGGCGACGGGGCGGCGAATACCCGCCGCACGCTGGCGGCCATCGAGAACCCGTACGTGGCCGCGATCGGGCATCCGACAGGTCGGATCATCAACGAGCGCGACGCGATGCCGCTGGACATCGACGCGGTGATCCAGGCCGCGGCGCGCACCGGGACGGCGCTGGAAATCAACGCCAACGACCACCGGCTCGATCTGAAAGATCAGCACGCGCGGCGGGCGCGTGAACTGGGGGCGACGGTCGTGATCAACACCGATGCACATCACACGGCCGAGCTCGAGCATATGCACTACGGCGTGGTGACCGCGCGGCGCGGCGGGCTGGGCCCGGAGCATGTGCTGAACACGCGGGCGGCAAGCGAGGTGGCGGCCTTCGTCCATCGGAAACGTGCAGCCACGAAGCGCTGAACGGGTGCGGCCCCGGGGGGCCTGCCCCAGCGGTCCGGGTTGCCTCATCGGCCGGTGCGGCGGCGGGGACGCGCGGGGGGGGGCGGCGGCGCGTTGAAATCGCCGGCGAGCGGCGCTAGTGTTTTAATGCGTTCTGAAAAGTGATTGGAGTTCGGAGATGCCAGACGCATTGCGTGAATGCAAGGCGATGCTCGTCCGCCGCTGGGGCGAGATGGGCGGCTACTGGGGCATCAACCGCACCATGGCCGAAATCCACGCCCTGCTGTTCGTTTCGGGCCAGCCGCTGTGCACCGATGACATCATGGCGCAGTTGCACGTCTCGCGCGGCAACGCCAGCATGAACCTGCGGGCCTTGGTCGACTGGGGTCTGATTCACCGCGTGCACAAGCTGGGGGATCGGAAGGAGTACTTCCAGGCCGACACGGACGTGTGGCACATGTTCGAGACGATCATGCGCGAGCGCCGCCGGCGCGAGGTCGAACCGATCATCGCCACGATCGACCGCTGCCGCGAGATGGCGGCGGGGCTGGAGAGCAACGGCCAGCCGGACGCCGGCGAGGCCCTCGAGTTCCGCCGCCGCCTCGACGAGCTCCAGAACTTTCTGACCGTCATGAGCACACTGTTCGAGCTCGTGCTCCGTTTCGGCGGCGCGGGCGTCGACCAGCTCGTCCGTACGCTCGCGCAATCGGCGGCCGCGAACTCGAACGCCGCCCGGCCGCGGGAGGCCGCGACAGACATCCCGGTCATCGGCGGGCGGCGACGCGCAGCCGCGAGAAAACCCCTGGCACGAAAGAGCCGCACATGACCGAGGACCAGCTCGCGCAGGCACTGAAGTCGGCTGCACTGCTCGAGGGCGACTTCACGCTGCGTTCCGGCCGCAAGAGCAGGTATTATCTCGACAAGTACCTGTTTGAAACGCAACCCGAGCTGTTGCGTGAACTCGGCCGGCGGTTCGCGGCGTTCGTCACGCACGACATCGACCGAATCGCGGGCGCCGAGTTGGGGGCGATCGCACTCGCCGCGGCCACCTCGCTGGAAACCGGCAAACCGTTCGTCATCGTTCGGAACGCGAAGAAGGCCGGCTACGGCACCGGGAAGCTGATCGAAGGGCGGATCGAGAAAGGGGACCGCGTCCTGCTGGTTGAGGACATCGCCACGTCCGGCGGCCAGGCCCTCGAAGCGTGCCAGACGCTGCGGGACGCCGGGGCCGTCATCGCCGGCCTGGTCGTGACGATTGACCGGCAGGAAGGTGCCCGTGAGGCGATTGAACAGGCGGGTATCCGCTTTGACGCGCTTTTCACGACGTCGGACCTCGGAATCCGCAAGGACGGCTGAGCACCCCGGGCCGTGGCGGACGGCCGCAGCTCGGTTGCAGCTGGGGCCACCCCCGTGTCGAAGGACGCGTGAGCGAAAAAGGGGACAGGCACCGCGGGGGCAGGTGGCGGCGCTACCGCGATCTTGGATTGGCGCTGAGCCAGCCCCAGTTCTCCACGGGCTGTCAGGCGAGCATGAACTGGCCGACGGTGGCTTGCACACCCAGGATCATGACGCAAAGTGCTGTCATCAAAGGCACTAAGACGTTGTCGTTCAATTCGAACATGCCCCAGCGGAAGGCCGGAAGGGCTTCCGTGGCCGTCGCTACGAGTGCCGCGATGAAGGCGACCCCTCTCGCCTCGGGTAGTGCTGCCCACAGGATCGCCAGCGCTGTCAGAAAGAACGCCGTGCTGCCAGCCAGACTCTTTCCCAGAAACTGCTCGCGGCCGTAGCGGAGCCCGATCAGTGAGGCTGCGGAATCTGATACGCTCTCGATCAACAACGCCGCAATTGCAATCGGTTTGGGGAACAACCAAACGCACAGCAGGGCGCCGATCATGACGTATGTTGCTCCGGTGATCCGCCCCCACTCTCCGGAGCGGACCATAAACCCCACGCAGCGGCGGAAATACGCTTGAAAAGGCGGCAGCGCGTGGCGGAGCAATTCCACGGTTACTGCGATCAACACTCCGAGGCCGAGCAAGCCGAGCATCGGGTCGCGTGGCAGCAGCAGGTATGTGAGGGGAATGGACGCGGAGAGCAGGTGCAGCACCTTGCGACTGATCTCGGCTCGCCAGAACTGGTCCAGGTCCACGGCCAACTCCGTTGCGGTCGCGGCGCGGCCGCTACACGATAGTGCGGTATCGGCGAGAACGCACCCTCACCTGGTGGTGCGGCGATGCAAGTTTCACGCGGCCGCGTTTGCCCGCGCGCGCCGGGTCCCCTAGAATGACCGATTGACCGATGGCGCTCGAACAAATTCAATTCCTGAGCCCTTGTGTCAGCGGGTCGCAAGATGGAATTCAGCCTTCCTGAGGACATCGTCGCCCTTCGAGAGGTCGTTCGCCGCTTCGCGGCCGACCGTATCCGGCCGCACGCCCGGGCGTGGGATCGTGAGCAGCAGCTCCCAGACAACGTGGTGGCCGAGCTGGGGAGCCTGGGGTTGCTGGGGATCCTGACACCGGAAGAGTATGGGGGAACGAAGCATCCGGAGCACGGGTATCTCCAGAACGCGGTGGTGATGGAGGAAATTGCGCGGCAGGACGGCGGCACGGCGCTGCTGCTGGCGGCGCACAATGGTTTGTGCCAGGCGCACCTCAACCTGGCGGGCAGTGCGGAGCAATTGCAGCGGTATCTGCCGAAGCTGGCGACGGGGGAATGGATCGGGGCGTGGGGGCTGACGGAGCCGGGCAGCGGGTCCGACGCGGCCGCGCTGACGACGCGGGCCGAGCGCGACGGCCGGGGCTGGCGGCTGACGGGGCACAAGATGTTCATCACGAATGGGTCGCGGGCCCAGGTGTTCGTGGTGATGGCCCGCACGGACCCGAGCAAGGGAGTGAAGGGGATTTCGGCGTTCATTGTCGAGCGGGGCGACGGGGGGTTCGAGATCGGGGCCAAGGAGGACAAGCTGGGGATGCGGTCGAGCGACACCGTTCCGCTCGATCTGGAGAACGTGTATTGCGGGCCCGAGGACCTCGTTGGCGAGCCGGGCATGGGCTACATCGACGCGCTGCGGGTGCTGGAGCGCGGGCGGGTGGGCATCGCGGCCCTCTCGGTGGGGCTGGCCCGCGGGGCGCTGGAGGAGTCGGTCGCCTACGCGAATACGCGCGTCGCGTTCTCCAAGCCGATCGCGGCCCAGCAGGCGATCCAGTTCATGCTGGCGGACATGGCCGTGGACATCGAGGCCGCCCGGCTGATGGTCTGGGAGGCGGCCGACGCGCTGGATCGGCGCGATCAGTTGCTGCGCGAGGTTTCGGGCGAGGATCGGGCTCGGCGGGCGAACGAGCTGGACGCGGAGACACGGCAGAAGGCGTGCATGGCGAAGCTCTTCGCGAGCGAGATGGCGACCCGGGTGGGACTGCACGCAATCCAGATTCACGGGGGCTACGGATACACGAAGGACGTCCCGGTCGAACGCTATATGCGTGATGCGAAGCTGTGCGAGATCGGGGAGGGCAGCAGCGAGGTGCAGCGGATCATCATCGCCCGGGCGCTGCTGGAGCGCAAATAGACGACTGCGGCATGAAGATGCAGAAGAGAGTCCGAGGCGAGAAGACAGAAGCGAGAGACTCCGCGCGTGGGCAAACGGAGGGACGGCCGGGTGACCGCGCGCGTCTGACTTCGAGCCTCTGACGTACTCAGGAGGTGTGCGTTGGATTTCCGCCTCACGGAAGATCAGCTCGCGTTCCGCGACGCCATCCGCCGCTTTTGCGACGAGAAGATCGCACCGCAGGCGGCCGAGCGGGATGAGCGGCACGCATTCGAGGAGGGCCTGGTCGAGGAGCTGGCCGGGCTGGGGCTGTTCGGGACGTACGTACCCGAGGAATACGGCGGGGCGGGGCTCGACGTGCTGACGTACATCCTCACGGTCGAAGAGCTGTCGCGCGCCTGCGGCGCGACGGGCATCCTGGTCTCGGCGCACCATTCGCTGTGCGTCGATCCGATCCTGCACTTCGGCAGCCAGGAGCAGAAGCGGCACTTTCTGCCGAAACTGGCCAGCGGGGAGTGGATCGGCTGCTTCTCGCTCACGGAGCCGGGCTCGGGCAGCGACGCGGGGGCGGCTCGCTGCACCGCGGTCGAGAAGGACGGCGGGTGGGTCATCAACGGGACCAAGAATTTCGTCACGAACGGCCGCGAAGCGCACGTCGTGGTACTGTTCGCGGTGACGGACCCGGAAAGCAAGCATCGGATGTCGGCCTTCGTGCTCGAGAAGGACACGCCGGGCTGCACCGTCGGCAAGCTGGAGAAGAAGCTGGGCATCCGGGCGAGCAGCACGGCCGAGCTGGTGTTCGAGGATTGCCGGCTGCCGCGGGAGGCGCTGCTGGGGCAGCGCGGGCGCGGGCTGAACATCGCGCTGGCCACGCTGGACGGCGGGCGGATCGGCGTGGCGGCCCAGGCGCTGGGGCTGTCGCAGGCGGCGCTGGAGGCCAGCGTGTCGTACGCGAACACGCGCGTACAGTTCAACCAGCCGATCGGCCGCTTCCAGGCCATCCAGTGGAAACTGGCCGACATGGCCACGCAGATCGCGGCGGCGCGGCTGCTGACCTACCGCGCCGCGGAGCTCAAGCAGAAGTTCGTCGAGGAATGGCACGCGCTCCAGGCGCGGGGCGAGCCGGAGCCGCGCCCGACGGTGAACTACTCGGCCGAAGCGGCGATGGCCAAACTGCTGGCGAGCGAGGTATCGAGCCGGGTGACAAGCATGGCGATCCAGATCTTCGGCGGATACGGCTACTGCGCGGACTATCCGGCCGAGCGGCTGCTGCGGGACGCGCGGATCACCGAGCTGTACGAGGGCACGAGCGAGATTCAGCGGCTGGTGATCGCGCGGCGCGTGCTTTCGGACCCCGGGTGGGTCGCAAGATGAGTGTCGAAGGCGGAATGCTGAACGAATCCAGCCGGAGGGCGTCGTGAACGGCGCGGCGTTGAGAGCCGAGGCGGAGTGCGGAGCGCGGCGTCCCGCTCTGCATTCCGCATCTTGATTCTGCGGTCGCAGGAGGTGCGCATGTCTGGGAAGCTCGCTTACCTCGTCGCCGGCCGGCGCAGCCCGATCGGCCGATACCTCGGAACGATCTCGAAGCTGAGCGCGATGGAGCTGGGGGCGCAGGTTGGCAGGAACCTGCTGGCGGCGGCGCAGGTCGACGCCGCAGCCGTCGACGAGGTGTACGTCGGGCAGGTGCTCCAGGCCGGCTGCGGGCAGAACCCGGCCCGGCAGGTGGCGCTGGGGGCGGGCCTGCCGGACACGATGTCGTGCTGCACGGTGAACAAGGTGTGCGGCAGCGGTCTTCAGGCGGTGATGTTCGCCGACCAGGTGATCCGGGCGGGAGACGCAGACCTGGTGCTCGCGGGCGGGATCGAGTCGATGAGCCAGGCGCCGTACCTGGTGCGCAACGTGCGGTTCGGGATCAAGTTCGGCAACGCGGAGTTCGTCGACGAGATGCAGTACGACGGCCTGACGAACGTGTATTCGAACGAGGCGATGGGCGAGCTGGCCGAGTACACCGCGCAGAAGGCGGGAATCACGCGGCAAGCGCAGGACGAGTGGGCCCTGCGCAGCCAGCAGCGGGCGGCGAAGGCCTCGGCGGAGGGGCGGTTCAAGGCCGAGATCGCACCGATCGCGGTGCCGCGGGCCAAGGAGGCATTCGCGGTCGACGAGACGTTCCGGGCGGACACGACGCTCGAGGCCCTGGCAGCGCTGAAGCCGGCGTTCAAGGGCGGCAGCTCGGTGACGGCGGGGAACGCGTCCCAGCTCTCCGACGGGGCGGCGCTGCTGCTGGTGGCCAGCGAGGGGGGGCTGAAGCGGTGCGGCAGCAAGCCGCTGGCCCGGATCGTGGGTCAGGCGACGGCCGGGGCGGCCCCGCGGGAGCTGTTCTTCACACCGCCGGTCGCGGCCCGCAAGGCGTGTGAGCGGGCGGGGTGGAAAGTCGCGGACGTGGAGGTGTGGGAGCTGAACGAAGCGTTCGCGTCGCAGACGATCGCGGGCGTGAAGGGGCTCGAGCTCGATCCGGAGCGCGTCAACGTCAACGGCGGCGCGATCGCGCTGGGGCACCCGATCGGGGCGAGCGGGGCCCGCGTGCTGGTGACGCTGCTGCACGTGATGCAGCAGCGGGGGGCGAAGCGCGGCGTGACGGCCGTGTGCCTGGGCGGCGGGAACGCGGTGGCCCTGGCGGTCGAGGCGGTGTAGGAAAACCGCCGCGGGACGGATTCACAGAGAAGAGCCGCCGGTAAACGCGGCGGCGGACGCGAGATGAGTCATGGACCGGCAGCATAGTGGCATGTGTATCGAGCGGTGGATCCGGGTGGTTGCGGGCACGTTCGTGATCGCGAGCGTGGTTCTGTCTCATTACCACAGCCCGTGGTGGCTGCTGTTCACGCTGTTCGTGGGGTTGAACCTGTTTCAGTCGGGTCTGACGCGCTGGTGTCTGATGGAGGACATCCTGGCGAAGCTGGGCGTCCCCCGCTGTCCGCCGACGTGAACCGAAATCCGTGTCGATACGCCGAGGCACAGAGACGACCAAGGACGGAGCCGTATTGCGTCGAAGCCGGCGACAGGCGGACCGGGATCGGGGAATCAACCCGCATGGGCTCTTTGACGGGTCTCTGTGGTGATCTTCTTCTTCGCGGAGGCGAGCGATGGAAATCCGGACAAACGTGAGGACCGTGGGCGTAATCGGGACCGGCACGATGGGCTCGGGTATCGCCCAGACCTTCGGCCAGGCGGGCCGCACCGTGCTCATGTACGACGCCATTCCCGGCGCGGTCGAGCGGGCGCTCGGCGCGATCGGCAAGTCGCTCGACAAGTTCGTCGAGAAACAGAAGCTCACCGCCGACGCCGCGGCCGCGACCAAGAGGAATCTGCGGCCGGCCGCAATGGCCGACATGGCCGACGTGGATCTGGTGGTCGAGGCGGTGTTCGAGGATGTCGGCGTGAAGCGCGAGCTCTACCACAACCTGGCCCGCACCGTGCCGGCGGAGGTGGTGTTTGCGAGCAACACGAGCAGCATCTCGATCAGCCAGCTCGCGGCGCTCTCGGGCCGACCGGAGCGTTTCATCGGCATGCATTTCTTCAACCCGGTGCCGATGATGAAGCTGGTCGAGGTGGTGGTGGGGTTACAGACGGCCGAGCCGGTGGTGGAGTTCATCACGAGCCTGGCGCAGGAGTTGGGAAAGACGCCGCTGAGGGTGAAGGACCATCCGGGGTTCGTGAGCAACCGGGTGCTGATGCCGCTGATCAACGAGGCGGTGCACTGCCTGGCGGACGGCGTGGCGGATGCGGCGACGATCGACGAGATCATGAAGCTGGGCATGGCCCACACGATGGGGCCGCTGGCGACGGCGGACCTGATCGGGCTGGACGTGTGCCTGAACATCCTGGAGGTGCTGCACCACGATCTGGGGGCGGACAAGTACGCCCCGGCCCCGCTGCTGCGGACGATGGTGCGCGCCGGGCTGCTGGGCCGCAAGAGCGGCCGCGGTTTTTTTGATTACTCCAAGTAACAGAGATACCACAGAAACACAGAGGACACGAAGGGGCACAGAGGAAAAAACACCCGATTGGAACGGAAACGGTGGGCGGTTCGCCGAAGTATTCGGTATCGGGCGACAACTCGCGCGAGACAGTCACCGGCGCCGTTTGTTGGAGTGTAGCTTCGCGTTTTTCCGTGTGGTTCTGCGGACTCCATACGTCTCTGTGGTGATTTGTCTTTCCGGATGAGGAAGCCAACATGGCCAACGAAAAGTCCCAGACCGAGGTGGTGCTCGAAAAGCAAGGCGAACTGGCGACGGTGCGTTTCGTGTCGCCGGCGGGCGTGAACATTTTTTCCTCGCGGGTGATCGGCACGCTGGGCACGCTGGTCGAGCGGATCGCGACCGACCCCCGGCTGCGTTTCGTGGTGTTCCGCGGTTCGGGCAAGGTGTTCCTGGCCGGCGCGGACATCAGCGAGATGCAGATGTTCACCGAAGACCAGGGGCGGGCCTTCGCCCGCAACGGCCACAACGTCTTCAACGCGATCGAGGCCCTGCCCCAGATCACGATTGCGGCCATGAACGGCGCCGCCCTGGGCGGCGGCTGCGAGCTGGCGATGGCCTGTGATTTCCGGCTGATGGTCGCGACGGGCAAGATCGGGCAGCCCGAGACGCGGCTGGGCATCATCCCCGGCTGGGGTGGGACACAGCGGCTGCCGAAGTACGTGGGGCTCGGCGTGGCCCGCCGGCTGCTGTTCTCGGGCGAGGCGATCTCGGCCGAAGAGGCGGCCCGCATCGGCCTGGTCGACGAGGTCGTACCCGGCCCCGACGACCTCGACCCCGCGCTGCAACGCTGGTTCAAGCTGCTGGCCGCGGGTTCGCCCTCGGCGATCGGGCGCTGCAAGCACGCGCTGCTCCAGCACGACGAGGTCGAGGAATTCGCCAAGTGCTTCAGCGCCTCGGACGCCCGCGAGGGTACCAGCGCCTTCCTCGACAAGCGCAAGCCGAGCTGGGCGCCGTAGCCGGCCGCAACGCATCCGGGCCACTGTGCCTTGCCCCCCGGGTGGCCGCTGGCGCTGCTGGAACGGATTGACGAACACGTCCACATGCGGCCGCAGCACGCCACGGGGTCGAAACGGCTCCGGTGGCTTCATGCTCATCGAACTGCTCGTGGTCGTCGCGATCATTGCCTTGCTGGTCTCGATCCTGCTGCCGTTGCTGCGCGCGGCCCGCGCGCCGGCGCGCCGCGCGCCGGCGTGGAACTTCATTTAGAGCGCCTGACAAAACCAGCTGGGGGACCGACCTCCGGTCGGTCAGTCGACAGGCCGGAGGCCTGTCCCCCAGGGGTAACAGGCCGGAGGCCTGTCACTAAGGGTTGTGACAGCCGCTGCCGCTCCTAGCCGCCCGTTGGAATAGGGTTGGAGGCGGGGCCAGGCACCGCGGAAGTGGTTGCCGGCGCTGCCGCAATAGCGGTTTGGGGCGAAGCCAGCCCCCTTGATCAACGGGCGGTTAACCCGGAAGATAGGGCGTCACATCCAGCCCCCCGGCGGCCTCCGCGTAACGCCGCGCAAACTCGGGCAACGTGGCCGGCGTGACCACCTCGCAGGGTACACGGCGCTGCCGCACGACCTGCTCCGCGTCCAGCAATAGCTCGAAAGCGAGCTGGACCGCGGCCGCCCCCAGTTCCCCGTGGAGCGGTCCGACAAGCGCAGCCGCTCCCCCTCCTGCCCCCAGGTGCTTCCAAAGCGGCGGCGCGGTCGACAGCGTGGCGAAGCGGAAATCTCGGTTGCGGTCACGCAGTTCACGAAACCAGTTCGCCCGCGGGCGGAGCCAGACCTGCGGGTCCAGCGTGACCACCAGTCCCGCGTGCGGGAACAGCCCCAGCAGCTCCTCGACCGCTGCGGCCGGATCGACCCCGGCCTCCGCCGTGTTCACTGCCTTGAGTAGGGTGAGCCCCGGGTGCCGCTCTGCCACCGCAGCAAAACGCAGGTAGCATTTCGTCGCCAAGTCGTCGGCTCCCGAAGCGTGCACCAGGACATACGAACGCCGCCCGGCCGCCACCGCCTCGAGACTGGCTCCCAGGAGTTCGGCCGCGTCCGGCAGACTCGCGGCCACGCTCCCGTGGATCCGCGGATCGTCGATGACTGCGCCGATCGTGATAAGCCACGCGCCGGCGGAGGCCGCCTCGTCGATCAATGGCCGGGCGGCGGCCTCGTCGGTCACCAGCAGACAGACCACCTGTGGGCCCTGCTCGAGGGTGCGGGCCAGCAAGGACCGCGGACGGTCGGTTGAGTCCGCGTGCGGTGCCACACATTGCACTGGGAACCTCGGCGTGCGGCGCGCGAGGCTTTCTGCTCCGCCCCGTACGCCGACCCATTCCGGCTGGTCACTGGACGGTCCGAATACCACGATCAGCCCCGAACCGCCGGCTCGGTCGGTCCTCTGAGGGGCAGTCGAGCGGTCGCAACCGATAACCACGGTCAACACGAGCAGCGCTGCCCGCGGGAGGGTGGCCGCCGAGCCCGGCGCCGTCCGCGGTCCTGCCCCGGCGGATTGCAAATCGGGCCGCATCCCATGTTTGCCGATGGGGCTATAATGGTTCATAATGAGATGTGGACTATAGCTGCTTCCGGCCAGGAGAGGAACGTATGTCCCGGCTGCCATTGATGGTGCTTGGCTGCGTCGTATTGACGGGCTGGGCCATGGCCCAGACGACGACTACGGTTTCGACCGACCTACGATCACAGACGCCGACGGAGAATCTGACCGGGGCGGGGTCGCGCTCTCCGGGTACATGGGTGCGGGCGGCGATCGCACGACACATCGGCCTGATGGGAATCCGGCTGACCGGACCGCGATTCGGCGAGCCGAACACGGAAGAGGCGGCGGCGCGATTTGGCGGTGGGTCGTCCGCGACCGGCACGAACGGCGGGCTGAGCGGGCTCGATGCGCTGCTGAACCTCGCGTCGCAGTTCGGCGTGGACACCAGTGCGTTGGGGGGCCTGATGGGCGGAACGACGGGCGGGAGCGGCACGGTGGGCGGTACGACCGGGGGGACCATCCCACCGCCGTCCAACGGCACAAACTACACGCTCGAAGACCTGATCCGACTCGGGCAGATGTACGAAGCCGGCTCAGGAATGTCGACCGGAACGCAGAAGGGCGTCGCCGGCACGATGGTCACGGCCCAAACGTCCGACGACTGGACGCGTGACGAGAGCGGCGCGGTCGGTCGGCTACCCAAGCCAGCGTACCGGTTGCAGGGGGTTAGCAGCTTGATACCGCAGACCACTGAGGAACTCGACTTTCGTACGCGCTGGGCCAACTCGCTGCTTCAGACGTTCTTCACGGTTCTCTCGACCGGGTTGACCAGCTCCGCGATGGTGACGGTCATCAAGGACGCGCTGCGGCCGCTCATGTTTCCGGACGTGGACTCGGAAGGAAATGATGACGGGGACGGGAGCGGTGGCGACGATAGCGGAGGCGACGGGGGCGGTAGCGGCGGCAGCGGAATCGAGGACAATCCGCCGGGAGGTGGTGGCGGCGGCGGATCGACGATTTAGGCTCTAGTGGCCCTCGGTCGCGCGCGTCACAACGCGGGTGGGGCGCTTGAGCGATGACAGCGGCAGGGTAAGCCGTCGGCACGCGGATGCCGGTGACCGCCTGGGAGGTTGCGGCCGGGCGGCAACATGTCTGAGGCGCCGGGTTTTGGCAGATCGAGCGCGCTGCCGCGTCGGCGGAGTAGACGGGCGTGCAAGGCGTGGTCAGCCGGTGCCCCATGCTCTGTATGGCCAGTCCGCACGCTCGTGTGCGCCGGAAGGTCACGGGGTTCGTCACACCGGCGGTGTTCGGGGTGGGCCTGGCGCTGGGCGGCGGGGCATGGTGGGCGCTGCACGGGCATTGGGCAGCGGGGCCGGCGTTCGTCGGGGGCGGACTGGCGGTGTTGCTCCTGACGGTCCTGTTATGCTGTCAGTTGCTGCCGATCCGCAGATTTGTCAGCTACGCGTGCCGCGCGTAGGATGCGTTGCTGGAGGCCCCGGACCTGCTGCGGCGGCAGGAAGAGCACGGGCGGCTGATCGCCGAGAACAGCAAGCTGTCGGACTGCGCGAAGCGGGTGGTAGACCGCGAGACGGACTTCGAGTTTCCGCGTGACCCGATCCAGGCGGCGATCGTGCGGCAGAACTGGGAATCCGCCCAGCACCTGATCCGGGCGATGGAGACGGAACCAGGCTATCACGAGGAGGCGGTTCAGTTCCGCCAGCGGCTGGAGGCCGCCCGCCGCGCGACGACCGAGGGAGGGGTCGCGGCGGCGCTGGCGCGCTCTGACGCTTTACGCGACCGGCAGAAGTGGGACCAGGCGCGGAGCAAGGCGGCGCGCCTCGCGCGGCTCTTCCCCGACCAGGCTTCGAGCGCGAGATGGCCGGGCGAGCTCGGGCGCCGCCACGAATACAACCAGCAACTCCTGAGGGACTACGAGGACGCGGTCCGCACGGAAGACCGCGATCGGGCGCACCGGCTGCCGTTCGCGCTCCGTTCCTACCTCGCGCCGCGCGAGGCCGAGGCGTTGAAGGCTTCGGCCCGCACCGTCTTCCGTGCCCGCCTCGAGCAGCTCGAGGCCCGCGTCATCCTCGCGGTCTCCTACAAGCAGATGTCCAGCGCGATCGAGTCCGGTGAACGGCTCATCCACGAGTT
This sequence comes from uncultured Planctomycetales bacterium, assembly GCA_964564785.1. Classification (GTDB taxonomy): domain Bacteria; phylum Planctomycetota; class Phycisphaerae; order UBA1845; family Fen-1342; genus CAZMCT01. The sequence goes on from CAZMCT010000016.1 coordinate 19,507, forward strand.
TCCCAATAGCGGCTACGCCCGGGAGATCTCCAAGCTCCTGCCGGTCTTGCGGCAACGGGCGGCCCAGCGGAGCACACATGCCAGCGTTGGCGCCCGGACAGCTTCGTGAGCTCTTTGTCGAGCGCTTCGGCCGGCCCCCCACGCATCTGGCGCGGGCCCCGGGCCGCGTGAACCTGATCGGCGAGCACACCGACTACAACGCGGGCTACGTGCTGCCGATGGCGCTCGAGCAGTGCACCTGGGTCGCGGCGGCGCCGCGCGGCGATCAGACACTGCGGGTCGTGGCGCTCGACCTGGACGCCGAGCAGCTCTGGCCGATCGCCGAGTGGCACCGTGACCGTTACCCGGCCTGGACGAGCTACGTGGCCGGTGCTGCGATCCTCTTGCGGCGGCGCGGGCTGGCGCTGGCCGGCGCGGACCTGCTGATCCACAGCGACGTCCCGGTCGGCAGCGGGCTGTCCAGCTCGGCCGCACTGGAAGTGGCCGGTGTGCTGGTGCTCGCGGCACTTGCGGGTGGCCGCCTGGAAGGCGTCGCGCTGGCGGACTTCGGTCGCGCGGTCGAGCACGAGTTCGCGGGCGTGCCGTGCGGAATCATGGATCAGTACATCAGCGTGCTCGGCCGGGCGGGGCACGCGTTGCTGCTCGATTGTCGCAGCCGCACGTGGGACCACATCCCCATGACGCTGGGGGCGCACGCGGTGCTGATCGTGAATTCGGGCGTGCGGCACCAGTTGGCCACGGGCGAGTATGCCCGTCGGCAGGAGCAGTGCCGTATGGCGGTGGAGTACTTCCGGTGTCTACGGCCGGACGTGAAGGCCCTGCGTGACGTGAACCCGGAAGAAGTGGCCGAGCACGCGTCGCGGATGGACTCCGTGGCAGCGCGGCGCGCACGGCACGTGGCCAGCGAGAATCGGCGCACGCAGGCCGCGGCGGCAGCGCTGCGACGCGGCGACCTGGCCGAGCTCGGACGGCTGATGGACGCGTCGCATGCGTCGCTCCGCGACGACTACGAGGTGTCGTGCCGCGAGCTCGACCTGCTGGTCGAGCTGGTGCGTGGCGTTCCGGGCGTCTTGGGGGCCCGCATGACGGGGGGCGGCTTCGGCGGCTGCATCGTCGCTCTGGCTCCCGCGGCCGCCGTGCCGCAAATCGAGCAACGGATTCGGCGCGAATACGACGCGGCCGGGTTCGGACCGGCGCGGACGCTGGAGAGCCGGCCGGGAGCCGGCGCGGCGCTGGAGGCGTGACGATCGGAACCGCCGGCCGCGATCAGGAGAGCGGATGGACGCGGTGAACTCGCTGGCGAAACTGGTGCGTCGCGACGATCTCACACGTCTTGAGGCGCGGGCCCTGTTCGACGCCCTGATGGAGAACCGGCTCGAACCCCCGCTCATGGCCGCTGTCCTGGCTGCACTGGCCACCAAGGGGGAAACGGTCGAAGAGCTGGTCGGCGCGGCCCTCGCAATGCGCAGCCACGTGGCCGCGGTGCGCCTGCCCCCCGGCGTGGCCGCGATCGACACCTGCGGCACTGGCGGCGACGGCCGCCCGGTCTTCAACGTGTCCACCGCGGTCGCGATCGTGGCGGCGGCCGCGGGGGCGACGGTGGCCAAACATGGAAACCGCAGCAACGTGCGACCGAGCGGCTCGGCGGAAGTCCTGCAGGCGCTGGGCGTGAACATCGACGCCGAAGTCCCAGTGCTCGAGCGCACGCTGGCGCAGTGTCGGATCGCGTTCCTCTACGCCCCTCGGCTGCACCCGGCAATGAAACACGCCGCCGCGGTCCGCCGCGCGCTTGGCGTGCGCACAATCTTCAATCTTGTGGGACCGCTGACGAATCCGGCCGGTGTGCGCCGCCAACTGCTGGGCGTCAGTCGCGTCGAGCACGTGGAGTTACTGCTCGCCGCGCTCCGGGAGCTGGGTGCGGAGCGAGCCATGGTCGTGCACGGTCTCGAGGGTCTATGCGACCTGAGCATCGCCGGTCCAAGCTGGGTCGGCCGCTGGGACGGCCGAGAGACAAGATTTGGGGAGGTGGTCCCCTCGTGCGCGGGGGTGATAGGGGCCGACCTGGCCGAGTTGCACGTCGCCAGCCCCCAGGAGAGCGCTCGGCGGATTCGTGAGGTCTTGGCCGGCGCTCGGGGCCCGGCGCGGGAGATGGTCATTCTCAACGGTGCGGCCGCGCTCTGGGTCGCGGGTCTGGCGGAGGACTGGGCGGACGGGGCGGAGACGGTTCGGCGGACGCTTGACTCCGGTGCGGCCGCAGCCCTCCTCGACGACTGGATTTGGCATTCGCAAGTTCCGACAACCGGCTGAACGCGTCCAGCAGATCACGCTTTGGCGCGACCACAAATCGCGGGCGGGCTACGCTTAGCGTGCGGAACGGCGTCGCTGGCGGAGCGCGAGGTCGTTAGCGCTCCCGGCTCGCGGGCGTCGGTGTGCGTTGACAGTGCACAGCGGCTCTCGTATACTGAGAAGGTTACAGGCGTCCTTCAGGGATGTGTGGTCGGCGCAGAGGGTTACGACGGTTTCCGCCGTTTCCCGCGCTGCGGTTTCGGAGCTCGTCTTGCCCAAGAAAGCACCGCAGAAGCGCGCTCGCGGCTCCAAGAAAGCCGCACCGGCCGCCGCGGCCAAGCGCACCGCGTCCAAGTCCGCCGGCAAGCCGAAACGCTTGACGGTGGCCGTGCGGAAGCCGACCTCGAAGGAGCCCAGCAGGCGGCGGCCGGCGAAGTCTGCCCGACCGCTCGTGGCACATGTGTCGGCGACCGAACCGCGGGACGGGCAGCTTGGGACGCAGCCGGCCGACAGTGGGCTGACTGCGGCCGACCTGGAGCAGTACCGCGAAATGCTGCTCGAGAAGCGGGCCGAGATTCTGGGGGATGTATCTTCGCTTCACAGCGAGGCGTTGCACAAGGAGCGTCGCGAGGCCTCGGGTGACCTTTCCAGCATGCCGATCCACATGGCCGACCTGGGGACGGACAATTACGAGCTCGAGTTCACGCTGGGCCTGATCGAGGGCGAACGCGCGATCCTGCGTGAGATCGACGAGGCGCTGGAACGCATCCGCAAGGGCACGTACGGCCTGTGCCTGGCCACCGGAAAACCCATTGGCAAGGCCCGGCTGAAGGCCAAGCCGTGGGCCAAGTACTGCTACGAATACACCCTCGCCCAAGAGCAGGGCCAGGGCCGCAGGTTCTGATCTTGTCGAGCCCGGCTACCCCGCAAACCCCGTCGCTCCCGCCGGTTTCGGACGCGCTCGGCCCCATACCGGCTGCCCCAGCTACCGTGCCCGCGGTGCAGACGGCGATGCGCGACTTCTGGGCGCACGTCCGCCTCTGGGCGGTGGTGGTGGCCGGTCTGGCGCTGGACTTGTGGTCAAAGCACTGGGCGTTCGAGCGTCTGGGCCAGGGTGGGCGGATGGAAATCGTCCCCGGTGTGCTCGAGTTTCACACCACGCTGAACCCGGGGGCCCTGTTCGGGATCGGGGCCGGCCACACCGAAGTGTTCCTGCTGGCGTCGGTTCTGGCCCTGGTGCTCGTGATCTGGATGTTCGCGCAGAGCCCGCCGCAGCGCTGGCTGACACACGTCGCGCTGGGCGCGATCCTGGCCGGCGCGCTCGGGAACATGTACGACCGGGCGTTTGTGCAACTGGTGGAGTATCGCTTCCCAACCCCGGCCGGCTTGGCGGTGCGGTGGTACGTGCCGGCGCGCTCCGCAGACGGCGAGTGGGTGTATCTACACGAGTTCCCGCCGCGGGCGGACCGCGCCCCGCGGACGCTGCCGGGCAGCGCCTGGGAGCGGCTAGGACCGCCGCGCGGTTACGTGCGCGACTTCATCAAAATCCCGACCCGCTGGCTGGGTTCGCGCGAGCTGTGGCCGTGGGTGTTCAACACCGCGGACACGCTGCTGGTGGGCGGGGTGGCCGTGCTGGCTCTGCGCCTGCTGCGCGAGCGGAAGCCGGCGGCGCAGGCCGCGCCGCGGCCGCAGCTTGACGCTGGTGGCGGGCGGAACTAGAGTGTCCGGGGGGTGCACCGGGGCGTGGCGCAGTCTGGCTAGCGCGTCTGCATGGGGTGCAGAAGGTCGCAGGTTCGAGTCCTGTCGCCCCGATTTTGTTTGCCCGCGACCGTCCTTCGGGGCGGTCGTGTCGTTTCCACAACGGGCCGGCGGCGTGATTCAGCAGCATTTCGCCTCGCTTCTGTGACGGCCAAACCGTGATCCGCTCGATGTAGGTGCCGATCACGCCACGCGTGTGATCGTCGCGCGTACCGTCCATCGCCTCACGAAGGCCGGCCAGTTGGGCGCTGGCCCACTGTCGCAGGCCACCCACGTCGCACGGATTGCTGGAACGCTCCGCGTTGCGGAGTTCGTCCTCAAGCGCCTCCTTCCGCTTCCGAAGCTGCGTCAGGCGTTCGTTCAATAGCGAGAGGTTTGCGGGGTCGATGTTCGTCGTCAGCATCGCGACGGTGTCGTCGATCTGTCGGAGTTCGCGTGCGATGCGGTCCACTGTCGCCGTGCTCGGCCTCTGCTGGTCGGCCAGCTTGACGAATCGCTTGATGGCGGCGTCCAGCGCTTCCTCGTCGGCCAGCACGACGCGCTGGAGTTTGTCGAGCACCCACGCTTCGAGCTGTTCCGCCCGCAGCGCCGACGGCGTCGGGCATGTCGTCTTCCCATGTGAGCGGCGGCCGGCGCAACTGTAGTAGCTCGTGACCACCGGCGTCCGGCCGTGGTTGCGGCCCTTGTGCCGCGGGTCACCCCAGAAGCGGTGCCCGCAGTCACCGCAGACGAGCACCCCGGTGAGCAACCAGCGGCGATTGCGATGGCCAGCGCCGCCCCGCGCTCGGGCGCGTGCCCTCACCATCACCTGCGCTTTTTCCCAATCCGCGGCGCTGATGATCGCGGGTACCGCGCCGCGAACGATGACCCAGTCCTCTTTCGGTGTCTTGATGACCTTGGCTTCGTGCCCCTGTCGGTAGCGCTGCTCCGCGCGGCCGTTCCTGACCCGGTAGAACTTGGCCTCGGTCCGACGGTTCCACACCAGATCGCCGCGGTACGTCGGGTTCTCCAGAAGCGACTTGATGGTGGTGAAGTTCCAAACGTCGTGGCACGGCGGCGGAATCCCGCGGGCGTTGAGGTCGGCGGCAATCGAGGCGAAGCCGACGCCGTCCAGGCACATGCGGAAGATGTTTTTGACTACCTGGACGCGCTGCGGGTCGGACAGCACGAGGCGGGCGCGGCATTCGCGCCCCGGCTTCGCGAACGCCTGCCCCTTGGCGTAGCGGGCCTGGAGCTTGCCGTCCTTGTCGTAGACCTCGCGTACTCGTCCCTGGTTGAACCGAATGCGGAAGATCAGCGACCCGTCGGGTGCGATGATCTCACGATCGTAGCCGTACGGGGCAGCGCGGCCCGGGTCAGACTCGCCCAGCACGGCGCTGATCTGGCCGCGCAGCGTGTTCTGCGACAGGCTGATCGAGTACTGCCGGTTCTGGAACTGCTTGACGGTGCGGAGCACGTCGCCGTCGATGCCCTCACGGGCGAGGTAGTCCTCCGTGACGCTCAGCACGGTCACGCCGGCCTTGCGGAGCAGGAAGCGGTAATGCTCCGTCTCGGTCACGTCGCCGCGGCTGAAGCGGTCGGAGTTCCAGACGATCACCGCCTTGAAGCCGCCGGCTGGGGCGTCGGCGATCATCTTCTGAAAGCCGGGCCGTTGATCCGCCGACGTGCCGCTGATGGCATCGTCGGTGTACTCGCGGACGATCCGGAAGCCCTTCTCGCGGGCGTACCGTTCGATCTCGCTCCGCTGGTCGGCGATGCTCTGCTCCTGCTTGTCGGTGGAGCGGCGAAGGTAGGCCACCGCCGGCGTCGTGGCCGTCGCGCTCATCGTTGCCGCCTCCTTTCGCTCTGTCGCAAGTGCCTGTTCCATCGCGTCTTACGCTCACGTTGCGGTCACGCTGGCCGGCGTGTCAAGCATCGGCTTGCTGGTTTCAGCCTAAAGACCGCGCGGGTCCCTGCCGGCCGGCCAGCCAGGGGCATTGCCGCGCGTCGCAGGAGGCATCCTCGGCTGTGCGCGCGCCGCCGAACGAAACAAACCTGCTCCGGTGCCGTTCTCGCGGCGGTTCTTTTCCGGCGGACCGGCGGAAGGACCCGGAGCGTCCCCGGAAACCTCTGCAACCTCTGCATGACCATGTTTCCCGCTTGTCCACGCCTTGCCGACCGTCCCGCCGCGCCGCGCTGAACCGCGGGCCGCGCAGAGGCCCGGCGGGCATGTCCGGCGCTCCTTCGCGACCGCGCCCCGAAACGGCCGGTAGCTCCACAACGGGCAGGCCAGGGCCGTGCAGGCGGCGACCTCGGCGCGCTGCCAGCCCACGCACTCCAGGCAGAACGCCTTGATGGCCGCTTTCGGCGAACGCCCGGCCAGGGCCTTGAGGTAGCCCGCGCGATAGATTTCGGGCACTTCGGCCAGCCGTCTTTCCACGGCCGGCTTCCGGGCCGGGTCCAGCCGCGGGCGTCGCTCTGGCGCGCCAAAGTCCTCGATTTCGCGGGGGGTTTGGACCTTCTCGCAGACATGCTTCGTGTCGATCGCTTCCATGCTCGCGTACTTCCCTTCGCGCTGAACTTCCTCACCGGCCAGCCACCCACGGCCGGCCACGGGCCGGCCCGCTGGCCAGCCTTTCCTTCGCGCCTTCCCAGCTTCCTGCCCGTCGCTCGCGCACCCGCGCACTACCCCGGCCCTGAGGTGCTTCCGCACCTCAGGGGGGTATGGGGGGTGCGCGCGCGGGCGCGCAGTCACTTCTTTCGCTTCCGTTTCTTCACCGGTTTCGAGGTCGTGCCAACGTCCATCAGGGGCTGCGACACGGTCGCGTACTTCACCGGCGCGTTGCTGTCGAACCTCCAGCGGTGCGCCAGGCCCATGTCCTCGGCGCGGAGGAGCAGCCGCTCGGCGCGACGCTCCGACAGGCCGGCTCGGATCGCTTCCTCGATGATTGCCGCCCTGGTCTTCGCCTCCGGCCGGATGAACTCACGGACGAACCGCGCCGCATCCCAAGGCGGTTCGGCCAGCTTGGCCGGCTCCTCTTCCGCCTCGGACTTCCGGCGGCGCGCAGGACGGTCGGACTTCAACAGCGCCGGGTCGAGGTCCGGGGCAAGGTCCCAGACGTAGCACTCGCGGCGCAGGCAGACCGGCTCGATGGGCGGCCACGACCGAATCGCGGCATCCAGAACAACCGCTTTCGGTTCCTCGTGGGCGCGGAGGATCAGGTGTGTGTCCGCGGCCCGGCTCTGCGCGCCCGCGCCGGCCCCCACGTCGGTGACGGACTTGTTCGACTGGCTGCCCTTTGTGGTGTGATGCACCAGCACGAACGAGCAGCGCAGGTCGAGGGCGTAGCTGTCGATGTAGTTGTACAGCCGGGCCATCGTGCCGTTGTCGTTCTCGTCCGTGTCCGGCGGGATGAACCGGTAGAAGGCGTCGAGGATCACGACTTTGAACAGGCCCGGCTGGATGGCCCGGAAGTACGTTTGCAGCCGGATCAGGTCCACGAGCCGGCCCCGCAGATTCTCTACGCAGACGTGCCGGCGCAACGTGGCCGGGTCGATGCCGCGCGCCCGGGCGACCTTCGGGATGCGGTCGGCGATGGTCTCGCCGTGCAACTCGTTGTCGAGGACGAGCACGTTCCCCTGCCGCGTGGGGAACCGCCCCAGCCATGGCCGGCCCATGGCGACCGCGATGGCGAGGTCCGTCACGAGCCAGCTCTTGCCCGTCTTCTGCGTGGCGATGACGTTCATCGTCTCGCCGTCGCGCAGCAGCCCTTCGATCACCGGTTCGCGCAGGCCCGGATAGGTGGCCATGAGTTCCTCCACCGTGAGGTACTGCGGCAGCAAGACTGGTGGCGCGGCGTCGGCCTGCTCGGCGTAGGCCGCGCCGCGACGGCTGCCGTTCTCGGCCGCGCGGAGCCGGCTGATGATCTCGTCTTCGGAGACGCCGCCGGGGAACGGCCGGAACTTGCAGTAGGCGAAGATGCACTCGACGGCCTCGTCGTCGCTCAGGTCGTGCTCCACGCAGCGCTGGCACGCGAGCCCCAGCCGCAGCCGGCCGCCGAACTGGTCGTTCAGCTTCAGCCGGAACAGCGCGCAGAGGCAGTCCGCGAAGCGCTGCTCCTCGGGCACGGTGACCGCTTCGATGGCCGTCAATTCTGTCCCTCCTGCCGCTGCTGTTCGCGCCACCGGCTCAGCAGCCAGGCGGCGAGGGCGTCGCTTCGCTGTTCCCACCGCTGGCGCGACTCAGGGGATTCGTCGGCGCGGACGACCCGCAGCTCGTACTCACCGACACACTCGACCACCTCAGGGACCATGTCTTCCGTGACCGGCATAGTTCCTCCGCGGCCGGGCCTCAGTGGCGTCCGGCTCGGAGGCACAGCCCGGGGTGGTCTCGGAATGGGCCTGCCTCAGATGTTTGAACTGCCCGGCATGGCGCCGGGCGCTGTTGCTCCGCTACTCGAAGATCAGACCTCGCCCTTGCTCCGCACCGCTGCGCGGGGATCGACCAACGCCGCGCCGAAGTCGTGGTAGACCCGCCACGTCACCGCCAGCCGCTCGATGGTCTGCTCTAGCCCGAAGAACTCGACCGTCGGCGTCTGGAGGCCGTTGAGGAACGCCACGACCATCGGGGCGTAGGACGGCGCGGCGAACAGGTACCAGTGCTTGGCGCTCGCGGCCGTGCCGTACTTCGTGGCGTTGTTCAGCCGCGGCTCGACCTCCAGGTTCACCGCGCGCCGTAGGCTGTTGCCCGTCGGCACGTCCTCGGGCCGCTGGATGAATTCGCTTTCCAGCAGTGCGCGAGCGGTCGGCTCCAGCTCGGGGCCGACCAGCAGCGTCGCCGGCTTGAGGTCGAGGTCGTTACCTTCGGCGTCCCTCTGGGTCCGCATCAGCGCTATCGCCATGGCCAGCGCCTCGAAGCTCAGCGCGCTGTCGGCCCCGGTGAGCAGGTTCTTGTTGTCGGTCGAGAAGAAGCCGGCGGCGTTGGCCAGCAGCACCTGATAGACCAGGTCCGACAGCTTCCGCATCGCCGCCCGGCCCATCGCCGCCGCGGCGTCCTGGAACAGGCCGAGGTCGTCGTTGACGATGTCCCGCCGGTCGATGGACAGCAGCTTGCCGAACGTGTCGATCGAGAACTGCGCGACCGACTCCCCGACCGTGCCGTGCCTGAGTTCGCCGCCGTGGGCGACCGGCTCCAGCGCGCCGGTGAAGCTCGGCCGGATCGCCGAGTTCGTCTTGAAGTCCGGCACGCTCCGGACCGAGGCAAAGGCCCGCCAGGTGGCCGGCACGTCGTTGTAGGCGTCCAGCAGCACCTTGTTCGCGACGTTGCCCAGCGCGACGGGCAACGTGTACGTGCTCAGCGCCGCCTTGACCAGTTCCATCTTGCCGTGGGGCGGCTCCTGCCCGTCGGCCAGCAGCGCCGCGCGGCACAGGTCCAGCAGGCAGGTCGCGCCCAGCCGGCCGGCCTGCTCCATCGCGGCCGGCCCCAGCGCCTTTTCGCCCAGCGCCGCCTTGCCCATGCGCGTGAGGACGGCCGCTTCGATCGTCTCGATCGAGCCGGCGCGCTGCGTCATCCGGATGCCCGTCACCTTCGGCCGGTCGGCGCGCAGAACCTCAAGCTCGGTACGGGTCGCGTCCCAGCCTTCGGCTACGGCCCGCGATTCAATCTCGGCGTGCCGGTCCGCGCAGATGCGCCGGATCGACTCAACCCTTGCAACCTCTGTGGCCTCCAGCCGCGCGGCTTCCAGGCCCGCGGCGTCGGTGACCGGCGTGTTCGTCTCGGCCGTGTGAACGTCCATGTTCGTCTGCTCCTTGCTCGTCCTTGATGCGGCGATGGCCACGCTCGTCTGTGCGTCGCAGCCGATGCCGACGATGGAAACCTCCCTCAACCTGCCCCGCGCGATCAGCGTCATGCCGCCGGCGGGCGCGGTGAGGCTCTGGCCGTTGACTGCGACCGTCTTGCCAGCGGGCACGTGCCGGCGCTCCAGCACCTCGGCCGCGACGCTGGCCTGCCAGGGAAAGCCGTTCTTCGCGGCCTCGACGATCTCGCGCGCCGCTTGCGTGCCGGCCGAGATCGAGCCGGACACCAGCAGCTTGCTGCTACGAACCGTCGCCCGACCGTGCCCGACGATGCCGCGGCGGGTGCTGTCGTGGTCCGAGACGATCGGCACGGTGCCCGGAAGCTCCAGGCCGGCCAGCTCGATCGCCACATCGCCCCAGCCGGGCACGTTCATCACACCGCCGGTGTACGCCACGATCTCGACCCGCGGCAGCTTCCGGCCGTCCAGGCTGGCCAGCAGCACCAGCTCGGCCGGGGCCGTGGCGATGTCCGTCGCTTCGTCAGTCACGGTCACACCTCCACCATAAAGCCCTGCGGCGTCAGGCGTACGCTCTTATGGACCACCATCCAGCCACCGCCGGAGCATTTGGATTCCCACGATCCGTCGGCGGGAATCTGCACGAAGTGGTGCTGGGGCGGCGACCCGTCGAGGCGCTTCAGCCCGGCCCGCTCGCGGACGGCGTCGAGGTAGTTCAGGTACTCCTCGACCACCGCCTCGTCCTTGAGCGTCTCCACCAACAGGGGGGCGATCGGCGGCTCGCCCTGCTCCATACGGTGCCGCAGCCCGTCGGTTACGACCGACCGCAGGGCGTCCGCCTCCGACCCGGCCCCGAACTCGCCGCTCAAAGCGTCCAACAGGGCTACTTCGGCCTCCGAAAATCGAAACGTCTTCACCTGCTTCACGGCACTACTCCTTCGTATGCCCATGCTGTGTATCTATGCCGTCCAGGGCGAAACGGGCCGGCAGATTCGGGAATTCTCCGTCGCCTTCGCCGGCCCGGCCGGCCACGCTTGGCCGTCCGCCGGCATTACTCCTTCGTGTTCGCCTGCTGTAGTGCTTACCGCGTCCGCCGCGAAGTGGCCGTGCGATTCCGGCGGATTTTCGCGGGCCGCTCCGATCCGGGCGGCAGGCGGCGGCCGCCCGTGCCTCCGGGCCCCCGAGCGGCCCAACAGCATTACGCCGGCGTCTGCTCCCATACTGGGTATCTACCGGAGACGCCGAGAATCCCGTCCGCCGGGGAGCGGAATTCCGAGAATGTCAGCGCGCTTCCGTGCACTCATGGTCGCGGGACGTGCTATCCTCGAAGGCGTTTGGCTTCGACCCCTCCTCCAGAATGGCGTGCCCGCTCGCAGCGACCCGGGTGAGTAAGGCAGAAGAAACGCGACCAGTGGGCGTGTACGTCTGGGGCATACCTCACTTCGTACCGGGTGGGTAACGCCCGTGAACCGGATCAGTGCCTGGAGGGAGTGCGCCCAATCCGCGTCCCCCGCGACGGGGCCCACCGTCAGGTGCGGATCGTCCCCGAGGTGGCAACGCGATGCTCGCGCCATGCCCAGCCAGTTGACATGGACGCAGGAGCCGCTTGGCGGGCCGCTCTGGTACTAGCGCTCGCTAGCCCAGCACTTGGGCCAACTGGAAGTCGATTTGGTCGGCGACATCAATGCGGTTGGTCCAGTTCTCGACGTGTCTCGCCCAAAAGAACTCCAGCTCAGCCAAGATGCTTGGGGCTTGCTCCGACAGTAATCGCTCGCAATGGCTGCGTCCCAGCATCGCAAGCAGGTACAGCAGCCAGGAGCGGGGCTGCCCCGCTGAGCAACGGACGGCGCGCAAGATATGCGGAAGTGGGTCACGCCGCGACGCCAGGATCGCCCGAGCAACCCCGGCCGATGCCCGTTCGTCTGTACCGAGGCGGGCCAGCGCCAACGCGAGCCCGGCGTCGTCCATCAACCGCGAAGCCGAAACAACCGCATGGATCGCAACCAGCTCGTCCCCATCAGCAACGAGTTCCAGAAGCGGTGTCGCGCTCAAGGAAGCCGCAGCTGTGCTCATTCCCCAAGCGGCAGCAGCCCGAAGTTCTGAGGGGTGTGAAACATCGGTGGCGACGGCGGCGAGTAGACGTGAAGCCGCATCCTCCCTCAGTTCGCCGAGGACCAGAACCGCCTCCATCTTTAGCGAGGCGTCTGAGGCGGAGCACAGCGTCTGCTCGATCGCCTCCCATCCGTCGGGTGCGCCCAGCCGTGCGAGCGCCGCGGCACTCTCCAGTCGCACGAGAGCGTCCGCATGGTTGGCGGCAACGTCGCGAAGCACGTCCGCGCTGCTACCGCGCAACTCCGGTAGGAACCCGAGCGCCTTGGCCGCAGCATAGACTGTCTCGCGACTTTCGGAGTGCAGGTCCAGCACAAAGTCGTATTGCTCGCAGGTCGGGCAGTGCGGGATGATACGCTGGGGTACGGCTGACGCGATGATTGTGTCGCCGGCTCCGAACTTCTCCCCCACGTCCAAGTACGGATAGAGCCGGTAGGTGGCTGCGTGAGCACCTGCCCCACGTCGCGCCGCCAGCCGGTAGCGCTGCCTACGGCCTGAATCGAGGATCGTGTCTATCGCCTCCCGACTGACGGCTGAGACTTGCCCCGAGTGTTGAGGGATGGTGGCAGGCCAGACAAGCTGGATTTCGCTTCCTTCGGACGCGGCCTTCATACGCGTCAACCCAGCCGCTTCTACCGTGGCTCGCATGTCGCGCACACGAAACAGAGTAACGCGGTCGCTGGCTGCCCAGCTTCCGTCAGTGCGCTCCGCGCAGTGGATAAAGGCGACCAAATCGGTGTCCCGCAGCCCACGGTCCCAGGCCCTTTCTTCATTAGAGACCGCGTGGGACATCGCGATCTTCAGATCACTCTTCGCCCTGGACTCGATCCGGGTCCCAGTGCGAAGACACAGCAGGTCAGGAACACGCAGGCGCTTGACCTTCGTCGTCCAAATCTTGTTGCTGGTCGCCGTTCTCTCCAGCTCGATTACACGAAACCCACCCTCATTGAGCAGCCTCGCGACCTGGCGCATGCCGACCGCCCCGATGGTGATGTTGCGGAGGAACTCACGATCGCTCTTGAACCCCACGGTCTAATCTCCGGAAACACAGTCGGTTACGGCATCAGGTCAGGCAACTTGACGCCCAGGGCACTGGCGAGCTTGGCGATGTTGACCAGCGAGATGTTGCGCTCACCTCGCTCGACGCTGCTCACGTACGTGCGATGTAGCCCGGAGCGCTCGGCCAACCGTTCTTGAGAAATGTGTCTCTCTGTCCGAATCGTTCGAAGCTTGTGTCCGAATCGTGCCAGTATGTCGTTCACCGAAGCAACTCCAGCCGCGGCCAGGCTCGTTCGCTTTCGACCTTGACAGGATCGTCGGGGTCTGCATACAATACGTCTACAGACTTTACGTCACGTGGCGCATCGTCTGCGACGACGGCGCGCACGCGAAGCGCGGCCCGGACGCGGGGCGCCCAGGAGAGCGAATTGGCCACTGCTCGGGCACGGAAGACCCCACGGCGGTCACCAGACGTGCCGGCCCCTCACACGGTGCCCGGTCCCGTCGAGCTGTTTCGCACTCACCTCGGCAGTGCGATCGTAACGCGCGCCGAGGGGTACCTGCCAGCCTTGCCACCGGACTCCGTGGACCTGGTGATCACTTCGCCACCCTTTGCTCTGCTGCGCCAGAAGACCTACGGCAATCTGGAGCAGCAGGAGTACGTTGATTGGCTGGTTTCGTTCGGACCGCTCGTGCGGCGCGTCCTGAAAGCCTCGGGCAGCTTCGTCCTCGACCTTGGCGGGGCATATCAGCGCGGCGTGCCTGTGCGGTCGCTCCATAACTTCCGCGTGCTGCTGCGGTTGTGCGACGAATGCGGTTTCTATCTTGCAGAGGAGTTCTTCTGGCATAATCCGGCGAAGCTACCGTCCCCCATCGAGTGGGTGAACAAGCGGAAGGTCCGCGCGAAGGATTCGGTCAACACAGTCTGGTGGCTGTCGAAGACGCAGCACCCGAAGGCGAATGTACGTAATGTACTGGTGCCGTATAGCGCCAGAATGCGAACACTTCTGAAGGATGCCGACCGTTTCTATTCACCCAAGAAGCGGCCGTCAGGACACGACATCAGTCGCAGCTTTGACAAGGATAACGGCGGGGCAATCCCGTCGAACCTGCTCCAGTTCCCGAACACTGAGAGTAACTCCCTTTACCTCCGACTCTGCGAGGCCACGGGCTTCAGGCCGCACCCCGCGCGGTTCCCGCGATCACTCCCAGAGTTCTTCATCCGGTTCTTGACTGACGAAGGCGATTCAGTGCTCGATATCTTCGCGGGCTCGAATACCACTGGCGAGGCGGCCGAAGCGCTCGGGCGCCGCTGGACGGCTCTGGAGGTCGATCCGGGGTATCTGATCTCCTCAGCCTTCCGCTTCATGGGCGACTGGCCGGAGCGGGCGGTTCACGATTTCGTTGCTGCCGCGCGCGCCTTCCAAGGTCTACCCATCCACGTGTCGGCGCGGCAGGGTCGGCTTCTGTGATGACCTCGCGTGCTCGTGTTCGCGGTCGGCTTCAGCGATCGTCCCGCACTCCGCCCGGCCCCCAGCGGAACGCGAACGCGGGCGGGGCGGGCGCCGCCGGGGCCGGCTTCAGGCCGCGTTTGGACGCCGCCCGGCGGTGTGGTTTACTATCAACGCCTGTCGCCCCGATAAATAAGCAAGCGACCGCCCCGTGTGGGCGGTCGTTTTGCTTTACAGCGCCTGGCAGTACTAATTGGGGGACCGACCTCCGGTCGGTCAGGGGACAGGCCAGAGGCCTGTACCCCACGGGTGACAGGCAGCGCGGGCGTAAACGGGGAGCAGGAAAACGGGCGAATAGCCAGCGTCACAACGGTGGACTGGCGCGGCGCCCCCCTTTCGAGGGGCCGTCAGGATGGCGAGGTATGGAATTGTGCTCTGCGGCTCCTATAACGCGTGCCGCACACGGCCGCCGCGCCACGGCGCGGTATCCGCCTTCCCGCGCCGTGGGTCTGGAAGCGCGGTGGCCGGCGTCGGCTGGCCGCAACGCTCGTGAAACGGATGAACAATCCGGGGCCACAGACGACAGCCGCGCTTATAATCAGGCCGCATGATCCGGCTGACGCGCGAGGTTCGCTTCTCCGTCGATCGGGACTGGGCCGGCCACGTGGAATTCACGCGGCCGATCACCAACTCGTGGGGTGGCTGGCCAAGCGCTGTCGGGATCGTGCCGTACCTGAAGCTGCGGGCCACGGTGGCGGGCGAGCCCGACCCCATCACCGGCTACCTCTGCAACATCGCGATCCTCGACGGTCTCTTGCGCCGGCACGCGATCCCGTACGCCGCCGCAGCGCTCCGCGAGCATGGCTGGCGTATGCCGGCCGAGCATCTCCTCGAGCATATCTGGGCGCGGGTCATCCCCGAGACGCCGCGCGGCGCGACGCTGGTGGAGCTCGAGTTGTGGGCGACCCCCGGCCTGCGGTACGGGATTCAACGGAAGAGCCCTGGCATGATCCTGCTCACGCAACAATTCGAGTTCGCCGCCGCCCACCGCTTGCACTGCCCGCAGCTTTCGGACGAGCAGAACCGCCGCACGTTCGGCAAGTGCAACAATCCCCAGGGCCATGGGCACAACTACCTCCTGGAAGTCACCGTTGCCGGCCCGCCGGACGCGGCGACCGGCGCGGTTTTGCCACTTCCCGAGTTCGAGCGGATCGTCGGCGAGCGGGTCATCGACCGGTTCGATCACAAGCACCTGAATGCCGACACAACCGAGTTTCGAGACGTGAATCCGAGCGTCGAGAACATCGCCCGCGTTATCTGGGGTTTGCTGGCGGATCATGTTGCGCCGGCCAAGCTGCACCGAGTGCGCGTCTGGGAGACGGCCAAGACATACGCGGAGTACGCCGGGGCCTAGCCGCCCGTTGGTGCGCGGTCCCTGGGCAAACGGACCGGCACACGATGAGCCCCCCTCGGAATCGGGTAAACGACACGCCGCTGCGTGTGCGACTGCCATCTCGGCTGCGCGGCGGCCGCGATGGTGCGTCGTTTCCGTCTGGCGCGGCTCCGCGCTGGTTGCGCCCGGCGCGAAAAACGCTGGGAACGCGGCCCCCCGCCCGGTACTATGAGGGCTTCGGGAGGTGTGTTCGCGGACGGCTTGGACGAGGAGGAGAGACATGCGAATCACATCGATTCTTGCGCTGCTGGTCGCGCTGGCCCTGGCTGCGGCGGCCGAGCCGGTGACGTGGGACTTCGACGTTTACACAGACGGCGATGACGTCACGTGGACGTCCCCCACCGCGCTGGATGCGAACGCGACCGTGTACACCGTCGGGTGGCAGGTCACCCAGGTGATCGTCACGGTCCGATACTCGATCTTCCCGCCGTTCGACCTCGACGTGACGGATCAGATTCCGCCGGAGAATCTGGTCGGTTCGGAGTGCGCCCCCGGGCCGGCCCCGCTCGTGGCCTTCTCCGGCAATCTGGCGTACCCGGAGCCGCCCGCCCCGCCCGCGGTGTCCGCGGACGTGACGATCGGTCTCGATGCCCAGGGCTTCGGCTACGTCTCGGCCACCAACGTCGTTCTCGGCACGCTGGTGGTCAACGTGCCGCCGTTCGGCAACGTAGAGGTCGACGTCCTGGCCGTGCACCTGCGCGGCACCGTCACCGCCGAAGCGCTGTTTTACAACCCCTGCGACCTGAACTGCGACGGCCTGCGCAACTTCGGCGATATCAACCCGTTCGTCCTGGCGCTGACCGACGCCGACGCGTACGCGGCTGCGTTCCCCTGCTGCAATCGCCGGAACGCCGACATCAACGGCGACGGCCAGGTGGACTTCGGCGACATCAATCCCTTCGTCGCGTGCTTCCGCGAGTATTAGAGCGGCTATCACAATCCTGCACGATAGGCCTCCGGCCTGTCACTTTTGGGGGATAGGCCTCCGGCTTGGCACATGACCGACCGGAGGTCGGTCCCCCAGTTGTTTTTTTAGGCGACCGACCGGAGGTCGGTCCCCCAGTTGGTTTTTTCAGGCGTTGATTGTGCTAGACGCGTTTAGCCGCGGCCACCGGGCGTGAGAAAGAAGAACGCGGCCGCTCGGTGATGGCTTGTCCTTACGCGGTCAGGAACAGCAGTGCGCAGCCCGCCACCGCCACGACCGCCCCCACCACCGCCCGAAACGTGAGGCGCTCCTTCTCGATCCACACCGCCAGCGGCAGCACGAAGACGGGCGGCAGCGAAAGCAGCGTCTGCGCCACCCCCAGCGGCGCCTTGTCGAACGCCACCAGCGACATCCAGACCCCCAGGTACGGCCCGACCAGCGAGCCGCCCAGCGTGAACAGGTAGCCCTGGCGCCGCCGACCGGCCGCCTCCGGCCGCGGATCGCGGGCCGTCCCGCGCCGCACCAGCCATGCCACCACCGGCAGCACAAACAGCCCCGCAAACGCCATTCGCAGAAACGTCGCCGCCAGCGGCCCGAGATGCTGCTCCCGCGGCAGCCACCCGTGCCCGATCCCCTGCTTGCTCAGCAGCGACCCCGCCGCCTGACACAGCGTGGCCAGAAGCGCCAGCAGCAGCCCGACATTCCGCCCCGCCTGTTGCTGCGCTGCGGCCCCGCCCGCCGGCCGCTCGAGCACCACCACCGCGACGCCCGCGATCGTCAACAGCATGCCCACCACCGCCGGGGGGTGCAGTCGTTCACCCAGCGCCAGCACCCCCGCCCCGGCCGCGAACATCGGCGCGGTCGTCATCACCAGCATCGCCAACCGCGGTCCGATCCGCACGAAGGCGCTGAACAGCGCCAGGTCGCCCAGGCTCAGCCCGATCAGCCCCGACAGCGCGAGATAGAACACCTGTCCGCCGCTGGCCGACGGCAGCCAGTGACCGCTGACGACCCGATGCGTCAGCCCCAGCCAGACGATCGCCAACATGATCCGCAGCGAATTCACCAGCGCCGCGCCGATCCGCCGACCCGCGGCCGCGAAGAACACCGCGGTAAACGACCACAGCACCGACGTGGCCAGCCCCGCCAGCAGGCCCTGTTGCAGCTCCGTCATCGCCCGCCCCCGGCATGCAGCCCGAACGAATAGCTGCCCGCGCACGCTTCGAGTTCGACCTGCCCGCCCGTCGTGGACCCGTGCCATGTCAACCCGTCAACCGCGCCGACCGGCGCACCACCCCGGCCGATCACCCGCCCGCTCTCGGTCAGCTCCCAATCCGGCCATCCCATTGTGGGGACGCAGATGCGCGCGCGGGCATTGGGCGGGATCAGCACACCCACCCCCAGCGCGCCGTCGCCGAGCGTCCAGTGACAGAGCACCGGCCCGCACAGCGAGTCCCACCGCGCCCGCGCCCACGTCAGCCCCCCGCCGGGTCGCGGCCGGATGACGAACCGCCGACCCCACGAAAAGTCCGGCCCGGCCGGCACTCCGCCTGCGAGCGGCGCCGGCCCGCACGCTTCCGGCTCCAGCGCCAGGCCCGCCACGTGCTCGAAGAGCCACTGGCCGACCGTGCCGAGCGCGAAGTGGTTCCACGAGTTCATTCGCGGGTCGCCGGTGTCCGGATTCCAGAGCTCGCACATCGTGGTCGCGCCGCAGGCCACCATGTGGCCCCACGACGGGTAGCTCGTCTGCTGCGCCACGTGACACGCCAACTCGTGGTAGCCACCCGTGGACAGCAGCGGCAGCGCGAATGCGGTCGCGAGAAAGCCCGTCGACAGGTGTGCTCCGCGGAGCTCGATGTCCCGGGCCACGTTCGCCAGCACCGCCGCCCGCCGCTCGTCCGGCACCAGCCCCAGGGCCAGCGGCAGGATGTTCGCCGCCTGCGTTCCGCCGAGGTAGCTGGCCGTGCCCGGATCGAAGTAGGCCGCGTTGAACGCGGCCCGAATCTCGCCGGCCAGCCGAGTGTATTCGGCCGCGTCGTCCGCACGCCCGAGCACCCCGGCCAGCTCGGCCAGCCGCCGGGTCGAGTAGTAGTAGAACGCGACCGCGATCGGAGCGCGCGGCGACTCGACCGGCGCCACCCAATCGCCGTAGCCGTGCTCACGGACCTGGTGCGGGCACGCGTACAGGTGTCCCGGCGCGCGGGCACGCATGTACTCGACCCAGGCCCGCAGCGCGGCATAGTTCGCCGCCACGGCGCGCACATCCCCGTAGTACCGCAGCAGCGTCCACGGTACGCCCGCGATCGCGTCGCCCCAGCCCGGTGCGGCCGGGCCGCGCAGCACCGCCAGCGGCGCGACGTCCGCGATCGCCCCGTCCGCGGCCTGCGAATCGCGGATGTCCGTGAGCCATTTCGCGAAGAACGCCGCGAGCTCCATGTTCCAGCAGGCAGTGGGCGCGAACAGATGCGCGTCGCCCAGCCAGCCCAGGCGCTCGTCGCGCTGCGGGCAGTCCGTCGGCACGCTCATCAAGTTCGAACGCTGGGCCCACACGATGTTGTGCTGAATCTGGTTCAGCAGCGCGCTCGAGCATGCGAACTCGCCAGCCGGCGCGGCCGCGGTGTGCAGCACGCGGGCCGTCAGCGCATCCGGACGCGGCTCACCCGGCCAGCCCGTCACCTCGACATAGCGGAACCCGTGATACGTGAACCGCGGCTCCCACGTCTCCTCCTCACCGCCGCGCAGCACGTACACGTCCGTTGCCCGCGCCCCGACCAGGTTCCGGCGATCGAGCTGTCCGTCCGGCGTCAGCGTCTCGGCGAACCGCAACCGCACGCGCGTCCCCGCCGGTCCGCGCACCCGCAACCGGCAGCGGCCGGCCAGGTTCTGCCCGAAATCGAAGATCCACAGGCCCGGCTCGGGTTGCGTCACCCCGACCCCCGGCAGCTCGTCCGTCACGCGAATCGGCTCGCACGCCTGCGCCACTAGCCGGTCGGCCGCGTCTTCGAGCACGACCACCGGGCCCCAGCCGGCGTCGTCGAAGCCCGCCCGATCCCAACCCGGCTGCTCCAGCCGGGCGTCGTAGATTTCGCCGTGGTACAGCGTGTTCTCAACGATCGGCGCCGCGCGCGCCCGCCACGCCCCGTCGGTCGCGACCACTTCCGCCCGGCCGTCCTCGTACTCCAGCCGCAGCATCAGGATCAGCCGCAGGTTGCCCTCCGACACCCGCTCGATCTTCCCCCGCCCCATGCTCAGCCCGCCCGCCCACCAGCCGTTTCCCAACACCGCCCCGAGTGCATTGCAACCCGGCCGCAGCAAAACGGTCACGTCGTACGCGCGGTACTGGATCCGGGCTTCGTACTTCGTCCAGTCCGGCGCAAACACGTCCGCACTCACCGGCCGGCCGTTCAGATGCAGCTCGAAGCAGCCCAGCCCGCTTACGTACAGCCGCGCGCGCCGCAGCCCGGACGCGACGTCAAACTCACGCCGCAGGAGCTGCGCCCGGCACGGCCCACGCTCCGGCCCGCCGGCCGTCGGATCGGCCGGCGTCGAGATCCAGCGCGCCGCCCAGTCCGCCCCCCGCAGCGGTCCCATTTCCCACCATGCCGGCGCGGCACACGGTGACGGCCGCCCGGCCGCGTCCCACGTGCGCACCGTCCACCAGTAGCGCCGAAACGGTCTCAGCTCCGGCCCGCCGTATTCCACGTGGAACGATCGCTCCGACGCGACAACCCCCGTGTCCCAAACGTCGCACAGCCCGTTTCTCAGGCCCTCCGCAGACGACGCGACGAGCACACGGTAGGCCGTCTGCCGCGCGCCCCGCCGCCCGTCCGCTAGTTCCCACGACAGCCGCGGCACGCGCACGTCGATCCCCAGCGGCCGCGGCTGATACTCGCAGCGCAGGTTCAGCGGTGCCCCCGGTTCGTCGCAGGCGGCGGCCATCGCGTGCACTCCTCTCCGCAGCCGCGAAACGACGCGGCCCAGGCGCGGAGTTGAACCGGCCGCCGGAACTTCGGCAAGCGCGGGCTACGGGAACAGCATGCGCCGAAGGCTGATGCCGAAGCCCGTCAGCGCGTCCCCCGCCACGAGCCCCGCGCAGATCACCAGCAGGTAGCGCTGCGCCCAGCCCGGCCGCCAGCGTGTCATTCCCCACGCGGCTGACGCGCCGAGAAAGACGCCCAGCGACAGCGACGCCGGAAACACAAACGCCAGCCCCATGCTCGCCGCGCTCGGCACCCACGCCCGGATGCGCCGCGGCGCCACCTGCTCCGCCACCGCCAGTGCGACCCCGCCGGCGGCCGCGATCAGCGCCGCGGTCTGCACACCCTTCGGCATGGCGGCCAGCCCGTCCCGGAAGAGCTCGGCCACCGCCTTCATGCTCACCACCGCGGGCGCCGCAAACTCCACCGTCGGCAGCCGGGCCGGCTCGGGAACCAGCAGCACGTACGCGACGGCGCCGACGATGCTCCCCACCAGCGCGCCGAGCACCTGGGAGTACACCTGCAACCGCGGTGCGGCCCCCAGCAACTGGCCGCAGCGAAAATCGTTCATCATGTCGGCGCACTGGCTGGCCGCGCCGGCCGTCACATTGGCGGCCATCAGGTTTGCGGCCGGGGCGTCCGGCAGCAGCGCCCCGAACGTGATCTGGCTCACTTTGCCCATCGGGCCGACCGGATTCATTCCGGTCTCGCCCGAAACGCGGGCCGCCACCAGCGCGAGCACGAACGCCAGCAGCACGCTGCCGAGCGCAGCCCACCAGACCACGCCAAAGAGCACGATTTGCAGCACTGCGGACAACCCCAAAGCGCCGGCGAGTGCGGTCCCGTAGGCCGTCCGGCTCGCGGTCTCGGCTGCGCCACCGGCACCGCGGGCGCGCAGTGCCCGCAGGGCGCCCAGCCACGTCCGCCAGGCGAATGCCGCCGAGGTCAGACTGGCGGCGACCATCAGCGCTACACCCGGCCAAAGCGTCCATTGCAGCAACGGCCCGTACTGCGGCGGGCCTTTCACATAGCCCGCGGCCAGGGCTGCCGGCGCGAGAACTCCCCAGCACAGCACCGCGCCCAACAGCACCGACGCACTCGCCCGCAGGCCGATCAGCCCTCCGATTGCCAGCGGAAACAGCGACGGCTCGATCTTGAACGTGAGCGACTCGAGCGGGAATCCGCGCACCGCTCCGGGCAGCGCCAGACCCGACACCGCGTCGAGTTGCTGGAGCTTGCACACGCGGCCGGCCACCAGCGCTGCCATGAGCATCGCCCACACGCGCCGCGCCGCCGCGCGGCCCGCCGCGTAGACCTCGCGCAGCGTAGCCGCGCTCGCCGTGCCCGCCGCGAAGGGCAGCTGCTGCACCACCACCATCTGCCGCCGCAGCCCGACCGCGACCAGCACACCCACCAGGCACACCGAGAAAATCCACAGCATCAACGCCGGCAACGGGAGCGCCTTCCCGGTCAGCGCCGTGTAGGCCGGAATCTGCGCCGTCACGCCCGCCGACGCGACGAACGCCGCTCCGGTGCAGCCCGTCTGGCTGATGTTGTTCTCGAGCATGCCCCACGGCCGCACCCGTCCGCCGGAGACGGCCCGAATCCCCGCCCAGAGCGCGTAGCCGACCAGGATCGCCACGATCGACATGTTGAACGCCGCCCCGAACTTCAGCCCGGCGTAAATGTTGCTAATCGCGAGCACGGCGCCCAGCACCATGCCGGTGACCACCGCGCGGAACGTGAATTGAAGCGACCCAGCGGGCGGCGACGCCAAAACGTCGGGGATGCCGGCCGCGGCCGGCGTCGGCGGTGATGCCTCCGTGCTCACCATCGCACCTCGGCGGCCGGCGTGTGCCGGCCAAGAGACGGCGTGACGAGGATATCGTATCGCGAGGTCCGGGTGTGCAACAGAACTCGGCGTGCTTCGTCGCGGCTCGCGGTCGCGCGCCCGGCACGTCGGCCGCGGAACATGTGCAGGGACAAAGGCTACGACTCCGCTGACGTGCGGGGCCTGTTGGCCACGTGGCCCGACGCGGCCCGCCCCACGCCATGGCCCGCGGCGAAGAACAACACGTCGAGGAGCGTGTACCCGGTGCCGCAGTCGGCGGTGGGGTGGAGCGCACGCGTTCGCCGCTCAACTGTTTCCGCCGGCGACTAACCCACGAGAGTCCGTTGAAAAAGAGGACAGGCAGCGCGGGAGGGGCTGTCGGCGCGACCGTGATGGTGCGGTAGCGCGCAGCCAGCCCCCTTTCTCAACGGGCTGCATAGGGCAGAGAACGTCGCTAACGACGATGCCACGAGGCGACACTCGGCCTGTGCGTCCCCCACGCTGCCGGCGACCGAGGTCACGGGGTCGGCTCTCAAGCGCCTTCTTCAATCTGCGCGCTGAGGCGCTTCTTGACCGGGTCATTCTTGTCGAACTCCGCGATGCGCTCCTTGACCTGGCCGTCGACCGGGTCGAGGTACACAAGCACGAGCGACTTTGTCTCACGGTAGCGGAACTCGCCCTTGCCGGCGCTCATGCGGAATTGCACGGGCTCGTCGGGCCGGATGTCGAGCACGACCGCGTTGGTGCAGAAGTCGACCCGCTCGCGCTTGGACTTCTTGTCGTCCTCACCGACCTTGACGTCCATCGCGGTGCCGATCACGTCGCCGACGCGAACCTTGAAATCCTGCTTGAGCCAGTCGCCCTTGTACCAGGTGTAGACCTCGACATTGGCCGCAGGCTCACCGTAGATCGGCCCGCGAACGAAGAAGTGCTGGCGGGGGGCCACCGTGACGGGGGCGCTGGGCAGCGACCACTCGCCGACAAGCACGGCCTGGTCGGCCTGCGCGGGGTCCGCGAGGGCCTGGCGGCGGCCGACGTAGCGGTTCCAGAGCTTGACCCGCAGCCGGTAGCGGTAGGTCTTACCGGGCAGGACCGAGTCGTCGTGAGCCCAGATGGCAATCTCGCCGTCGTTGCTGGGATGCTTGACGAAGGCGAGCGGGCCGGACGTCTGGCGCGTCGCGCCGATCTCTTCGCGGCGCTGCTTGGCGCGGGCCTCCTTGAGGATGTTCTCGGCCTGCTTCTTCTGCGATTTGGACGCATCGGCGTTGTTGAGTACGCTGTTGGCGACCTGTTGCGCCTCGGCCCAATCCTTCTCTTTCAGCGCCTTGCGGGCGGCGACCAGATCCTCGCGGATGCGCTTGGCCGGACTGTCCGCGACCTGGACCGGCGCTACGACGCCGCCGCCACCGGGTGCGCCGCGGCCGCCCCGGCCGCCACCCCCGCCGAAGGGCGAGCTGCGCCCGCCGCCCGGTGGAGCAC
>CAZMCT010000017.1:0-41895 GCA_964564785.1 uncultured Planctomycetales bacterium
GCTTGACCAGCAGCCACAGCAGCAGCAGGCCGGGCAGAATCTTCAGGACCGCGGCCGCCCCCAGCAGTACCCCCCCCAGTACCCGCCGTCGACGCTCGAGCGCTGTGAGTCCCGCCACAGCGAGCGCCAGTACGCAAAGCGTAAGCTGGTTGAACTTCGCGGCCTCCACAATGGCTGGCAGTGCGAGCCCGACGGCGACGGCAAATACAACGGCCGAGTCCTTCGCGGCATCGGGGCCCTCGACTCGGGCCCAACCGCGCAGGATTCGCAGCGCCGCAGCCAACGCCGCGACCTGAACCGCAGCCCAGGCCAGCGCGGCGCGCGTCTGACCACCGGCCGTGAGCGGAGCGAGCGCGAGCGGCACGACCGGCAGGTAAAACGGAAGCTGCCGCACCGAATCGTCCGCGCGCGATTCGTGCTCGACCGGCCGCCGGGGGTCTGGCAGGTGGGGGTTCAGCGCGCGGTGTACCCAAACGTACCGCGCGTCGAGATAGAAGTGGCGGAAGTCGAAGCGCCCTCGGACCCCGCGGTGAAAGGACAGCGTTCCGATCGCGGCGAGCAGTACGACCAGCCCGATGTTGAGCGAGCGCGTGATTCGGGCTTCATGCATTGGGTGCCCCGCAAAGCGGCGCGGCCGCTGCGCCCCCGGGGGGCCCGAACGCGGGCGGCGGCAGGGCGTCCGGTCGTCGCGCGAGTTTGATCAGCACGAGCACCAGCGGGACTGCGAGCAGCAGCACAGAGGCGAGAATGGTGCCGCCCGCCTCGAGCGGGATGATCGGCGACCAGCTTCGCGCATCCGCGGGGGTTCCGAGAAGGAGCACCTGTCCCGCGAAAACGATCCCGATGAACGTCAGCGCCAGCCATGTCCAGCGACTCCGACGGCCGGCATAGTGCATGCCCGCCCCGAGCAGGGAGACCGCCGGCAGCCCCCAGATCAGGTGATAGCGGCGCATCACGGGCATCAGCAGGAGCATGCCCAGCACCGCCAGCGCCCATTCGAAACGAAGCTGCCACGTGCTCAAATGCGTCGCGGGTCGGCGCATGAGCCACGCGAGCCCCGCCAAAATCACCAGCGAAACGCCGCCGGCAATTGCGGCCACCTGCGGCAGCGGCAGCGCTGCGCGGTGAATCCGGAAACTGGGTTGGGCGGTCGTGAGCCGGGGGTCATTGTCGAACCTGGTCCGGCAATCGGTCGGGTGTAGCCACCGGCACAGCACCGCCGCAACGCTCTGGTTCCGCCAGTCCATCTCGCGCTGATTCAGGATCAGGGCCCGCTGTGAGCCTTCGCCCACCGCGCGCGATGTCCAACTGCGGTACGCGGCTGCCGCTTGCGCCGGTCCGAACACAATCAGATCGGCCGCCGGACCCCATATGACCACACAGAGAGCGGCGCTCGCCACCGTGCGGTACTGCCTTTTCAGCAAGAACCAGCCGAGCAGAAGGGCGGGCGTGAGCTTGAGCAGAATCGCCAGCCCCAGCCAGAAACCGCCGACCCATGCCCGGCCGGCCTGCCAGCATACGAAGCTGCCCACGATGAAAAGCAACGTGAACGCGTCGATCTGATTCAGCCGGAACTCCCACCACCAGTAGCCGACCAGCACCAGCAGCGGCACGAGCTGAGTCACCGGCCAGTCCCGCGGAGGCAGCCCGGTCAGATTCCGGCCCAGCATGCGGAGAATCGCGAGCATGGCCGCGAGGTTCAGCCCCAGCCAGACGAACCCGGCCGCGTTGTACGGCAGAAGCGCGAAGAGCGACATGATCCGCGGGACAAAGGGCCAATACCAATCGAGCGTGCCCCGGTGCAGGGGGCGGCCGTTGACAAGGTCATACCCCGGGTCGAGCGTGCCGTGCCGGGCGAGCCAGGCCCCGGCCTTGTAAAAATACTCGAAGTCGGGGTCGCCCATCTGGATATGCAGGCCCCCAATCTGTCCGAGCCACACGCACAGCAGCCCCAGCAAGACGTAGCACACGCCCCGCACCGCGTTCGGAGCCGTGCGCGGCATCAGCGCCGAGCCCGCCGGCACAGATGTTTTGCCCCAGACACCGACCGCCGCCGCGGGCTTCGCCATGGCGTGCGATTCTAACGGCCCAGTGAAAAAGGGGACAGGCACCACGGGACTCAGGCACCGCGGCAGTAGCTGTTGGCACTACCTCGATGGTGCGTTGGCGCCCAGCCGGCTCCCTTTTTCCACGGGCCGATCATAATCCCTGGCTGATCAACCAAGTGGTTCAGTCGGGCGCTACGCCGAACGTCGGGTCACTCAATGCCGATGCACCGGAGAGCGGCCTCGATCTCCGCCGCGGTCACGTCCGCGACCCGGTGTGCCGTTCCCAAAGGACCGGCTAGCACGAACTGCATCGCGCCTCCGCGAACCTTCTTGTCGAGCTGGCAGGTTTCGAGAAGCGCCCCTGCGGCCAGCGGCCTGGGAACGAACTCCGGAAGCCCGAATCGCGTGAGGAGCGCGCCCACGCGTCGAGCCTCATCCGCGCTCAACAGGCGGCGACGGGTCGCGATCTCAACGGCCACCCGCATCCCGAGCGCGATGCATTCACCGTGCCGCAATTCGTAATCCAACCGGTGCTCAAGTGCGTGACCAATGGTGTGGCCGTAGTTCAGGATCGCCCGGATGCCCAGTTCGCGTTCGTCCGCCGATACGACGGCCGCCTTGATCGCACAATTGCGGGCGATGAGCTCGGCTACGATGTCGGGCTCGCGGCCTGCAATCGCGTCGGCGTGCCGCTCGTGCCAATCGAAGAACGGCGCGTCGCGAATGATGGCGTGTTTGACGCTCTCCGCCAGTCCGGCCACGTACTCTCGGTTCGGGAGCGTTTCCAAAAAATCGGGGTCGATAATCACCGCTATAGGTTGGTGGAAAACTCCGACCAGGTTCTTACCGGTGGGCAGGTTCACGCCGGTCTTGCCGCCGACCGAGGCGTCGATCGCAGCAAGGAGCGTTGTCGGAACCTGTATGAACGCCACACCTCGCATCCAAGTACCGGCGACGAAACCCGCCAAGTCGCCCGCGACGCCGCCGCCGAGCGACAGAATGACCGCGCCACGCTCGATGCGGGCTGCCGCCAGACGTTCGTAAATAGACTCCGCCATGGCGAGAGTCTTGCTGGCCTCGCCGGACGGAAACGTCATAAACTCTTTTGAGATAACTGTTTGTGACTCAAAACGCGCCCCGTGAAGGGCCGCGACCGTCTCATCTGCGATCACCACCACAATCGGTTGGCTGCCGAACATCCGGTCGCAGAGGCCACGCAATTCCAAGATGGCGCCGCGCCCGATCAGGATTGGATAACTGCGCTCTCCCAGGCTTACATTGACGGTAATCACAACTGCTCCCGCAGCCCTGAACCTACCCTGTCCCATCAGCGTATAACTTCATAGCTGAAATGCAACCGGCGGGCCGGAAAGGCCCGCCGCCCGATACAAGGTGCTCATACGCCGCCATTTATGGCGCTCGTCGTGACCGTCCGGCTCCCCGCGGTGGACGCGCGCAGGTGATTGACGAACCAATACTTAGTCGCTATCCTGAGGCCCCATGACCCGGACAGCCACGAGGCGCACGTCGGCTTCGCGCCGTGCGGTTCCCAAGACCTCCGAAACGCGAACCCGGTCCCGCACAACGCGCCCCCGCGGTATTCGTAGCTACCGTCAAGCGATCGACTTTCTGAACAGCCGGACCGACTACGAAAAGATGGTCCGGGTGGGCTACAACCACACTAACTTCAATTTGTCGCGGATGTTGCGACTCTTGTCAGGGTTGGGCAACCCGCACAAGAAGATCCGGACGATTCACGTCGCCGGCACCAAGGGAAAGGGCTCGACGTGCCACATGGTCGCGTCGATGCTCCAGAACTCCGGCTACAAGACCGGGCTTTACGTCTCCCCGCACATCGTCGAGCTGCGCGAGCGCATCAGCATCAACGGCGAGCTCGTGAGCGAGGCCGATTTCACGCGGCTCATGGCCAAGATTGCCCCGGTCGTCGGCCGGCTGCGGCGCGACGAGCCGACCTTCTTCGAAATCATGACGGCGGCCGCGTTCCTGTATTTCGCCGTCCGCAAGGTGGACATCGCGGTGATCGAGACCGGCCTGGGCGGACGCCTGGACTCGACGAACGTGATCCGGCCGGAGGTCTGCGGCATCGTGAGCATCAGCTACGATCACGTGGCCCAGCTCGGCAACACGCTCGAGAAGATCGCCGAGGAAAAGGCGGGGATCTTCAAGCCCGGCGTTCCGGTGATCTGCGCGCCGCAACCGCCGTCGGTGAAGCGGGTTCTGAAGCGGGCGGCCGAGCGGGTGGGTTGTCCGATCCGGTTCATCGGCGAGGACATCGAGTTCAGCTTCCGGTTCGAGTCGTCGCGAGCGAGCGGTCCGCACACCCGGGTGTGCATGGCAACGCCCACGACGCGGTTCGACCACCTCCAGGTCCCGTTGCTGGGCGAACATCAGGCGTACAACTGTGGCGTGGCGCTGGGTATCATCGACGCGCTGCGAGAGGCAGGGTACAATGTCCCGGAGCAGGGCGCGATTGACGGACTGGCCAAGGTTCGCGTGCAGGGCCGCCTCGAGCTGATTCGCGACACGCCGCGGACGATCGTGGACGCGGCCCACAACGCGGCCAGCATTGCCGCGCTGATGCGGGCGATCGGCCAGAACGTCACTTACGACTCCATGGTCGTCATCTTCGGCTGCTCGGCCGACAAGGACGTCGACGGCATGCTGGCGCAGCTCCAGCTCGGTGCCGACAAGGTCATCTTTACCACCGCCAATAGCCCGCGATCCGTCGATCCGCACGAACTTCACGCCCGTTTTTCCGAAAAGACGCAGAAGATGGCCCAGGTCGGGGAAACGCTTGAGGAGGCCTACCGCATCGCCTGCAAGAGCGTCTCGCGCGAGGACCTCGTCTGCATCACCGGCTCGATCTACCTGGTCGGCCTCGCAAAGCGCTTGCAGGCGGCCGGAAAGCTCCAGTAACAGCCCCCCACCCCCAAGCAGCGGAGTTCGGACACTCACGCCGGCCGCGGCGTACGATACCGGGCGGCCGCCGTGGGTACCCGCGCGGGCCGCCTCCTCAATCCCGTTCTACCTCGGTCGTGAACAGCAGTACTTCCGTGTCGGCGTGCCGCCAAGCATCGGCGGGCAGGCCCGCTTTCTCCCGGCAGCAGCGGGACAGAAACGCCTCCCGGTCGAGCCGGTGCTCCACGGCCACCTGCGGAAGAAACAGGCCGCGGTGTCCGCCCCGGACGACGAGAATGCCGTGCACGCCGATCTGGAGCTCGTCGATGGATTGCATGCGGCGTGGCGTCGACAGCACCGAGACCTCGATCCGCAGATCGAACAGCTCGCTCGGCCGTAGCGGCGGGAATCGAGGATCCTGCGACGCCGCACAGACCGCGGCTTGGCGCAACGCTTCGCGCAACGGCAGTTCGGCATCGAGCACGCCCATGCATCCCCGCAGGCCGGCCCCGCGGTGCAGGGTCACGAATACGCCATGGTGCGGGCGTGGCTCCACGTCGACACTCGTCACCTCGCCCGGGTCGCGGCCATGGGCGACTGCGGTCACAATCGCGCGGGCATACGCCGCCCACCCGAGATTGGAAGTGGAGGACATGAGGCCGATCTACCGGGTCGCGAACGACCCGCACCGCCCGCCGCTCGGCTGCGGGGGACAGGGGATTCCGTGCCGCACGTTTCGCAGCGCCGGGCACGGACGCGCGAACGACACGCTGCCGCGCACGAGGGGGACGAGAGCGCTAGACCTGCTGTCGCTTCTTGATGATGGTCAGAACGATCACCAGGGCAAGCAGGGCGATGATGAGGATGAACTGCCACGTCTCGAAAATGCCGAGAATCTTGGCTAGGGTTAGCAGCATGATGCGATCCTTGTGCGCGGGAGACGAAGGCCCGCACATGCGGGCGATGCGTCCTAGTAAAGCGAGTGCCGGCAGGGTGTCAACAGGCGCGTCGGGCACGGCGGGCGATTCGCTTGCGTCCGTTGCCGATGAAGACCGTTACGCGACTGGCACAAAAGAGCGGCTGCGGCGTGCAGAGACGCCGGTTGCGGGAGGAGAGTGGTGCAGAACTGGGGCGGGCGGGTGACGGCTTCCCGACATCGGCGGCTCCCTCGCGGATGTGCGGGGGTTTTTCGCAACTATTTATCGTACTGGAGCTTGTGTAATTCCGTCGCAGCGATCGGGCGGGAATCCGTCGCCCCTGATGGGTCACTGCCGCGCATGGCATACGCCGCGCTATCATAACTTCTTTTTTTACAAGCAATTAGCCACACGCGGCCAGGTTGTGTTACGCTTGGCACGTTCCGTGCCGTGCTAAGTCACTGTTGATTAGTCTGCGCTCGTGACGAGCAGTGGATCGACGGTTCGGTTCCCACAACGGCGCGGATCGTCGCGATGCCGGTAGTGCGGCCTGGTTTGCAGTGATCACCGACTGAGCTGGAGACGTGTATGTCAGGACGACATCATCACCACTTCCTGTGCATCGTCGTCGTGGCCAGCGTCGTGGCTGGTACCTCTGTCGCGGAAGACGCCGCTCCGCCGACGGCGAACGATCAGATCGCCCGCCTGGAGGCCCTGCTCGACGCGCAGCAACAGAAGATCGACGCGCTCGAACAGCAGGTCGCGGCCGCACAGCAAGCCGACGTGAGTGCCGCGCGCGTCGAAGAACTGAAGAAACAGATCCGGGAAGTGCTGAGCGAACAGGAGTTCCGCGAGAGTCTGATGCCGTCGACGCTACAGGCCGGCTATGACAAGGGCTTCTTCATCAAGAGCAGCGATGAGAAGTTCCTCTTCCGGTTCAACGGCCAGCTCCAATTCCGGTACACGTACTACAACGTCGGCAGCCGCAACCGCTATCTCTCGCCCAGGTTCGAGCGCCCCGATCGCAGCGGGTTCGATATTGCCCGCGCGCGGTTCAGGTTCAGCGGCCACGTGTACGACAAGAAGCTGACGTACCTGCTGGAATTCGACAGCAGTGCGACGGGCGGGTATGACACGAGGCTGCTGTACGGGTACGCCAACTACAAGTTCGTGGACGAGTTCCAGTTCAGGGCCGGCATCTTCCGCCTGGCCAGCACGCGAGCGGATTTCGCATCGACCTCGACGATGCAGTTCCCCGAATACCCCATGATGAACTCGGTGTTCGGGTTGATGAACGGCGCCGGCGTGCGATTGTGGGGCAAGCTGTTTCAGGGCAAGGGCGAGTACTACTTAGACATCGTGAATTCGTTCGGCACCGCGGCCACGCAGACCATCACGACCGATGAAACTCTCTACGCCCAGGGACACGACAACAACCCGGGCATCATCTTCCGCACGGTCTGGGCCCTGCTCGAGGGCACCTGCCAGTATCCCGACGGTGAGCCGTTCTGGTCGCAGCCCACGGACATGGAGATCCACACGACGCCCGCCCTGAACGTCGGGTTCCACTACGCGTTCAACGAGGACTGGCACGACGGCACGTTGCGCTATCCGTACCCGCGGCGGGTGTTCTTCCAGGACGGCGGCTTCGGTCTGACTTCGTCCGAAGGCACTCAGATGCACCAATTCGGGATCGACAGCGGCTTCAAGTGGCAGGGCTTCTCGGCCACGGCCGAGTATGTCCTGCGGCTCGTCGATATCCGCAGCGCCGACGGGCCGCCCTACACCCCGCTGTTCCTGTTGACAGGGGATGGTTCGACCAACGCCCAGCACGGCGGCTATTTGCAGATGGGTTATTTCCTGCCGATCCCCGGCTGGGAACGAAAGCTCGAAGTCGTCGGGCGGGTCGGTGGTGTCTCGACGGCCTCCGGCGGTTCCGAGGGCGTCTGGGATTACGGTGGCGGATTCAACTACTACATCGTCGGCCACTGCGTCAAGCTCCAGACCGACGTGACGAAGATCTACGAAGCCCCCGTTTCCAGCGGCACCTACAGCCTCGCGAACGTGAACGACAACGCCCTGATCTGGCGTGTTCAGTTGCAGGTCGCGTTCTGAACCTGTGCCGTCGCTTCAGCTCGCTCCGCGGTGGCGGGCGAGTGACCAGCGCAGCCGTTCCGCGGATGTTTTGGGCCGCTGGGTCGCTGCGCGAACATGCACGGCACGTTCAGGCACTATTGCGGGGGGGCGGCCCGCCTATTCCAACCGCGTGCGACTGCTCACGCCGGTCGGTGACGCGCCGATTGCGCCGGGGTGACCCGATCTGGCCGGTTTGCGTTACGTCCGGCCGCGGCCGCGCGCCGCTGTCCTGCGCTTCATGCGCACCGCGACCGCTTCGGGCCCGGAGGGGCGGCATGTGGCGACACGGGGGAGCCGGGGGGCTTACTTGAGGAAGTTCCAGAGGCGGTTGTACGTGTAGTAGCCCGGGACCACCTCGTAGGGGAACGAACTGTACGTTTCGCCGGTAACGAGGTTGGCGGGCGGGACGTTGGGGTACGCAATCTCGTTATAAACGCTGTCGCCGTTCACGGTAACCGGCTCACCCGGGTACCAGACGAAGGTGGCGGCCGTGTTCACCGGATCGTCGTCCCCGGCCTTGTAGGCCACCCGCATGACGTGCGTGTCCTGGTAAAGAATGTTGGCGGTGCAGCGGGCGTGCCGCCAATCGATCATGTTGTCGTACTGCGTCGGCCAGCTCCAGTCGTGGCCCTCGAGGGCGGTGCCGCTCAGGTTGTAGATCGTGCTCCACGTGCTGTCGGCGACCAGCAGCCGCTGGGCCGGCCAGCGATCGTGATCCTCGAGATAGCGCTGCGGGACACCGGGCGGTTGACTCGCGCGGTAGTTCCACGAGCCCGAGGCGAGCGGCACGCTGATGCCGTAGCTGTAGTCGATGCCGGGCGCGCCGTTACGACCGGGGTAGAGCACGCCTTCTTCGAGGCCGCGTGCCGCGTTGAGCTCGCCGGGGCGCGGGTCTTCCGCGCAGTATGCGATCTTGCGGTCCGGCAGATACTGACGCTGGACGAGCAGGTCGACCCAAGTGAAACGAATCGGTCGGCCGACGTCGTCCCAAACCGGGTAGTAGCCGCGCGAATCGCCGCGGGCATATTCGAGCGCCTTGCCGATTTGGCTGAGCTGCGCCATGCACGTCGCAGCTTTCGCTTCGCGATGCGCGGCTTTCAGCGGCGGCAGGAGTATGGACAGCAGCAGCGCGAGAATCCCCACGACGACCAGCAGTTCGGGCAGAGAGAATCCCCGCGACCCCCGCCGAGGCCCAAACTTCAACATGGCGACACGCATGAGCACCTCAGGAGTTTGCCCAATGCTCCTGGTACTACGTGTCCCTTCGCGCGGCCGCTGCACCCGAAACCCAAGGCGGAGCGCCGACAAACATGACAACAGACACGGTCCGACCGCCGCGTCCCGCCGACCGGCCGGCCGTCCTCGCGATTACTGCATCGTTGAGCATAAGCCAATTGCCCGCTTCTGGCAAGCAGTTTTCTGAGAACCTACGTTCTTTGGAAACGCCCCAGGCCACGCACATGTCGCGGACGACGCTCCCGCGCTGACGAGCGCGGCCACCGGCGCTGCATCGTAAGCTGTTTATAGACATGGCCTTGTGACACCTTCCGTTCGTTCTATCGGTCGATTCCCGTTACGGCTGAAGCGGATGTCTCCCAAGGGCCAAGGATTCATAAATCCATATTTTCAGATTATTTATGTGACGTCAGCCATCGCTTGGCAGCCGCCCGGAAAAGCCGGGCGACCAACCGGCCGCCCGACCTCGCGCCGTCCCGGGGCTGCCAATCGCCACGTTTCAGTTGATCAGGTTGACAAGGCGGTTGCGGACGACGATGGAGCGCCGCGGCTCGCGGCCGGCCAGCTCCCGCGACACCGGTTCGAGGGCCCGGGCCTGGGCGATGATTTGCTCGTCGCTTGCGTCCACGTCGACGGTCATCCGGGCTCGAATCTTCCCGTTGACCTGCACGGCCAGCTCGACGGTCTCATCGCGCGTCAGGGCCTCGTCCCAAGTCGGCCACGCCTCAGCGGCCAGCGAGTCCGCATGTCCCAGCCGCTGCCAGAGCTCCTCGCACAAGTGCGGCGCAAACGGAGCGAGGATCAGCAGGAACCGCTCGACCTGGTCGCGGCCGAGCGTCGTGGTCGACGCGGCCTCGTTGACCCAGACGATCATGTGGGCGATTGCGGTGTTGTAGGCGAAGCGCTCGATATCCTCGGTGACCTTGCGGATCGTCTTGTGGAGCAGGCGTTCGAGCGGTGCGTTGCGCTGGGGGCCGAGGGCGGGGTTGAGCGGCGGCGGCGGCGGAGCCCCCGGCTCGCCCTCGCGCGGCTGGGGCACGACGAGCCGCCAGACGCGTTGTAGGAAGCGGTGGACGCCGACGATGTCGCGCGTGTTCCAGGGCTTGCCCTTCTCGAGCGGCCCCATGTACATCTCGTAGAGCCGGAGCGTGTCGGCCCCGTACTCGTGGATGATGGCGTCGGGGTTCACCACGTTCTTGAGCGACTTGCTCATCTTCTCGACGCTGATCGCCAGCTTCTCGCCGGTGCCCTTGTGGAAGGCTTCGTCGCCACGGAGCTCGACCTGCTCGTGTGAGACCGGCACACCGCGGCTGTCGCGATACGCGTAGGCCTGGATCATGCCCTGGTTGAAGAGCTTGTGGAACGGCTCGGGCGTGCTCACGTAGCCGAGGTCGTACAACACCTTGTGCCAGAAGCGGGCGTACAGCAGGTGCAGCACCGCGTGCTCGGCGCCGCCCATGTACAGGTCCACGCCGCCCGCCTGCGTCGCACCGTCGGGCCGCCGGCCGCCCAGCCAGTAGCGCTCGACTTCGCGACTGATCATCGCCGTTTCATTGTGCGGATCGCAGAAACGCAGGTAGTACCAGCACGAGCCGGCCCACTGCGGCATCGTGTTCGTCTCGCGCCGCAGCACCTCGCCGCCGCGCTGCACATGCACCCAGTCCACCGCGCGGCTGAGCGGCGTCTGCGGTTCGGCGGCCGGGTCGTCGCTGGCGTGCGGGCGAAAGTCCTCCATCTCCGGCAACTCGATCGGCAGCTCGCGCTCGTCGACGGCCTCGATCCGCCCGTCCGCGCGGTAGAGGATCGGAAACGGCTCGCCCCAGTAACGCTGGCGGCTGAAGAGCCAGTCGCGGAGCTTGTATTGCACTGTGCCTTCGCCCAGGCCGCGCTCCTCGAGCCAGGCCGTGATCCGCCGCTTGGCCTCGGGCGTCGGCAGGCCGTTCAGCACGCACTGCCCGGGAAAGTGCGCGCCGTGCTCGGGCGGCGAATTGACCGCCGTCCCGTCGCCGGTGAAGCCGCGCCAGTCCTCGCCCGCCGCGGGCTGCACCACCTGCCGCACCGGAATCCCGAAGAGTCCGGCAAACTCGAGGTCGCGCGTGTCGTGGCCAGGGACCGCCATGATCGAGCCCGTGCCGTAGCTGATCAGCACGTAGTCGGCGACCCAGATCGGGACTCGCTCGTGGTTCACGGGGTTGATCGCGTAGCCCCCGGTGAACACGCCCGTCTTCACCTTGGTGTTCGCCGTCCGGTCGAGTTCCGACTTCTGCTGCGCTTGGCGAACGTACGCCCGCACCTCCTCCCGCCGCTCGGGCGTGGTGATGATCGGCACCAGACGGTGCTCGGGCGCCAGCACCATGTACGTCGCGCCGAAGAGCGTGTCCGGACGGGTGGTGAACACGCGGATCGTCTCGCCCCGGGCCGGGCCGTCGCCGTCGACGACAAAGTCCACGTACGCCCCCTCGCTGCGGCCGATCCAGTTCCGCTGCATCAGCTTGATCGGCTCAGGCCAGTCGAGCCCATCGAGGTCGGAAAGCAACCGCTCGGCATACTCCGTGATCCGCAGCATCCACTGCTTCATCGGCCGGCGATAGACCGGGTGGTCGCCGCGATCGCTGCGGCCCTCGTTCGTGACCTCCTCGTTCGACAGCACGGTGCCGAGCGCCGGGCACCAGTTCACCGGAACCTCGGCCAGGTAAGCGAGCCGGTGCTCGGCGCGGTACTCCTCGACGGCCGGTTCTCCGCGGGCCCGCACCTCGGGCGGGATCGGGAGCGTGTCGATCGGCCGGGCTCGCCCGATGACACTCCGGCCCGCGGCGTCCGTCCAGCGGCACTCCGGGTCGTACCACGAGTTGTAGATCGTCAGGAAGATCCACTGCGTCCACCGGTAGTACTTCGGATCGCAGGTGGCCAGCTCGCGGCTCCAGTCGTAGGACAGGCCGATCATGCGGAGCTGGCGCGCGTACGTCGCGATGTTCTTCTGCGTGGTGATCCGGGGATGGACCCCGGTCTCCACCGCGTACTGCTCGGCGGGCAGACCGAACGCGTCCCAGCCCATCGGGTGCAGAACGTTGTAGCCGCGCATCCGCATGTAGCGGGCCATGATGTCGGACGCGATGTAGCCGAGCGGGTGGCCGACGTGCAGCCCGGCCCCCGACGGGTACGGGAAGAAGTCCAGCACGTAGAACTTCGGCCGTTCGCTGCCCGGCTGGCCGGGGTTGGCGGCCCGGAACACTCCGTGCGCTTCCCAGTATGCCTGCCACTTCGGTTCGATCCGGTTGTAGTCGTACGCGTTGCTCATGGCCCACATCTGCCCGCTACGGACCGCGCCGCCGCAAACGGCCGCGCACGGTCCCGCCCTCGCCCGGACGACGCCTGGTCGGTCGCGGCGGCAATCAGGGCGACGCGGCCTGAATGAACCCGGTGCGCTGCTTGACGCGCTCGGGCGCGACCCAGTCGGTCTGGAACAGCGTCAATTCTTCCTGGTTGCCCGTATTGTTGGCCACCGCCTCGTCGAATAATCCGGCGTAGATGGGCTTGATCTCGCTCAATTCGGCGATCACCCACTTCTGGGCCGATGCGACCGGGAAGGCCGCAGCCCGCCGCTGCCCCTCCGAGACGGGTTCCTCCGCCAGGGCGAAGATTTTGCGGGGCAGTTCTTGCACCGTGCCGACGCGCATCAGGCTCTTGCTGGTGCGAGCGAAGGCCGCCGGGCTCGCGGGCGGCAGCAGCCGGGTGTACAAGTTTTCTGCGGGCGGCTGAGGTCCCACGATGTCCGGCACGCTCGGCGGGTCCGCGGCCAGGAGCAGCTCGCGAAGCGCCTCGGCTTCCTCGATTGCGGCGGCGAGTCCGACCGCGCGGGCCCGCGCGGCCAGCCGCTCCGCTTCGGCTTGCGCCAGCTCGAACGCCCGGGCCAGCTTCCAATCCGCAATCACCTGGTCGCGTACCTCGTCCAGCGCCTGCGGCGGGGTGCTCGGCGCCACCTTCACGACGCGGTAGACGTAACCCTGATACGCCGACTGCACGCGCGTGACCGGGTCGGGCTTCAGGACCGCGGCCGACGAAGGTTCGAAGAGACTGAGCACCGGCAAACCGTCACTCGGCGCTTTTTCCAGGATGCCCTGCACCCGCCGCGCCAGTTGCGGCATGCGCAGCACGTTGCGGCCGGTGTTGATGCCGGCCGAGCCGATCCCCGGGATCGACGCGAGACTGTCGACGGCCACGAGCTCGGTCATCCCGTAATCGACGGGGTATTTCGTGGAGTATTTCTCTTTCAGTTCCTGGAAGGAGAGCGGGTCGCCGGGCGGGGGCTTCAGGAAGCCATTCTCGTCCTTGACAGCGGAGACCCACGGCCGCTGGGCTTCGGACAGGATATCACTGACGAGGCTCTGCGCGGCCTCGACGGCCTTGGCCATGCGATAGTCTTTGCGGACCCGCTCCTTGGCCTCCTCGAAGGTCATGGGGACTTTGGGGGGCGGCTGGCCCGGCGCCGGCTGCGTGCTGGTGTCGATCTTCGTATAGGCGGCGGCGTTCTCGTCGAAGTACTTCTTGACCTGGGAGATCTGCACGCTGATCGAATCCTGCACCTTCGCAGGATCGACGGTGAGATACTCGATCTGCACGCGGTCCGGGAGCCGCCAGCCGAAGACGAGTTCGTTCTCGGTGTGGGCCGTGGTACGCTCGCGGCCCTGCTGGAAGAACTCCTGAAGCTGTTCATCGCTCGGCTCGGGCACGCGTGGGATGAAAGCCTTGGCGTCCAGGACGGAGATCTGCACGTCCGCGTGCTGTTGGGAGTCGCGGTACGCGACCTCCTGTCGCGGAAGGCTGTCAACCACGCCGGCGGCCAGCAATTCGCTCAGGCGGTTCATCGCGAGCCACCGGGCGATCGCAGCCCGAATCTGCTTCGGACTGCGGCGTGCCGCCCGCTGCAACTGGAGGAGCGTCTCGTTGACGTTCCCGCTCTGCTGGAGGACGGCGTCGACTTCGGCCTCCCCGACCCGGATGCCGGCCTGCTCGGCCTCCTGCATCAGCAAATACATGTCGAGCAACTGTTGGTCGGTCAGTTGCCGCACGTTGATGCCCGGCAGCACGCTGATGTCCGCCTGAACCTGGATGAGGTCGCGCGTGGTGACCTTCCGGCCGGGGAGGTGACCGATGTCATGCTCCGGCGTGCGGTCCCGCCGACCGATGGCCTGGATCGTGTCGGGGATCAGGAACGCGACCAGCAGCAGGGCCATCACGATCATGATCAGGGTGCGGCTATTCGCCCGCACGAACTTGCTGAATCTCATAAGCGACGGTTTCCGGGTCTTTTAGCTCACAGGTCCGAAGGCGGCCAATCCGCAGAATCCCCCATCATACGGTTTGGCCCGCAGCGTACAAGGCGTTCGGCCGCCGATTGCGGGTCGGCGGACGCCTAGCCCGGCCGCGACAGGAACGCGTTTTCGGTCTCGAGCATGAGTTGCAGGGCGGTTTCGCGATCATCGGTCTGGCGGAGCCGGTCGGGCAGGTCGGTGCTGAACATCATTGCGAGGCGGGCGAGGATCCCGAGGTGTTGCCGCTCCCCGGTCGCGCAGACAAGGATAAACAGGTCGGTGAGCCGGCCGTCGGGAGCCCCGAACGGAATACCCGCAGTGACGCGTCCGAGGCACACGAGCGGCTCGGCCACGGCGTACGGCAGCGGGCGGCGGGGATGGGGAAATGCGAGCCCGCGGGGCAGCGCCGTCGGGGCCAGGCTTTCGCGCTGTTCGAGCGCGTCGAGGATCGCTGCCGCGTCCCACACGAGGCGAGTGCGTTCCGCGACGCGAACCAGTTCCCGCAGCACCGACGCACGCGACCGCGCCGGAAGGTTCAGCTCAATGCCCTCGATTCCCAGACTCGCCCCGATCAACGCCTCGTTGCCCTCGTCGCGCATCGCACGCTCGAGGTTGCGAATGTGCTGCTCCCCCAGGTTGTGCATCTCGCGCTGGAGCCAGTCGAGCATCTGCGCACGGTTGAAGCGCCACTCGCCCCCGACCATCTGCCCCGGCAACTTCCCCCGTTCCGCCCACTTGCGCACGATCCGCGCGTCCATCCCGATGTGCCGGGCAAGTTCCTCCAGCGACATGTTGCGATACGGCATGGCGACTACCCGTGCGGTTACTGCAATCTTATCGATGCGCCGGCGGATA
The DNA here is from genome assembly GCA_964564785.1 of uncultured Planctomycetales bacterium. Classification (GTDB taxonomy): domain Bacteria; phylum Planctomycetota; class Phycisphaerae; order UBA1845; family Fen-1342; genus CAZMCT01. The sequence goes on from CAZMCT010000017.1 coordinate 15,424, forward strand.
AAAAAACGCGCTGCTTAGCCTCGGGAAGCCCCGATCACGCCCCCCACGGGCGCTGCTCCGCGATTCGCCCCGGCGCATTCCGCCACCGGCGAACCCCCCGCTACAAACGCCCGAGCCCCCGCAGGTAACCGACGGATTCCGCCACGCGGTCGCACACGCGCCGCTCGCTCGGCGGCTCGCCCTCGACACCTTCGATTTCGAGCGTGTACGGTCCGGCGAACCCCACCCCGTCAAGCACGCTAAATACCTCGGCGAACCTCACCACGCCCCGGCCCAGCGCGGGGAAACACCAATGCCGATAGCCACCGTCGGTGTCCTTGAGGTGCACCGCCCCAACGTACGCGGCCACGCGCCGGAGTTCATCCACGCCGTCCACGTCCTGGTTGTAAAAGTAAATGTTTGCCGTATCGAAGTTTATACGCACATGCGGGTGGTTGACGCCGCGCATCGTGGCCAACGCCACGTCCGCGTTCGTAACCAAGTCCGGGTGCGTCTCGAGCACCAACGTGATCCCATGTTCTTCTGCAACCGCTCCCGCTTCCCGCAACCGCTCATACACCGTGGCGAGGGGCGTCTCGTCCGCGCGAACGGACGCAAAGAAGATCTTTGTCCCAAGTGCCCTAAAAGCAGGGATTTGCAATCTCACCTGCTGGGACGTGTCCGGCCGGCGTACGTCGCACTCGCCGTGCAGGCTACTAGCCGACAGCCCGAACCGCTGCAACTCTGCCAGCATCCGGTCGAGCTCGCTCGGCGCCGGGACCATCAGTTCGACGAACCGGATGCCCAGACCGGCCAAGTGCTCAAAGGCGATCGAACTGAACTGGCCGTAGCTCCCGACCCGGCACGCCACGATGTTCCTGGCCATGGTCTACTCCGCCGCGCGCCTGCGACGCGAGGTTCGGGGCCGTGCCGCGACTCCCGGCGGCACGGCTTGCGGCCCCGCCGACGTCGAGCAGGTAAAACTGGGCAGCCAACGTCCCGTAAATCGCGGCCGGAACCGCGGGGTCAATCGATGACCCGAACGACGAGGTACACCACGCCCCCCGCCGTCACGACGGACGCGAGGGTGAGGATTCCAATGGCAGTCTCGGTGCATCCCGGGACCTGCATCATGGTCGCGCCGCTGAACATTGCCAGAGCCCACTTCTTCCACTGCCCGTTCCGCATGATTCGCGTCCTTTCAGGATGCAACGTCGTACTCGACCGCGGGCGCACGACTCGCGGGCCGGCCACTATGGACGGTGAGCGGACATTCGTCAACTTCCGCGTACGGCGCTGCGGGGGGGGGGCTTGCCGCGACGATTCGGCGTTCGCTTGCCATCCGACGGTCCGCTCCCGATGATAAGTGAATGTCGAATTCCCTCGGGTTCTGCCCCCAACGGGCGGAGGAGGAGTGATGCGAACGTTCAAGTACGTCGGTCTGTTGCTGGCTTGGGCGCCGGGTGTTGTGTACGCCGATCCGCTGGACGGGCGCGCCGTGCTCCGCGAGGCGGAGGCCGCGCTCCGTAACGCCGGCGTGATCCGTTACAAGGCAAAAGCCGGCGCGGACGGCTTGATGTCGTTCCGGCTGCCGGAAATGGAGGGGACGGTGACGGTCCAGGCCGCAGGCGCGACGGAGATTCCCCGGTTCCGCCTGGATGCGATGATCAAAATGAAGGCCAAGCCGGAGCCGTTCCGGTTCGAAATGGCGGCTGACGGCGTCACGGTGTGGTCCGCAGACCATTCGCGCAGCCTGTTTCGTGGGACGACGGACCCTCAGGGAGTCTACCCGGCCGCACCCCTTCTCATGCGAGAGCTCGGTCGTGCGACCCCGTTCGCCCGTGAGTTGGAAGCGAAGTCGGTCGAGCATGCCGGGGTCGAGACCGTGTCAGGCGTCGAATGCGACGTGGTGACCGCGGTGCTCTCCCCGAAAGAGGAGGTGCACTGGTTCATCGCCAAGACCGATCGGCTTCCGCGACAGATGCATCGTCTGGTACCGGTACCGAACGGCAAGTCGACCATCTATTGCACGATCGAATCGATCGAGACCGGGCTACAGGTGCCCGACAGCACGTTCGTCCTGCCGAAGCCGGACGGCTTCACGGAAGCGCCGCCGCCGCCCGACGTGTCCGGCTCCTCCAAACTGCTGGCGGTCGGTAGTCCCGCTCCGGAGTGGACACTGAAGGACGGCGCCGGCAAAGATGTGTCTCTGAAGGACTTGCGGGGAAAAGTGGTCTTGCTCGATTTCTGGGCCACCTGGTGTGGGCCGTGTCGGATGGCCATGCCCGCGCTCCAAAGGCTGCACGAGAAGTACAAGGACAAGCCGCTCGTCGTTTACGGCATAAACTGCTGGGAGAAGGACCCCAAGGCCGACCCCGTCGCGTTCATGCAGAAAGCCGGCTTCACATACCCGCAGCTTCTGCGCGGCGACCCAGTCGCCCGGGACTACAAAGTCACGGGCGTGCCGACCCTTTACCTGATCGACCCCGAGGGCAAGATTCTGCTCGCGTATTCGGGTATGTCCACGGATTATGAGCGGCAGCTCGAGGAGGCGATCGCGAAAACGCTCGGTGTCGCAAGCAGCCAACCCGCGCCGCCCCACGCTACAGGTCCCACCGCGCCGCCCGCATCGGCGCCCGCGTCCGGCGCGGCGCAGGCGGCCGGCGGTTGAGGAGCGCTTGGACTCGGCAGGCGAGTTGCTTCGCGTGTCCGATGTGGTATACTAACAGTCTCCGCCCTTTGGACGGCAGCGGACGGACCGCGCCCGGCGGGTGGCAGAATGAATGGTGCGCAGATGACGAGAAAGGCTTGGGCATGATTCGGGTCAAGGTTCGCGGCAACGAGTCGGTCGAGCAAATGGTGCGTCGGTTCAAGAAGCTGTGTGAGAAGGAAGGCCTGACCCGCGACATCAAGCGCACCAGCTATTACGAGAAGCCGTCCGAGCGCCGCCGCCGCAAGACCCGCAAGTCAATGAAACGCATCGCGAAGGAATCGCTGCTGCTGTAGGGCCAGGGGGGCCGACCAGTGTCGAACCGCAAGAAGAAAGCGCTCGCTCGGAGCATCCACCGCCGACAGGGCGGCGCCACACCCACGTAGCGGCCGACGGCTCGTCGGCCGAAGCGTGGCACAGCCGCCCTCGGCTGTGGGGTGGCGCGCAACCGTCTCTGCATCACCGCCGAGGCGGCGGTGCCACACACGGCGACTCACCGCCGGGAGCGGCGGTGCCACATCAAGGGCCGGACAGGGCGCGGGCCGCTACCCCATCTTCGGCTCGCGCTTCGATTGCAGGATCGCCCAGCCGATCAGCAGCAGACACACCACGATCACGACCATGCGGACCGTGTCGAAACCGCCAGACACGTACTCGAGCGGCTTGGCCAGCACGAAATTGGCCTTCTTGGCCGCCTGGTTCACCGTGTCCACCACCTGCTGGTCGTAGCTGAGCATCAATGGCACGCCCAGCACGGCCACCATGTTCATGACCTTCAGCAGCGGGTTGATGGCCGGGCCGGCGGTGTCCTTCAGCGGGTCGCCGACCGTGTCGCCGGTGACCGAGGCCTTGTGCTTCTCACTGCCCTTGCCGAGGTTCCGCTCGGGGTCGCGGGGCTCGTCCTCGACCATCTTCTTCGCGTTGTCCCACGCGCCGCCGGCGTTGCACATGAAGCTCGCCAGCAGTTGCCCTGTCACGATCGCCCCGCCCAGGAACCCGGCCAAGCCGATCGGCCCCAGGAAGTAGCCCACCAGAATCGGCGTGAACACACCCAGCACCGCCGGGCCGATCAATTCCTTCTGGGCGGCACCGGTGCAGATGCTCACCACGCGGCCGTAGTCGGGCTTCTTGGTGCCAGCCCAAATGGCCTTGTCGCGGAACTGGACCCGGCATTCGTTCACGATCAGGTAAGCCGCCCGGCCGACCGCGCGGATGAGAAGGCTCGAGAACAGGAACGGGACCGCGCCGCCGATCAGCATGCCGATCAGTAGTTTCGGCGAACCGACCGTCAGCAGTCCGGCCACGGTGTTGAAGACCTCGATCGGCAGCGGTTTCTCCTCGCCGCCGCCGCCTGACCCGATGACCGTGATGAACGAGGCGTACAGCGAGACGGCCGCGATGACGGCCGAGCCGATCGCCACGCCTTTGGTGACCGCCTTGGTCGTGTTGCCGACGGCGTCGAGGTCGGCGAGGATCTGCCGCCCCTCCTTGTAGGCGGCCTCGCTGGGGAACTTGTCCTTCTCGTAGCCCATCTCGGCGATGCCGTTCGCGTTGTCCGCGATCGGGCCGAACACGTCCATCGAGACCGTGTTGCCGGTCAGCGTCAGCATGCCGATGCCGCACATGGCCACGCCGTACGCGATGAAGATCGGATTGAGCGTGGACATCGTGCTCGCGTAGATCAGCACCGAGCTGAAGATCGCCACGCACAGGATGATGCCGGTCCAGACGGCCGACTCGTAGCCGACCGCGAAGCCCTCGATGATCGTGGTGCCGTGGCCGGTTTCGCAGTTGCGCTTGATCCCCCGCACCGGGCTGTACTCCGTGCCCGTGAAGTACTCGGTGATGCGGTTGAGCCCGATGCACAACAGGATGCCGATCAGGCACGTGATCGACGGCCGCATGTCGCCGCCGGCGATGCCCCAGTTCGCCCAGGCCGGAAGCTGCCGGATATCGTTCCAGGCCGAGGCCGACAGCCCGCCCAGCGCGACCATGCCCTCGTCGAACCGCAGATAGAAGATCCCCAGCACGATGAAGCCCACGACCGAGATGAACGAGCCGATGATGAAGCCCTTATTGATCTGCTTCATCGCCTCGGCCACGTCGCCCTTGTCGCCCGCCCGCACCGTGTACGTGCTGATGATCGAGCCGATCACGCCGATCGCACGCACCAGGATCGGGAACATCACGCCCTTGTGGCCGAACGACGCCCAGCCCAGGATCATGGCCGCGACGATCGTCACCTCGTACGACTCGAAGATGTCAGCCGCCATACCGGCGCAGTCCCCCACGTTGTCGCCCACGTTGTCGGCAATGGTGGCCGCGTTCCGCGGGTCGTCCTCGGGGATGTCCTTCTCGATCTTGCCCACCAGGTCGGCACCCACGTCGGCCGCCTTGGTGTAGATCCCGCCGCCCACACGCATGAACAGCGCCAGCAGCGTGCCGCCGAATCCGAAGCCCAGCAGGGCCTCGTACGCGTGCTCGCCGTAGGTCATGAAGATGAGCGTGCCCCCGAGCAGCCCCAGCCCGTCGGTCAGCATGCCCGTGATCGTCCCGCTGCGGTAGCCCAGCATCAGCGCCCGGCCGAAGCCCGTCCGTGCCGCCGACGCCACCCGCAGGTTGCCGGTCGTCGCCATCCGCATGCCCACGAACCCGACCAGGGCCGAGAAGATCGCCCCGACCAGGAACGCCCCGGCCCGCCCCAACGCATACACCGTCTTGTATTCGCCCCCCCCCCTGTACTTGCTGTAGAACAGCACGAAGACCAGGATCAGGATCATCAGCGCCACGACCTTGAGCTGCCGCGCCAGGTACGCGTTCGCCCCCTCGCGAACCGCGGCCGCGATCTCCTGCATCTTCGGCGTGCCCTGGTCGGCGTTGACGACCTGCTTGACCAGCATCCCGGCGTACAGCAGCGCGCAGATGGCCGTGGCGAGCGAACCGAACAGCGCGACCCGCTCGCCGGTCGTGTATTTCGGGTCCGTCAGGAACGAGAAGTATTTGAAGCCGTGACCCGCGTCGTGTGGGGCCGCGACCGCCGGCTGCGCCTGGGCCAGCAGGCCGGCCGGCGGGCCGTAGATTCCGGCGTGCGCATACAGCCCGACGCACAGGAGCAGAAAGGCGACCAGAATGGTCCGGGGGTACTTGCGGTACGCGGTCAACAGCAGCGATTTTCGTCTCACACGTGCACTCCCGAGTTAGCAGCCCGCGTGCGCTCGGGCGAGAGATACGCTGCCTTGCGCCCGATCGAGGCGATCTGAACCGACCGCGCCTGTGCTCGCACGCCCAACCTTACAAGTCCGGCTACTATAGGGTCCCCGCTGGCAGACGTTCAAGGGGCGGGAACGGCTCGCAAGTGCGCGGTGCGCGGCGCCGGATGTCTCAGGGTCAAGTACCTGCGCAGCCGGCCTCGTTCAGCCACAAAACCGCTCGTTCAGTCCTTGAATGATCCGCGTCCGTTCGCCCTTGTTGCCCCGTCACCTGTTCCTCGTCTCAGGTGCACGGCGGCCCTCGCGCCCATCGCCCGTCTGCGGTCTTCCGGTTCGGCGTCATATAATCCCTCGTCTTTTCCGAGGAGCCTGACCGATGACACCGCCCCGACACGGCACCGGACCCATCCGCGTCCAGGAAACCCCCGGCCGCAAGGCGTACTGCACCTGCGGCTGGTCCGAGAAGCTGCCCTATTGCGACGGTTCCCACAACCGCCTCGAAACCGGCCTGAAGTCCGCCAAGGTCGAGCTTACCGAACCGACCGAGCTCTGGATCTGCCAGTGCCACCGCACGCAGACCCCGCCGTTCTGCGACGGCTCGCACGAGTTCGCCGGCGAATAGGCCGGCGCCGCGCACACCGCGTTCATTCCGCGCGCACCAGCCGCGCCCAATACCCTCCGTCGTGCCAGTCCGCGAGCCGCGGGCCCCAATCCGGCAGTGTCAGGCGCTGTTCGTCGAGACGCCAGGCCGCAGACTGCACGAACTCGCGAACGATCTCCTCGTTCTCCTGCGGCTCGAGGCTGCACGTGCTGTACACCAGGCGGCCCCCCGTCCGCACGTGCGCGGCCCCCTGCCGCAGCAACCGCCGCTGCAACGCGCGAAGCGCCTCCAGCTTCGTGGGCCTGAGCCCCAGCCGCGCCTCGGGGCGCCGCGCGATCACCCCCGTGTTCGTACACGGCACGTCCACCAGCGCCGCGTCGAACGGCGCTGCACGATCGCTGAGTCTGCCGTCCTCCGCAACGGCACACGCCTGCACGCAGGCCAGCTCCAGCCGCAGGGCGTTCTCGCGCACCCGCGCCAAACGCTCCGCTCGCGCATCGCACGCCAGTACCTCGCCCCGGTCCTCCATGTCCAGCGCCAGCACGATCGACTTCCCGCCCGGCGCCGCGCACAGGTCCAGCACGCGCTCGCCCCGCCGCGCGCCCACCGCGCGGGCCGCCGCGTGCGCCGTCGTGTCCTGCACATACGCGAGCCCGTCGCGAATCAGGCCCAGTTCGCCCGTCGCCGTCGCCGGCGGCAAGAACGCGCTGTCCCCCGCGAGTTCTGCCGCGCCATCCGTCTCGGCCACGACGCGCCGTGCGAATTCCTCCGCCGGGATGCGCAGCACGTGCCGGTGCAGCACAATCGGCGGCACCGCCTGCGACGCCCAGGCGACCCGCTCCGCCGCCTCCGCCCCGTGCCGCTGGACCAGCGTCTCGTACCGTGCCGGCCGCTCGCCGGTCGCCGCCGCGAGGTGCTCACGCTCGCGCTCCGCATCCGGCAGCACCGCCCGGGCAAACCCGCAGGCCGTCGCCCACCCCGTGCGCACCTGCCGCGGATCCAAACGCCGCCACTCGTCGCGCCGCGTTGCAATCGCATCCGCCAGTCGCCGCAGCACGGCGTTGGTCATCCCCGGGGCCCGGCCGCCGACGCGGCGCCGTGCCAGTTCCACGGCTTCGTCGACCGCCGCGAACAGCGGCACGCGGTCCATCCAGATCATCTGGTACGCCGCCGAGTACAGCACCGCCCGCAGCGCCGGCTTCGTCCGCTCGCGCTCGAGACGCGCCACCCGCTCAAGTACGTGTTCGATCGTCACCAGGTGCCGCAGCGCGCCCTGCGCGATCTCGCGGGCCAGGCCCGCCTCCCGCCCGCTCAGCCGCCCCGCCTCGCGCCCCTCCGCCAGCGCCTCCGATGCGAATCGCCGCCCCCCCAGCGCTGCCGCCACCGCGTCGACCGCCGCGGCCCGACCGTTGCCCCGACCCGCTCCACGCGTCATGCCCGCACCGGCTGCAACCGGGCCGGCGGTCCGATCTGCCGCCCCCGGGCAAACGCCTCAAACGACATGAGCTTCCCGTTCGCCGGCCGAACCTCCAGCAGACGCACGCGACCGACACCGGCCTGCACCGTCCCGTCCGCATGAAACGCCCCCGGCTCGAGCGCCACGCCCGCAGCCTCGCCCGCGTCCGCGGCGACCGCTCGCGCCAGCAACAACCGCTCCGGCTTCCCGCGCTGCGAAACAAACAGGCACGCCGCGGCCGGCCACGACCATAGCCCGTTGATCCGGCGCGCTACCAGCCGCGCCGGCTGGGACCAGTCCACCGTCCCCTCCTCCTTCTTCAACTTCGGCGCCTTCGTCGACGCCCCCGGATCCTGCGGCTGCGGCCGCCCGCCGGCCGCGATCTGCTCCAGCACCTCCACGATCAGCTCCGCCCCCAGAACCGCCAGCCGGTCGTGCAGTTCATCCGCGGTTTCCGCCTCTCCAATCGGTGTCGCGCGTTGTGCCCACACGGGACCCGCGTCCCAGCGGTCATCCAACTGAAACACGGTCACGCCCGTGACGTCGTCGCCGCTCATGATCGCCCGCTGATAAGGGGCCGCCCCGCGATACTTCGGCAACAGCGAGCCGTGAATGTTCACCGCCCCACGCGGCAGCGCTCCCAGCAGCGCCGGCCCGATCTTCTGCCCGAACGCCGCCACCACGCCTAGCTCCGCGCCCCCCAGCGCCCCCACGTCCAACGCGTTCACATCCCCCGCCTGAACATGCACCAGGCCCGCCGCCTCCGCCGCCGCCCGCACCGGCGTCGGCCGAATCTCCAGCCCCCGGCCCGCCGGGCGGTCCGGCTGACTGATCACTACCACCAGCGCGTGGCCGGCCGCGTGCAACGCCCGCAGCGCCGGCACCGCGAATTCTCCGGTTCCCAGGAACGCGATCCGCACGACGCGAATCCTAGCTTTTCAGCCGCCGCCCGGACAGTTGCCCCCCGGTCGCGCACGTGCTACCAATGCCACCATGGCACGCACCCAGCGCCGGCCCGACGAACTCCGCCCGGTCGAGATCGTCCGCGGCTTCACGCGGTCCCCGCCCGGCTCGGTCCTCATTCGCACCGGCGCCACCCACGTGCTTTGCACAGCCAGTATCGACGACACGGTCCCCGACTGGCGGGTCGCCTCCGGCCACGGCTGGCTCACCGCCGAATATGACATGCTGCCCGGCGCCACCGCCCAACGCCGGCCGCGCAGCCGCCTGCGGGTTGACGGCCGCACTCAGGAAATCCAACGGCTGATCGGCCGCTCGCTCCGCGCCGTGATCGACCTCGCCCGGATCGGTCCGCGCACGATCACCGTGGACTGCGACGTCCTACAGGCCGACGGCGGCACCCGCACCGCCGCGATCACCGGTGCTTACGTGGCCCTCTGCGACGCCGTCGCCACCGGCTGCCGACGCGGTCTGTGGGCCGCAGACGTCCTGACAGGTGGGGTCGCCGCCGTGAGCGTCGGCCTCGTCGACGGCGAATTGCTGCTCGATCTGGACTATGCTGAAGATGTGGCCGCAGCCGTGGACTGCAACCTCGTGCTGACAACGGCGGGAAACTGGGTCGAGGTGCAGGCCACGGGCGAGCGGGCCACGTACTCGGACGCCGAACTGGCGCGCATGACCGCCCTGGGCCGCGCCGGCATCGAGCGCCTGTTCGTCCTCCAGCGCACGGCGCTGGCCGTGGCGCTGCCGAGTTCTGACGCGTGAAATCGACCCCCGGGCATCCCGTCGCCCCCCGCTCACCCGCCGTGGGAGTTGCCATGACAACGACCCTGATCGTCGCGCTGAGCCTGCTGGCCGCCGGCTGCGAGTCCGCCGCCGGCTCGGCCGCCGCCACCCCCCGCAGCGCCCCCGCCGGCATCGAGCCGCCGGCCGACGAGGAGATCTGGGCGATCCGCTGCATTACGCTCCAGACGCCCGATCGCTTCGCCCGCGCCAACGCCTTTGCCGACGCCCTCAAGAAGGTCAAGGGCCTCAAGTCCAACCTCGTGCAGGTCTTCAGCGACGATGACGGCACGGCCGTCTTCTACGGTCGCTACCGCCGCGACTACGGCCCGACCGGCGAGGCCGAGGCATACAAGCCCGATCCCCGGCAGGATCTCGACACGATCCGCGCGCTCCGCACCACGGGCGCGGACGGCCAGGATGTCTGGCCCTTCATCCTCGCGACCATGGACCTCCTGCCGACCTATCGCCCGACGCACCCCGAGTGGGATCTGAACCGGGCCGACGGCTACTGGTCGCTGCACGTGGCCGTTTTTTTCAATACCCGGGAGTTCCGTACCCGCCGCTCGACCGCCGAGCAATACTGCGCCGAACTGCGGGCCCGCGGCGAGCCCGCCTACTATCACCACGGACCCGTCAACAGCTCCGTCTACGTCGGCGTCTACCCCCGTGAGGCCGTCACCGACATCCGCACGGAAAACCCGCTCTCTGGCCAGGTCAAGACGACCACCCGCATTGTGGATCCGCAAATGCTCGAAGCCCAGAAGCGATTTCCCCACAGCCTCCAGAACGGTCACGTGATCTACGACATACAACGCGACAAGGCCGGGAATGTAACGCAGCGCGTCGCCATCCCGTCGTTCCCCGTCGTGCTCCCGAAAGCCCAGGCCGCCGCCGAACGCCCGACCGCACCAACCGCTCGCCCGCCCGGATGGTAACCATGCTCGACCTGCTGCTCGCCACCCGGAACCCCGGCAAGCTGCGCGAGATCCGCGCGCTCGCCGCCGATCTGCCCGCCCGCTGGCACACGCTCGATGAGTTTCCCGACGTGGCCGACGTCGAGGAAACCGGCACCACCTTCGCCGAAAACGCCCGTCTCAAGGCCCGGCACTATGCCGCCGCCACCGGCCTGCCCACGCTCGCCGATGATTCCGGCCTGGCGGTCGATGTCCTCGGCGGCGCACCCGGCGTCCAATCCGCCCGGTACGCCGGCCACCCCCGCGACGACGCCGCCAACAACCGCAAGCTCATCGCCGCGCTCGCCGGCGTGCCTCTCGCGCGTCGCACCGCCCGTTTCTGCTGCGCCATGGCCCTCGTTCGCGACGGCCATGTGATCGCCGAAACCACCGGCGAATTCCCCGGCCTCATTCAGGACCAACCTCGCGGCCACAACGGCTTCGGCTACGACCCCCATTTTCTCGTCCCCGACCTCGGACTCACACTGGCCGAGCTTACCCCGGTGGAAAAGAACGCCCGCAGCCACCGCGGCCAGGCGCTCCGCGCCATGCTCGTACACCTCCACCGCCTGCGGCAACCGTAGGAGCGGAAAATGTCTTCCGACCGGCCGATCGTCGTCGGCAGCCACAACGGCCTGAACGCCTGCTTGCGGGCCCACGACCTTCTGCGGCAGCAGGTCGATCCCGTCGACGCCCTCGTCGCCGGCGTCCGACTCGTCGAGGACGATCCGCAGGAGCACGCCGTCGGTTACGGCGGTCTCCCCAACTCCGCCGGGACGGTCGAGCTCGACGCCTGCGTCATGGACGGTCGCAGCGGCCGCGCCGGCGCCGTCGCCGGCCTGCGTCACGTTCGACACGCCGCGGCCGTCGCAGCCCGCGTCCTGCGCGACACCGACCACGTGCTGCTGGTCGGTGAGGGCGCTCTCCAGTTCGCCCGCCGGTGCGGTTTCGTCGAAGAGGAACTCCTCACCGATGAAACCCGTGAAATCTGGCAGCGCTGGAGAGCCGCCCAGGGCGATCGGCCCTGGCACTTTCCCGAGGCTGATCGCGAGGCCGCACGCCGCCTCCGCGAACACGGCGCCGAGTTCCACTACGGAACCGTCACCCTTCTGGCCCTCGCCGCCGACGGCCACCTCGCCGGCTGCGTCTCCACCTCCGGCTTATCCTACAAGCTCCCCGGCCGCGCCGGTGATTCACCCATCGTCGGCGCCGGACTCTACGTCGACGATGCCGTCGGCGCCGCCGGCTCCACCGGCCGCGGCGAGGCCAGCCTCCTCAATTGCGCGAGCTTCCTGGTCGTCGAGCTCATGCGCGCCGGCCACGAGCCCGCCGACGCCTGCCGCCGCACGCTGGAGCGCGTCGCCGAACGCACCGAGGCCCGCTTGCGCGACGCCTACGGCCGGCCGAACTATCAGCTCAGCCTCTACGCTCTCCGCAAGGACGGCGCGTGGGGCGGCGCGCACCTGCGCGACGGCCGCGGCTTGGCCGTCTGCGACTCCGCGGGGGCGCGCGTGCTTCCGCTGAACGCCCTCGTCGCCGGCCGGCCGGAGTTCGATTAGCCGCACCCGGCCGCGCGCTGCCTCGGGCCTCTCCCACGTTATCCGGCCCATTATTCGGACCCCCGCCACGCGAACCCGGAATTCGTGAGAATCCCGCCGACGGTTCGCGTTAGTCCCCAGGTTGGCGAACCAGCCGCACGTCGCGACTCGGGCCAACTTGGGAGCTGACAGATGCGTAACCTGCGAATTGGCACCGGCCTGATGGTCCTCTGCGCCCTTGGAACCGCGCCGCTCGCCGCGGAGCCGTGCACCGCCCCCGCCACCTGGACCGTACGCTACTCGCTGCATGAGAACCCCGCCGATCCAAACAGCCCGATCGCCTTCCGGGTCGAGCTCGCCCTCCGCAGCGCCGCGTACACCTGCGACGCCGTCGGCTGGCGGATCGAGCGGATCGAGATCCACCAGCTCTCCAGCAGCCGCACGCCGCAGCCCGCCTGGCACGAGCGCAACCCCCACGTCGACACCGCAGACGGACTATGGTGGGTCGCGCATGCCGACGTCAGCGCGCCCGCGGCCGCCGAGTTCGTGCGGCCGCCGCTGATTTTGGGGGACCGCGACCGCGATCGAACCCGACGATCCCGATCTCGAGTTCGAACTGGCCGGCGAGGTCTACCAGACGCCTCCGCCGCCGCAGTCGCCGCCGTACGCGGTCACCGCCGCGCTCGACTACCGGTTCGTGCTCGAGGGCAACCCCGAGCCCCTAGATGAGGGCGATGACGATCCGGGCGAGGTGACCACCGAACCGTGTCAGTGACCGGAAGCATCGGTGGCCGCGACCGCGGCCGCGACCCCCCGGCCGACGGTCTGCAATCGTTTGCGCACGAACCCCTCGAAGCTCTCGAGCCCCGCCAGCCGCCCGGCGGCCTTGAGGCATTCGAGCTCGGCTTCGCCGGCGGCCAGCAGCCGCGTGGCCTCTTCGAGATCGGCGGGCGTGCCGAGCGCTGCCAGGACCTCGGCCAGCAGGGCCGAACCGGAGATCGTCCGCAGCGTGGATTGCACCGCATCATCGCCCTGGCGGGTGGACCAGCGGTGGATCTCGTACGCGAGGCGTGCATGCCGCCACGCCTGCGCCAGGTCCCCGCAATGCAGGTAGGCCGTCGCGACGTCATCATGCCCGCTGGCGAGATCCACCGCGTGCCGCAGCACGCCCGGGCTCGCGGCGGCCACGTCTTCCTGCACCCGCAGCGCCTCAAGGTAATAGTGCAACGCTTCGTCCCAGCAGCCGTGGGCCTCCGCCAGTCGCCCGTGCAGCGTGCGCGTCACGAAATCCATCCGCCGCGCGTTGTCCCCGCTCACATTCGGCACGTAGCGCTCGGCGAGGCCCGTCGCGCGGTCCACCCAGTCCCGCGCCTGCTCCAGTTTCCCCGCGCCGAGGCTCTTTCGCGCCAGCTCCGTGTAGATTGAGAAAAGCTGCGGATCCACCTGCCGCAGGTTCGGGTCGAGCGCGCACAGCAACTCCCCCTCCCGCGCCGCCGCCTCGAGCACGGCCACGCACTCCGCCGTACACCGCCGGCGGCTGAGCAGGCCCGCGTACTTGGAACACGCCGAAAGCCGTTCGCGCCGCAGCTCCACGTTCGACGGGGCCTGCGCCAGTGCCTGATCGTAATACCGTAACGCCTCCTGCACCGCCTCCAGAGCCTCGTCCGCCCGCCCGGCCCGCATGAGAACGAGCGTCTGAAGCGTGCGCACGGTCGCCCGCAGCGCCGCCCATTCGCCCGCCGCCGCCCCCGCCTCAGCCGGGCCCGGGTACAGCTCCAGGAATTCCGCGCACGCCTGCAACGCCTCCGCGTCCGCGTTGACCCCCTCGTACCGCCCGCCCAGGTGCCGCAGCAGCCGGCCCCGCTCCAGCCGGCAACCCGCGTCCGCCTGCACCTCCGCCGGCAGCGCCGCCCCCGCCGCAACGCCCGCTTGCAGCGTCGCGATCCGATCGCTGCCGACCATCGACAGCTTCGAGTACGCGCGCAGCATCGCCGCCGCCCGCAGCGCATCCTGCGGCTGCGCCGCCCACTCCCGCCGCGCATCCGCGAGAAACGCCGCGTAGCAGCGAGCCGCCTCCTCCATCGCCCCCTGCTGCTGTGCCACGTCCCCCCGCTTCTCCTGTAGCTGCCGCACCACCGGCTCGAGCGCCTCGTCCGACTCCGCCAGCCGCTCAAGCTGCGGCAACTCCTGTCCCAACCGCTCGATCAGTCGGTCTCGCACCGCCAAGCCCCCCGGCAGCGGCCGTAACGCTTCATCCACCTCATTCAACGCCATGTCGAACAGGCTGTACGCCAGTTGCGCCGCCGCACGCGCGTTGTCACGCTCTGCCCGCACCCGATCGCGCTCCGCCCGCGCCTGTAGCCAGTACCACGTGATCCCCACCCCCGCCGCCGCCCCGGCCGCCACCACCACCCCCGCCACCGTCACCGCCAGCCGGTGCCGCCGCAGCGCCTTGCGCAGCACGTACCCGCGGTCGCTCCGCACCGAGACCGCCCCGCCCGCCAGCCAGCGCTCCAGGTCGTCCGCCAGCTCGGCCGCCGTCTGGTAGCGGTCCTCCTTCCGCTTCGCCAGCGCCCGCGCCAGGATCAGCTCGAGATCCCGGTCGATTGCGCTCCGCCCCGGCGCGAACTGCGGGTTTCCCAGCCGCAGCGCGGTCCGCAGCGGCAGCGGCTCGCACTCGGCGATCGTCCGCCGCACCGCCTCCGGTTCTCCCTGAACCGGGTACGGCATCATCCCGGCCAGCAATTCGTACAGCACCAGCCCGAGCGCGTATACGTCCGTCCGCACATCCGTCCGGCCGTCGCCCGCGCCCGCCTGCTCGGGGCTCAGGTAGGGCAGCGTCCCGCACCCCACGCCCGTGAAGGTCACCCCCGCGTCCGCCTGCCACAGGTCCTTCGCCAAGCCGAAATCGAACACCCGCGGCTCGCCCGCGCCGTCCACCAGGATGTTCGCCGGGTTCAGGTCGCGGTGGATGATTCCGTTCTGGTGGGCGTGCTGCACCGCCCGACAAACCTTCACGTACATCCGCACAATCGCCCGCGGCTCGAGGTCCGACAGCGACACGTGGTCGTCGATCGGGTCCCCCTCGATGAACTCCATCACGTAGAAGTTGCGGCCCCGCACCACCCCGCTGTCGTACACCGTCACGATGTTCGGGTGCCGCAGCCGCGCTACCAGCTCGATCTCTCGGGCGAAGCGGTCCCGCTGCTGCTCCGTCGCCAACGGCCCGTCCAGCAGCACCTTGAGCGCCACGATCCGGCGGGTTCCCCGCTGCTCCGCCCGGTACACCACCCCCTGCCCGCCGTGCCGGACCCGCTCCAAGACCTCGTATCCTTTCAGCGTCCGCCGCAGAACCTCGAGCTCTTCGTTCAGCAGCTCGGCGCAGGCCCGCTCAACCGCGTCTGCGTCCGGGCCCTCCCCCGCCCCCGCCGCGCCCGCGCTCGTCGCCCGCGCCACGCCCCCCGTCCCGCTCGCACGCTTTCGGCTCCGGTCGCTGCGGTATTCGCTCGAGCCCGACCGCCGCCTCAGCCACCGCTCAATCAGACGCATGGGCCGGCTCGCGATCCACCGGGTCCGCCGTTCGCGCATCGCTGAAATACTTCACCGCCGGCCCCAGCACTCCCCGCAGGAGCATCAGGCTCCGATGCACCAGATCGCTCACCGCCTTCTCCGACGTCTGGAGCTCTTCCGCCACCTGCTGCCGCGACCGACCTCGCAGAAAATACAGCTCCACCGCCCGCCGCTGCCGCTCCTCCAGACGCTCCAGCGCGATCAGCATCGCGTGCGCCGTCTCGATCCGCTGCGCGTCCGCACTCGGCGTCCGGCACGCCGCCGGCACCCGCGACAGCGCGTCCGTGAACGTCGTCCGCACGTTGCCGGCCAGCCGCAGGTACCGAATGTCTCCGCCACGCTTCACGCGCCGCGCCCAGCGCACCGCGTCCACCAGCCGCGAGTGCGCGATCGTCACCAGCCAGCGCTCCAGCGCATCGGCACCGTGCGGCCGGAAGCTCGCCACGTTCCGATACGCCGCGATCCACACTTCCTGAAGGAGATCGTCGACCGCGAGCATGCTTCGCAGGCTCGGCGGGATCCGCCGGTCCAGATACTCGCGCAAGAACCCCGTCCGCGGAACCAGCACCTCGTGCAACGTCTCTCGCGTCAGCCCTGTGCTCACCGGCCCGTTCCGCCCGGACACACCCTCATCCTCGCCCCCGAGCTTGGCACGCTGCGGGCGCAACTGCGCGCCCGACGGCCGCGGCCTAATCCAGTATACCACCCGCGGCCTTCGGCCGGCGCGCTCCGGCCGCGGCCCCCCGCAACCCGCGGGCCCGCCGGTGCGTCCTTTTCACTCGTTGTGAAACATTCCAACAAATGTGGACACTCGTCGGCCGCCCCGCAACACTCCCCTGGTACCTGGAGGTTCCGCGTGCGTTCCAACGGGCCGGCTACCATCTCTGTCGCGGAGCTTTATGCGATCGTCGCCGACGATCTGGCGGCCGCACGCCGCATTCTCGCGGACGAGCTCATCAGCGACCAGGGTTTCATCAGCGATCTCTGCCGGCACGTGGATCAGTTCCACGGCAAGCTGCTCCGTCCGGCCTTGCTGTTGCTGGCCGGCCGGGCGTGCGGCCCGCTCGGTCCCGAGCACCCCGTCCTCGCGGCCGTCGTCGAGCTGGTGCACATCGCGACGCTGGTGCACGACGACGTGCTCGACGAGTCCGATATCCGCCGTCGGGCGGCGACCGTCAACCGCCTGTGGGGCAACCACCGCGCGGTTTTGATGGGTGATTTTCTGTACAGCCACGCGTTTCACTTGTGCAGCGGGTTGCACTCCCAGTTCGCCAGCCGCCTCGTTGGCCAGACCGCCGTCACCGTCTGTGAAGGCGAGATGATGCAAGTCGCCAACCGGGGGAACTGGGACCTGACCGAGTCTGAATACCTGGAGATCATCGCCCGTAAGACGGCCGTGCTGGTCGAGACCTGCTGCCACCTCGGGGCGCGTTTCGCCGGCGCCGACGAAGCGACGATCCGGCGACTCCGCGCGTACGGTACTGGGCTCGGTATCGCGTTCCAGATCGCCGACGATCTGCTCGATTTGGTCGGCGAGGAGGCGGAAGCCGGGAAATCGCTCGGCCGCGATCTCGAGGAGGGCGAGCTCACGCTGCCTCTGATCCACTATTTGCAAACGGCGGATGCCCGCCACCGGGCCCGGCTGCTGGAAGAACTGCGTGCGCCCGGCCCCGAGCGTGCCCAGGCGATCACGCAGCGGCTTCAGAGTTCCCCGAGTCTCGGCTATGCCCAGTCGGTCGCGCAGGAGCACATCGACGCCGCCCGGCGCGCGTTGCGCCACCTGCCCCCGAGCGCTGCCCGCGACAGCCTCGACGCCCTGGCCTCCTTCGTCCTGACCCGCCGCGGCTGAATGCGGCGCGACGTGACCCGTCTTCACGGGCTCCGGTACTCGCGCCCGTCACGTCCGAAGAAATGCGTGATCAGCCCCGTGTCGCGGGCCCCGCGGCACCAGAATCGCGCCGGAATCGGCGCCCGCCCCGGCGTGTTTCGCAGCTTCGCCGCGTTCGCGTCGGGTCCCACGCTCCAGATCGCGTACCGCACCGGGCTCGTCCGCGGGTCACTGTGATACCGCCCCGCCTCCCCGGTGCAGTCCGGAAATGCATCCGGCACCCACAGCTTCGAACACTGCGGGTCCGGCGGCTCCACCAGCACGCTCTCGTTGATGTACGCCGCCCCCACCGCGCGGTAGCGGTACGTCTCGGCCGGCCGGAACACGTCCCGCATCTGCACCGCCGCGATGAACCCGTCCGCGCCGCCCTGCGAGACCGGCTTGCTCACCAGCGGCAGGTAACGTTGCGTCCCGAGCTCGATCGGCAGCTCGTATTCCGTCCGCAGATTGCACGAGAACCGCGTCGGCGGCAGCCCGCCCAAGTGCGCATCCGCGTACATCTGCAATGCCAGCCCCACCTGCCGCAGCTCGCTGTGCGCCGTCACGATCCGCGCTGCCACGCGCCCGGCCGCGATCGCCGGCAGCAGCAGCGAGATCAGCACCACCACGATCCCGACCACGACCAGCAGCTCGACGAGCGTGAACCCCGGCCCGCGCCGGCGCCCGCCTTGGGTCTGCGTGCGTGGAATGCCCGCTGCCGCCACCAGCCACCTCATCCGCTCGAGACGCCGCATCGCCTGCCACGCCGCTTCCGGCAGGCGCTGCCGTTCTTACGGGCATCCGCCCGTCGTCAGCGCGGCCACGAATACGTTGATATCGGCAAAATCGACCGCGAAGTCGCCGGTGAGATCGGGTGTGCACTCCGGGTAGGCCGCGGCGTACGCGGCCGGGCTGGTCAGCGCGAGGACGAACGGGTTGATGTCCGCGAAGTCGAGCTGCGCATCGCAGTTCGCGTCGCCGCACACGAAGTCGTCGGGGTGCATCACCAGCGCGTAATATCCGCCTTGGCCGGTCCATGACTCCTGGTTCAGGATGGCCAACAGGTTAAACGTCCCGCCTGGCGCCGGCCGGCTGTCGAAGGCCGGGTTGCGCCCCAGATGCACCGGCAACGTCCGCCCGGTCGCATCCACGAGCGTGAGGTCCGCGTTCGTGCCCCAGCCCCCGGGGTCGGCCAGCTTGACGCCCCGCAGCGCAATGCGTGCCGCCTGGTAGCGCTCACCCCCCGTCTGCCGCGTCGGATCCCAGATGAACTCGAACTGGCCGCCGCCGACCTCCGCCAGCAGGTCGCTGAGCGTCACCGCCTCGGGAGGCACGAACCCGACCCCGCGCTCCAGGATCACGATCTCGAAATCGAGCGTGGGCGAGTTGCTGTGCTGCTCGTTGACGTTCATCTTGCCCTGGTAGGGCAGCCCTCCGCGGGCCCGCAGCTCGATCAGGTCGCCCGCGCGCAGCGGCGGCGTGCCCGGCCCCTCGGGGTAGTTCAACCGCGCCAGCTCCGCAACCCACTCTTCGTTGGTGTAGCTGTAGACGGGGTCGCCCAGCCAGGGCAGGTTGCCATAGTTCTGCCCCATCCACGCGGCCGTGCCACCGAAATCGTCGCCATCCCGCAGCCCGGGCAGCGGGAACGCCTGCACGAAGATTTCCCACTGCCCGCCCATCTGGAACGGATGGTACTCCGGGTCGTACGCCGGCGTCGGGTCCAGCCAATCCTCCGGGTTGTTCAGCACCACGCCGAAGAGGCGGGTGGGAAAACCGTCCGTGTACGCGGTGCTCCCGTCCGGGTTCACCGCCTGAAAGTGCTGGTGCTGAATCAGCGGTACTTCTTCCCAATTCTGGCCCATGGCCCCCAGACCCAGTGCTAATCCCACCGACAACGCCACGGTCTTTCGCATGATTTCACCTCCAACGGCACCTCATCCCGGCGCGGATGCAGCGCTGCCATTCACGGTGATTGTGAGGTCGCGCCGCTCGCGGCGTCAACACGCCGCGGCACCGGAGCCCCTCGCGCCAGCGTGCCGCTGCCGTGTCGGCCGGTGCACCACTGCCGTGTCTGTGGCACCGCCGCCTCGGCGGTGAAGCAACGACGGTGGTGCGCCACCCCACAGCCGAGGGCGGCTGTGCCACACTCCGGCCGACGGGCCGTCGGCCGCGACAGTTCGCTACTCGCGCTCCGCTGCGCGCAGTTCCTTCAGCACCGCCGCCCGCGAAACCTCGCCGTCCAGCCGCACATCCAGCGGCGTCGCCAGCCGCACATGCCGCACGAACCGCGTCTCGTGCACCACCGGCTGCGCATCGAGCCAGCCCCAGTCGATGAACCCCGCGCCCGAAAACGGATTCACCGTCAGGTACGCCACGCCGAACGCCGTTAGATTCTGGAAAAAATGGCTGCCCTGCGACGGCTCGACCACGAAATCCGCCAACGTCGTCTCGACGATCACCCGCGCGGCCGAAATCTGCTCCCAGCGCACCGGGATGCCCAGCCAGGAGTGCGACGAGCCCCAGCGCCCCGGCCCGATCAGCACGTATGGCCGGCCCTCGGCCGCCAGCCGCGCGTTGAGCTGGCCGATGTCCTCCGCCATTTGCGGTGTCCCGGCCGGATCGAATACGCCCGGTTTCACGTAGATCACATCCAGCAGCCCCGGCACGCGTCCGTGCCCCAGCGCGTGCGGGCTGTAGCACAGCAGTTGCTCTTTTGGCAGCTCGCCCAGCTCGACTCGCTCGCACTCCCCCGCGGTCCCGCACGGGCGGATCTGCAATACCGCAAACTGCTGCGGCGTGGCGTCCAAGTTCACCGCGAACTCGATCTCCACCGGGCAGTTCATCCCCGTCCGCCCCAGCGCCAGCAAGCGCCGCAGCAGCGCCGCCAGGGGAAACGTCTCCGACTTGAGAATGTGCGCAAACGTCACGACCCGCACCCCCGGCTGGTGGATTCCGTCGTGGAACGACTCGTCGTCCGGCGACCACACCGAGCCGATCAGTTGCAGCGTGCCGTGCCGCTCGGCCTCGTCCAGGCCCAATTCCACGAGCCCTTCGTCGTGCGCCACCTGCGGGCGGTCCGAATCGGTCAGGTCGATCGCGTAGAACGTCCGTTGCGACCGGTCCAGAAACTCCTCCGGGTTCGCCAGTTGCGGCAGCACTTGCGGATGCGCCGGGCAGAACCGCAGCACGTGGCCGCCCTCGACCACGGTCTGGCCCAGCCCGAGCGCCACCCCCGCGACCCCGTCTTCCGGCCGCATCGCCCCGAACGGGTAGTAGTTGTACGAGCGTGCCACTCCTGCGAAGCTCGGGTAGAAATACCGGCCGTGCGCCGTTCCCACCACCGGTTGCAAGATCACCGCCATCTTCTCTTCGTCCAGCCGGTGCGACGTCGCCTCGAGGTAGCGGCGCGTGGCCGCGTGAAACGTCGACGCGTACACGAGCTTGATCGCCGTCGCGAGCTGCGCCAGCCGCACGGCCGGGTCGGCGTGGTTGTTCGGCAGCATGTGCGTGTCGTAGACGCCCGCCAGTGGGTGAAACTGCGAATCCTCCAGCAGGCTCGACGACCGCACCGCCAGCGGCGCTCGCACGATATCCAAGAACGATCTCAAGTCCGCGAGCACGTCGTCCGGCAGCCGCGCCGCCAGAAACGTCCGCGTGACCCACTCGTCCTCGGTCGCCCGCAGGGCCGCCAGCCGGAGCTTGTTCGAATCGAGGAAATCGTCGAAGACGTCCGTTCCGATCACCACCGAGCGCGGCACGCCCACCTGCACGTTCGGAAACTCGACGTCCAGTCCCGCCCCCGCCAGCAGTGCGTCCACGAACGCCAGGCCGCGGGCCTTGCCGCCCAGAGCCCCGCCTCCAATCCGCGCGAAGGTGCAGCCCGCGTCGAACCGCTCGCGCGAGAAATCCTCGACCACCCCCCGCCGGTTCTGCCGCAAGGCCTCGCCGACCGAGCGGATCAGGTACCGCCGCAGGGCTTCGAGGTCGCTGAACTCCGACACCCGCCGCGGCCGCATCCGCCGCGCCAGCGCAAACTCCGTCCGCGCCCGAAACCAGTTCGAGAAATGATTGTGCCGCGCGTGATACTCGATCGACTCGGCCGGCACCTCCCGCAGCACCTGCGCCATCCCGCGCAGATCTCCCGCCCGCGCCACCTCGCCGCCGCCCGGCAAACGGAACACGAAGTCCCCGAATCCGAAGTGCGTCAGCATGAAACTGCGCACATCCTCCAGCAGCGTCGGCGAGTGCTTGTGCAGAAAACTCACGCCCAGCCGCTCGGCCAGTTGCCAGTTCGACGCATCCGATGATTGGAGCAGAACCGGCGTGTCCGGCAGTTCCGCCCGCACCTGCCGGATGAACGCGATCCCCGCCTGCGGGTCCTGTATCCCCCCCCGCGGATACGACACGTCCGAGATCACCCCGAAAATCTGCTTGCGGAAGCGCCGGAACAACTCCAGCCCTTCTTCGTAAGTCTCCGCCAGCAGCACCTTCGGCCGCGCCGCCATCCGCATCAGCTTGTCCATGTGGTTGAGGCCGTCCACCATCACCGCCCGCGTCTGGCGCACCAACTGGCTGTAGATGATCGGCAACAGCGACGAACGGAACCGAATCGAGTCCTCCACCAGCACGATCACCCCGACGTCGCCGACCCGCGCATCCTGCTCGGCGTTCATCCGGTCCTCGAACACCTTGATGATCGCCAGGAACAGTTTCGCGTCGCCATGCCACACGAACGCTGCGTCCACGTGCTGCCGGTGCGCCGCCGTCACCCGCCCCAACTCCCACTCGTTCGCCACCAGCAACACCACCGGCAGCCCCGGCCGCTGGGCCCGCACCGCCGCCCCGAACCGCCCCACATCCATGTCCCCCAACCGCGACATCGTGATCACCAGGTCGAAGGCACCGCCCCGCAGCAGCCGCAGCGCCTCTTCGCCCGTCGACACCCGCGTGATGTTCGGCGAATGCGTCAGCCCCAGATCCAGGTACTCCGTGTAGATCATCTCCGTCAGCAGTCCGTCCTCCTCCAGGATGAACGCGTCATAGGGGCTGCTCACGAGCAGAATCTGCTGGATCCGCTTCTGCATCAGTTGCGGAAACCGGCCGCGCCGCCAGTCGTGCCCGCCCGATCGGTCACCCGCCGCCGAACCACCCGCAACCGGGACGCCCGTCATCGCCATCCATCAGGTCCTTCAGAATCCCAGCACCTCACGCCGAGCCACCGCGGCCACGACGGGCTTCCAGGCCCCGGCCGTGACACGAGTTACGATTCCGGCGGCCGACCCGGCGCTCCAACCGAACGGCCGACCATTCTAATGCCTGGCCGGTCCTCGCACGCCGGGTGCATCGTTATCGGTCGTTGTCTCCGGGCCCACTTCGTCGCGAGGAACAGCCGGGGCGGACGGCGGCCGAGCGCTCTGCCCGCGGCGGCCCGCGTTTGGCCGCCTGCAACGCAGCAGCCCGCTCAAAGAGGCGCTCAAAAAGAGGCCAGGCACCGCAGGGGTGGCTGTTGGCGCTACCGTGGTGGCGGCTTGGCACAGAGCTCGCCCCCTTTTTTCAGGTGGCTGGTAGGGGTTTGCTTGCCCGTACGCGAAGACGGAGGCCCCGCCGGACGTTTTTGCGGGAACCTTCTCCCGGAGAACCGGGCCCCCTCCCGTAACGAGTACTCGACAGCGTTCGCGGTTTCCAGCTGGATGTCGCACAACATTATTGTTGCCTTGCGTTTGCGCAATCGATATCTTCGAGAGGGTAGAGTGTAGCAGCCGGTCGTTGAGCCGTTTCATCATCCTGAAGGAGGCTATCGATGCGCTGTGTGACGGGTCTGGGGGCGGTGCTGGTTTGTACGTCTGTCATCTTCGCCGGGATCGGGGAAAACCCTCATGCCGCCGCCCGCCTCACGCAGGCTTACCCGGGTGTACAGCTCCTGCGCGAGAACGGCCAACTTGCCCGCGTCTGGGGCACGGAGTTCAGCTTCGGCCTCTCGCCCGTGGACAGTGCGACGGCCTTCGTCGAGTCCTTCGCGGACCTTTACGGCCTCACGTCGGACGAACTGGCGCCGGGCAACCCGCGCGACGGCGCTCTCACGCAGTCGCTCGGTTTCCGCCCCGGCCGCGCCGAGCCGCGGTTCACCCTCGTGTATTACACCCAGCAGCGCGGCGGCTTGCCCGTGTACGGCGGCGAACTCCGCTTGCTGGTCCGCAACGAGGCCAACTTCCCGCTCGTCCTCGCTGCGGCCAACACGTACGACCTGGGTGACTTCCAGGTGCCGGCCGACGCCGAGTCGAACGTCAACTTCGCGGCCGCGCAGGCCGCGGCCCTCGCGGCCGTCCCGGGGCTGCTGAATTTCACGGAGTATGCGCTCGTCGTCTGGCCCGATGCTCAGGGCAAGCCCCGCCGACCGCGGGTCGCGATCGTCTTCGATGCGGACAACGGCATGCCGGCCATGCCCGAGTATGAGAAGTACCGCTTCGTCGCGGACGCCGTTACCGGTCAGATTCTCGAGCAGGAAAACCGCATTCTCGACGTCGATGTCACCGGCAGCGTCCACGGCATGGCCACGAGCATTCCCAAGGCTGACGCGTGCAATCCGGAAGTGGACACGGTGATGAAGTACGCGCAGGTTTCGATCGGCTCGACCATCCGCTACACGGACGCGAACGGCAACTTCGTGATCCCCAACGGCGGCTCGAGCCCCGTGACGGTCACGTCGCCGATCGGCGGGCAGTATTTCGACGTGTTCAACCAGGGTGGGTCCAACACCGTGCTGACGCTGACCGTGACGCCGCCGGGGCCGGCGAATTTCATGCACAATGCCGCCAACAACAGCGAATACAACCGCGCCGAGGTCAACGGCTACATCCAGGCCAACATTGCCCGCGACTTCGCCCTCGCGCAGAACCCCGCGTACCCGGTCATCTATAACCAGCTCAACTTCCCCGTCAACGTGAACATCAACGATGACTGCAACGCGTACTACGATTACGCGTCGATCAACTTTTTCCGCGCCCTGGGCGGCTGCAACAATACGGGGTTCTCCAACGTCATTCACCACGAGTACGGCCACCATCTGGTCGACTCCGGCGGCAGCGGCCAGGGCGCGTACGGCGAGGGCATGAGCGACTGCATCGCCCTGCTGATCTCCGACACGCCCAAGTGCGCGGTCGGCTTCTACGCGGGCGACTGCGTCGACGGCATCCGCAACGCCGACAACACCCTGCAATACCCGTGCTCGGGCGAGATCCACTACTGCGGCCAGCTCCTGTCGGGCTGCGTCTGGAGCACCCGCAACGAGCTGATCGTCACCGAACCCGCCAACTACCTCGCGATTCTCTCGAACCTGACGGTCGATTCGATCCTGCTCCACACGGGCACGTCGATTACGCCCGCCATCTACACCGACTTCATCACGCTCGACGGCGGGGCGCATTTCGACGAAATCACCGCCGGCTTCGCCGCGCACAGCATGGTTCCCGCTCCGCCGCCGTCCAACGACAACTGCGCCGCGGCCGAGGCGGCCTGCCCCGGGCAGACCTACACCGGGAGCACGCAGTGGGCCACCGACGACGGCACCGCCTCCTGCGGCTCGTCGTCGAGCACGCCCGACGTGTGGTACACCTACACGCCCGCTTCCAGCGGCAGCGCCACTTTCAGCCTCTGCGGCAGCGGTACGAGCTACGACTCCGTGCTCTCGATCCGCACGGCATGCGCCGGCAGCGAGCTGAACTGCAACGACGACGGTTGCGGCGGCTACTCCGCCCCCTCGACCATCACCCGCAACGTCACCGGCGGCACCACCTACTGGATCCGCATCAGCGGCTACAGCGGCGCGACCGGCCCCTACGCGCTCACCATCACCGGTCCGGCCTGCCAGGCCAGCAACTACACGCTGACCACCGCGGTGAATCCCTCCGGCAGCGGCACCATCACGCTGAACCCGCCCGGCGGCTCATACGCCCCCGGCACCGTCGTGACGGTCACGGCCAACAACAACACCGGCTACCACTTCGTGAACTGGTCGGGCGACCTCTCCGGCTCGACCAACCCGACCACCATCACGATGAACGGCAACAAGTCGATCACCGCCAACTTCGCGCTGAACACGTATACCCTGACGACGAGCGTGGCGCCGGCCAACAGCGGCACCATCACGCTCAACCCGCCCGGCGGCACCTACACCCACGGGACGACCGTCAGCCTGACCGCCAATCCGGCCACCGGTTTCCACTTCAACAACTGGTCCGGCGACCTGAGCGGCTCCAGCAATCCGACGACGATCCTGATGAACGGTCCCAAGACCGTGCAGGCCAACTTCGGCCTCAACACCTACACGCTCACCATCACGATCAGCGGGCAGGGCACCGTCCTGCTGAACCCGCCCGGCGGCACCTACACGCACGGCACGAACGTGCAGCTCACAGCCGACCCCGCCGACGAGTGGATGTTCGACCACTGGTCCGGCGACCTGAGCGGCAACACCAACCCGATCAGCATCCAGATGAACGGCCCGCGCTCCGTGGGCAGTACGTTCCTGCCCGACTGCAACGGCAACGGCGTACCCGACGCTCAGGACATCGCCGGCGGCGCGTGGGATGACAATGCCAACGGCGTGCCCGACGTCTGCGAGCAGATTCCCGGTGACATGAACTGCGACGACGTCGTGAACTTCGCCGACCTCAACCCGTTCGTCCTGGTGGTGACCGACCCCAGTCAGTATCTCGTGCAATACCCGTCGTGCATCCGCCTCAACGGCGACTGCAACGGCGACGGCGTCGTGAACTTCGCCGACATCAACGCCTTCGTGGTGCTCCTCAGCCGCTAACCGGGTGACGCGGCGCCGGGCCTTCGGG
>CAZMCT010000018.1:0-41788 GCA_964564785.1 uncultured Planctomycetales bacterium
GCCGCCGCCTCCGCCGCCGCCCGGACAGCCGCGCCCCTGACGCGCCCGCGGGCCGACGCGTGCCCAGGCCCGCCGTCACCGTGCTGCACGTGGACGAGCACCTGCTGGTGGTCGACAAACCGGCCGGCTTGCTCTCGGTCGGAGGGCGTCCGAATGAGCCGACGGTAGCCGCCGCCCTCCGCGAACGCGGCACGGTTCCGCCGGATGAGGCGTTCCGCGTCGTGCAACGGCTGGACCGCGACGCGAGTGGAGTGCTGGTCTTCGCCCGCACGCTCGCCGCCCAGCGGCACCTCACCGCCCAGTTCGCCGAACGGACGGTCGAAAAGGTCTATCTCGCCCTGGTCCAGGGGTTTGTAGCCGAGCCGGCCGGCCGCATTGACCTGCCGCTGCGGAACGATGCCGATGGCACACGGGCGTCACCCGACCCGCGCGGCAAACCCGCGCTCACCGAGTATCGCGTGGTGGAGCGCGTGGCCGGACACACGCTGCTGGAGTGCCGGCCGCGAACGGGGCGGCTGCACCAGATCCGCGTGCACCTGGCGCACCTCGGGCACCCGGTAGCGGCGGATCCGCTGTACGGCGGCGGCCGGGCGGTGCTGCTCTCGGCGTTCAAGCCCGGCTACCGCCCGAACCGCCGCGGCGAGGAACGTCCGCTGATCGGGCGGCTGGCGCTGCACGCGGCGCGGATCGCATTCGAACATCCGGGCGGTCGCGGGCCAGTGACATTTGAAGCTCCGCTCCCGCGTGACCTGCGGGCGGCGCTCCGGCAACTCCGCAAGCTCGTGTGACGAGCGCGGGGGGCGGGATGGGCGCCGGGCGGATGAGCCGTTGCGGGCGAGGTTCGGAATTGCCACATTCGAGTGGTCAGCGCGCGACCCGCGCGTGAGTCGCGCCGCGGGGCGCGTGTGCCGCGGGGCGCCCGCGGTCGGCGACCCGGGCGATCAGAGCAGTGCCCTGCGGCGCGGGCCGGCGACCGCGTGGGCCGCCGGCCCGCAAGCGGGATTCAACCTGTGGCCGGGTTAAGGCCCCCCGCGCTGCTCACGCGCTTACGGGCAGCTCTCACCCTGGTGCGCCGAAAGATAAGCCACAAACGGGTTGATATCGTCAAACCCGATCGTGCCGTTCGCGTTGAGGTCGAAGTTGGCCGGGTTGCACAGCGGCCCACCGGTCAGGCCGGCCACGAACGGGTTGATGTCGCCGAAGCTGACCACGCCGTCACAATTCGTGTCGCCCGGGCAGGCCACGACGGGCGGGCGCGGGATGCCGGCCGCGCGCGGGCCGCCGAGCTCGAACACCTCGGTTTCGGTCATGAGGTAGTCACGGATCTGAATGCTGTTGACGAAGCCGCGGTGGGTTTCGAGGTCTTCGTCGGTGAAGGCCAGGAAGACGTCCTCGTAGCTGGTGTTCACGGTGGTGAGAGCCCGCTTGCCATCGAGGCCGTCGCCTTCTTGGACGACCGGGCCGACGTGCGAGTCGTCGGCATAGAGCACGTACTTCGTGATCGTCGGTGCATCACCGGTGCAGTCGACCACATTGACGATCCGCAGCCAGGTCTCCTCGAGGCACCAGTACTCAGTGCCCGAGTAGCTGCCGTCGTCCCCGAGGGCCGCGTCCGTGGTGCGAATCCACTGCATGGCGTCACCCTCGTTGAACGGCCAGGTCTGGTAGAGGGCGATCCAGTTGGGCGAGTGCTGGTAGACTTGGCCACCGATCTCGCGGGTGATGCCGGTGAAGTAGTCCTCGAGCGTGAAATACACGTCCATAATGACCGTGTACTGGTTGACCTTTGCGCCGCCGCCGTTGGCCGCGGCCCCGTGCGGCAGCATGTACCCGTTGCACGGCAGGGCCGCGTCGAAGCGCATCCCCGCGGCCGGCCCGTCGGGCAGGTTCGGGATGCCGAATTGGGTCGAGGTCCCGAACTCGGTGGTGTCGGCCAGGTCGATCGGGCACGTGCCGGGCCCGCCGCAGTTGGCGTAGGTGAACCACTTCAGGTCTTGGCCGACGGTCGCGACCAGATTGCCGTTGAAGTCCCACTGGCCGGTGACGCCGGCGCCGCCGGGGATTCCGGCACTGTTCACGCCGCCGAGCGCGGCGACCTCGGTGCCGGTCATCGGGTAATCGCGGATCTGGACCGAGCTGACGTAGCCGTAGTCGGTCTCACCGTCGTTGTCGGTGAATAGCAGGGTGGGGAGGTTGTCCGTCTGGGTGTACAGCGCCCAGCGGCCGTCCAAGCCGCTCTCGAGCGTCTGGGTGCCGACGAGCGCCCCGTCGATGTACTTGTCGAGGCGCGCGTTCGCGAGGTCGAACGCCAGTACGACGCGATGCCACTGATCCTGGAAGAGCTGGCCCTCGTACACGCCGCTGATGCCGATGCCCCAGTAGTTGTTGCCCGCGCTCTTGTACCCGAAGATGTCGCCATCGTTGCCGTTGCACTCGTTGGTCTGGAGCAGCGCGATATACGCGGCGCTGGAGCTGCTCGGATAGAGCACGTCGTAGATCACCGTGAATTGGTTGACGTAGCTCCCGCCCCCGTTGGCCTCGATGCCGGGGTACATCTCGAGGCCTTCGATGTTCGAGTAATCGGCGAATTTGAGGATGCCGCCGTCGCCGCCGTCGGGAAACGGCGTGATGCCGAAGCTCGCCGCCGTGCCGAATGCGCTGCGGCTCTGCGGATCACCGACTTGCGCGGGGCGAATCCAGTAATACCCGTCCCTGCCCACCGTCGCCGCCAGGCCGTCGTTGGGATCATTGAAGTCCCATTGGCCGGTCACGCCGTTGGCGTACGCGGGTATCGCCGCGGCCAGAAAGATCAACGCCACTGCCATCTCGTGTCTTTGCATACCGTGCCCTCCAGATTTCGCGGCCGCTGCTCTTCACGGTGCGACTCCGTCGTCGCGACCGCGATACGGTCCGCCGATCAGGCTCACTCGTAATACCACTCGTCCAGCGGGCCTTTGGGGCCCGGGGTGCTGCGCCAGTGCAGCCGGGGATGGACCTGGGCCCAGTTGCTGGGCGGATCGGCATAGCTCTGTAGGTACGCCTCAATGATGCGGAAATCCCGTCGGAACCACGTGACGTGTCCATCCAGGAAGCCGATGTTCATGCCTTCGGGGGCGTGGTTGTCGAGCCCGTCCGGCCAGTTGTTGATGTTGCCGGGTGAACCCGGATCCCCGGGA
Source organism: uncultured Planctomycetales bacterium (assembly GCA_964564785.1). Lineage (GTDB taxonomy): Bacteria > Planctomycetota > Phycisphaerae > UBA1845 > Fen-1342 > CAZMCT01. Next base: position 3,177 of record CAZMCT010000018.1, read on the forward strand.
CCGGCGCCCTGGTCGTTCTCGAGCACCAAGAGCGTGTGAGTCGGTTGTCGTACCTGGTTGTGGCGCTTGATCACGTCGTGATTACGCACCGTCCCGAATACGTAAAACTCATCCCCGGGCACGCGGCCGAGCTGTGTGTTGACGGTCCCGAGCAGGTAGCCCTCGATGATGGTCCCGTCCGGGTACTTGCTGGCGCCGTCGTACCAGCCCCAGACCTCGTAGCTGTGACCGCCGCTTTTGTCCTCGCGGTGGTCCGCCGCTTCGGTGAGGTCCTTCAGCACGGTGCGGTGGAAACGCGCCGGAGTGGGGGGAATCCAGTGGTTCGGGTCGGCCGGGTTGTCGCGGATGACGTTCCGCGTCGCGGGGCACAACGCGATCCGCACGTCCTTCAGGTACTCCGGGAAGATGTGCGCCAGGTTGTCGCTGCCGGTGTCGTTAACCTCGATGTAGACGCCAAGGCGGTGGCTGTCGGCGTGTTGAATGCAGGCCATGTTCAACTGACGGATGTTGGACTGGCACTTGATGCGCTGGGCGGATTGGCGCGCCCGACCCAGCGACGGCAGGAGAATCGTCAGCAGGATGGCGATGATCGCGACGACGACCAGCAGTTCGATGAGCGTGAAAGCGCTTCGTCGCGACGGGCGAGGTCTTGTCATCCGTTTTCTCCCGCGTCGAGCCTCCAAACTTGTTCGACTGGGGTACACAACTCACCCCCGGACCACGCCGTACGCCGCGGACGCCCGAACTGCGACCGGGAGTATGCGGGCCATGCGTTCAGATTGCGTGCAGTACTGGTCAAACATTGATAACGATTGGCTCCTACACGGTCAGGGTTGGACCCGCTCCGGCGGCGCCGTGCGCGTGCCCGGGGCGATCGGGCTCAGTGCATGGTGCTCACGAAGTGCTAACGCAGGTGGTCTAGTCTTCACCGCCACTTGCGGCGTATGCCGCGACGCGCGGAAGCGAGGCGCGACGTGTTCACCATTCGTGTTCTGATCGGGGCGGCGCTCGGACTGATGACGGCCGTGGTCGGCGCGGATGTGATCGTCACGCTGCAACCGCCGGGGCGGGACGCGTATGCGAAATGCGACCCGGAGGGGACGAGTGTGCTGCCGAACGGGCGACACATCACGCCGGCCGGGCGCACGGTGCGGATCACGTCCGACGCGTTCGGCCTGGCGCTCGCACCCGACGGCCGCTGCGCCCTCGCGATCCACGATCGGGTGCTGACGGTGATCGACACGCACGCGCCGGAGCGTGCCCAGCGCTATCCCAGCCTGGACGGGCGGCATCCGGGCCCGTTCCAGAAGGGGGCCTTCATGGGCGCGGCGATCGCGCCGGACAACCGCTTGGCCTACCTGAGCGGCGGCAACGACGGCACCGTGATCAGCTACGACCTGGAGCAGCGCCGCGCGCTCGGGACGATTGCGCTGGACGGCGAGTACCTCGGCCGCAAATGGGAAGACAGCTTCGTGGGAGATCTGTACTTGACCCGCGACGGCGGCCGGCTCTTCGTGCTCGACCAGACCAACTTCCGGTTCGTGATCGTGGATCCGCAGGCGCGGGAGGTGCGGGCCTCGATCCCGGTGGGTCGCCATCCGTTCGGCCTCGGCGTCAGCCCGGACGAACAGGAGGTCTACGTCGCGAACGTGGGGATCTTCGACTATCCGCGGGTGCCGGGTTTGACGAAGGAGAACTTCGAGCAGATGGCCCTGCACTTTCCACCCTTCGGAACGTGGTCGAAGGAGGCCGAGGAGGGCGTCGAGCTGGACGGCCGCCGCATACCGGGCCTGGGCAGCCCGCTGGTGCCGGAGGCGGTGTCCGTCTGGGTGATCGATCTGGAACGCGGCGAAGTGGTCGCCCGGCTGAAGACCGGGTTCCAGATCGGGCAGCGAATCGAAGGGCTGGAGGTGGTGGGCGGCGCCAGCCCGAACTCGATCGCCGTCGGGCGGCGGTTCGCGTATGTCACCAATGCGACCAACGACAACGTGGCGGTCATCGACACTGCGACGCGCGCGATCGTCGATCACATCCAGATCACGGTGGACCCCGCGCTCGACCGCTGGCGCGGCCTGACGCCGTTCGGGCTGATGCTCAGCCCCGAGGAGGACCGGCTGTACGTGGCGCTGTTCGGGCTGAACGCCGTGGCGGTACTGGATACCGCGTCGCGCCGAACACTGGGGCTGATTCCGACCGGCTGGAACCCGACCAAACTCTGCCGTTCGTCGGACGGCGAGCGGCTCTACGTCGTCTCGGCCCGCGGGCACGGGGCCGGTCCCAACGGCGGTGCCGGCTTCAAGCCGCCGCCCCAGGGAACCTACGTCGGCGATATCCAGTTGGGCACGTTCCAGGCGATTCCGCGGCCGAGTGAGGCCGAGCTGGCCCGCTACACGAGACAGGTGATCGATAACACCTTCCGCCGCGTCCAGGTCGAGGATGACGGCCGGAATCCGCTGCCGCCCGAGGCGGGGCGGCGGCGGAGCCCGATCCGGCACATCGTCTACATCACGAAGGAAAATCGCACGTACGACGAGGTGTTCGGAGCATTCCCGGGCGGTCGCGGCGATCCGGAGCTGGCGCGATACGGGGCGGGGCAGACGCTGCGTGCCGGGGCCCAGGTGATCGGGGGAGTCGATGTGATGCCGAATCATCAGAAGCTCGCGCGGGAGTTCGCCCTCAGCGACAATTTCTATTGCGACTCCGACGCGTCCGTGCACGGGCACCGCTGGATGATGGGCACGTACCCGAACGAGTGGGTCGAGGCAAACAGCGCGACGCACAAGGACGAACGGCTGGAGAGCAGTGCGCCGGGCCGGCGGTATGTGGCTGGATCGTCCGGCGCGATCTACCCGGAGGACTACAACGAGATCGGCGGGCTGTGGGAGCACCTCGCCCGCCATCAGGTCAGCTTTTTCAACTTCGGTCAGGGGCTCGAGGTAGCCGCGACGGCGCAGGAGTGGCATTACCGCGACACCGGCATCCGGATGAGTGTCATTTTCCCGCTGCCCAAGCCGCTGTGGGACCGCACGTCGCGCCTCTACCCGACATACAACATGGACATTCCCGACCAGTATCGGGTGGAAATGTTCGAGCAGGAGCTGCGTGACCGGTGGCTGAACGGGGCCGAGCCGTTCCCGCAGCTCGTCACGCTGCTGCTGCCGAACGACCACGGGGCCGGCGACCGCCCCGACGCCGGCTACCCGCTGCGCGCGTCCTACATGGCCGATAACGACCTGGCGCTCGGGCGGATCGTCGAGACGCTTTCGCACACGCCCTGGTGGCCGGAGATGCTGATCGTCATCACGGAGGACGACGCTCAGGATGGGCGTGACAGCGTGGATGCCCACCGTTCGCTGCTAATGCTGGTCGGCCCCTACGTAAAGCGCGGCTATCTCTCGCACACGCACGCGAACTTCGGCGCGATCCTGAAGACCATCTACCTGCTGCTCGACCTGCCGCCGGTCAACCAGTTCGATGCGTCCGCGAGCCTGCTCGACGATTTCTTCACGCCCGAGCCGGATCTGCGGCCGTACGAGGCCGTGCCGGTGGACGCGCGGATTTTCGATCCGCAGGTGGCCCTGCGGCGCTACGACCGGAGCTTCGACTGGCGCCGGCGGAGCGCGGGTCCGAAGCTGGACGACGAGGAGGATTTCCGCGCCAGTCACGAGGCGCAGGCCGGGGGGCGGTAGCTTGCGGCGCAAAAAAGACCCGCGCCGCGGAGCGCGGGCTGAGCTATGGAGGGGTCACAAGTCTGTTTCGTCAGGACGCGGCGAGCAGGCGCTCTTCGAGTACGGCCCGCAGTTTGAGCATGGCCTGATTCTGAATCTGCCGCACCCGCTCCTTGCTGACGCCGAGCAGCGAGCCGACCTGGTCGAGCGTCTTTCGCCGGCTGCCCGGCAGCGTCGCGGCCTGATCGAGCGAGAACCGGGCCGTCAGAACGCGCCGCTCAACGTGGCTGAGGTCGGCGGAGTTTTCGAACAGGATTCGCTTCAGCTCCTCAACACAATCGTGCTCGATCCGAGCGCGCTTGCTTTCGAGAAAGCTGCTCCGTTCCATCGCCGGATCGAACGGCGTCGGGAACTGCGACCGCAGGCGGGCCGCTTTGGCGCCGGCCCGTGAGAAACTCGCCAGAATCGCCCGACAGGCGTACGTACTGAACTTGAAGCCGCGGGCGGCATCGAACTTGTCCACGCACCGCAGCAGCGCCAGGTTGCCCTCGCTCACCAGCTCGCCCAGCTCGACGCCGCTGTTCCGCGACCGCCGAGCCATGGCCAGAACCAGCGAGGTGTTCGCCCGGATGATGTCCTCCCGCGTGCGCTGCGCGAGCCGATCCCAGTGCAGGGCCTCGCGCGCCGCGGCCGCGCTGAGCCGCACGCCGCGGTAGCGGGCCAGCACCTTCATCAGCCGGTACCGGCAGAAGTTGAACCGCAGGAAAAGTGCCCGCTCCTGATCGGCCGTCAGCACCTCCGTCGGCTCGCCCTGCACATGCACCATCGCCGAGACCGGCACCGACACGGTCAGCTCCGGAATCGTCGCCCTCCGAAAGGACGCATTGAACACGCACTCCAGAGGTTCGGCCGTCAGGTGCTCGAGCCGTTCAATCTCCGCAGCCGTGAACCGCCGCAGAGCGCTTGCCGCAGGTAATTTGGTGGCCGGGGTCAGTTTGCGAACCACCGTTCGGACCGGGTTGGACGTCGCCATCTCCCTCATGGCATTTACCCTATGTTTGGCAGACGGCCGAAGCCGCCGCAGTCCCACTATCGCCGTTGTACTGCCCACTTACTGGAACCGCAGAGCACGGCCCCGGATTCCGCACGGCTGAACTGGGACCATTTCGATTCCATAAAAAGTGTAACTCAATTTCGGGCGGGTGCCAAGTGAAATAGTATTTATTCGGTCTCTTTTTTGTATGTTCCTGTCGGGTCGACGCTTACGTGTCGATAACCCCTTGTGAAAACTGAGGTTCGCGCCGATCGCCCCATTCGAGCCCCTTCCTGGCGATCGGGCGCACCGGGTACCCGCCGATCTCACAGGCTCGAGGGGACTGATGCCCGAGTGTCTCAGGTACGGCCAGGTGGACCGCCCGTGGTCAGGGAAGCCGGATTCACCGGAACCTGGCGCTTACCCATGCTTCTGAAAGCGCTCCCAGTGGAGCACCTCGCTGAGCGGCCGTTTCTGTGGATGGGGCGATTCGGCGCCGTGGCCGACCGCGACGAGCGAAACGAGGCGGTACGTCTCCGGTGCTCCGCAGAGGGCCACGACCTGAGGCGCGTAGGCTTTCTTGTCGCCGGCCACCCAGCAGGAGCTCAGGCCGAGGGCCGTTGCGGCGATCAGCATGTTCGTTGTCGCGGCCGAGCCATCCTCGATGTAATACGTGCAGGGGCGGGAGAGGACGATGATGCATGCGGCGGCATCGGCGATGAACTTGCCGTATTCGGCGAGGTGCGCGAGTTGCCGCAAGCGGTTTCGATCGGTGACAACGACGAATTCCCAGGGCTGTTCGTTGCGAGCGGTGGGGGCGAGGCGGCCCATGTTGACAATCTGCGAGAGTTGATCGGGGGTGACCTGGCCGCTGCGGTACTTGCGGACGCTGCGGCGCCGAGAGATGGCCTCGAAGGCGTCCATGGTGAGCTCCTTCGGCAGAGGCGCGCCATTATAGCGTTTGCGCAGGCCGCGCACGCAGCCGGGCGGCCGGCGCCACGACCGTTCAGCCGCAAAAGAGCTGGCGCGTCACCCGGTTTTCTTCGGGAATCGCGCCGGTCTGGAAGCCGGTGATGTTCCTGAGCGTGATGTTCGCGATCTCGGTTAGCGCTTCGCGTGTCAGAAAGGCCTGGTGGGCGGTGATGATGACGTTGGGGAACGTCAACAGGCGGGTGAACAGATCGTCGTGGATGATCTCGTCGGACAGATCGCGGAAGAACAGGTCGCCCTCCTCTTCATACACGTCCAGCCCGAGCGAGCCGATGCGGCCGGACTTGAGGGCGTCGACGACCGCTTGCGTGTCGATCAGGCCCCCGCGGCTGGTGTTGATGAGCATGACACCCGGCCGCGTCACGGCCAGAAGCCGGGCGTCGATCAGCCGGTGTGTCTGGGGCGTGAGCGGGCAGTGGAGGCTGATAATGTCGGCGGCCCGAGCCAGCGATTCGATGTCGACGTAGCGCATGCCCAAGTCGAGGCAGTCGCGGTTCTCCTGGCGGTCGAAACCCAGCAGGTTGCAGCCGAATCCGTGCAGGATGCGGGCCACGGCCGCCCCGATCCGGCCGGTCCCGACCACTCCGACCGTTTTGCCGTACAGATCGAAGCCTACCAGCCCGTTGAGCGAGAAGTTCTGTTCGCGGACCCGGGCGAGGCTACGGTGCAGTTTGCGGTTGAGGGCCAGCAGCAGCGCGAGGGTGTGTTCCGCGATGGCATGCGGCGAGTAGGCCGGCACGCGCGCGACCTGGAGACCGAGCTGCTCGGCCGCGTGCAGATCGACGTTGTTGAAGCCCGCGCAGCGCAGCGCGATCAGCCGGGTCCCTCCGGCGGCGAGCACCTCGAGCACGCGGCGGTCGAGGCGGTCGTTCACGAACGCGCACACGGCCGGGACGCCCTGCGCGAGCGGCGCGGTCCGTTCGCACAGCAGCGGCTCGAGAAACATCAGCTCATGCCCGTGCGCCTCGTTCGCCTCGTTCAGGAAGCTCCGCTCGAACGCCTGCGTTCCGAAAACCGCCACCCGCATGGAAGCTCCTCCCGCCGCGCGGCCGAACACCGCCCCCGAAACACGTTCCGACCGCCCCGGCACCGGCCGGCCGACGGCGAGGCTCTACCGGGTCGCCGCGGCCGTTAGCTGCTCCAGCAATCCGGGGACCTGGTCTGGCGTCACGCGGGGGTAGACCTTGTCGTTGATCATGACGACCGGGGCCAGGCCGCACGTGCCGAGACACACGGCGTCGTGGAGCGAGAACTGTCCGTCCGTCGTCGTCTGCCCGAACTCGATTCCCAGTTCCTCGCGAAAGCGGGCGGCCACGCGATCGGCCCCCTTCACGTAGCAGGCGGTGCCCATGCACACGTTGATCATGAATTGCCCGCGCGGCTGGAGGCGGAAGTAGTGGTAGAAGGTTGCCACGCCCGTGACGCGCGCGGCGGGCACGCGCAGCAGTTGTGCCACGGCGTCCATCTGTGCCACGCCCAGGTACCCGAAGTGCGCCTGTACGCGGTGCAACACGGCGATCAACTGGCTTTCCGGGTGCGGGCGGCTGCGACACTCTGCAATGAATGCCGCGATTTCCGGCGTCAGGGCCGCCCGCGAGGCCGCTTCCACCTCTGCCCAGTTATCGGTCGACGCGTGGTTCATGCGATGCCTCGCGGCAGCTTTGCCTGGTAATGCGTGTGCAGCAGCTCGTGGGCCCGCGCACTGCCCGGTGCGCCGAGGTACTCACGGTAGAGCTGCTGCACGGCCGGATTCTCGTGCGACCTCCGCAACGAGCTTTCGCCGTCCAGGGTGTAGAGCGCTGCCGCGCGCAGTTGCAGCAGGTTGTCCAACTGGGAGCGCAGCGCCCGCGGAGGGTAGGGCTGTCCGGCGCCGCCCACGCATCCGCCGGGGCAGGCCATCATCTCCAGGACGTCGAAGGCGCGCTCCCCCCGCAGCACCAGGTCCAGCAGGGCGGCCGCGTTGCCGGTGCCGTTCGCGATTCCGACGTGCAGTACGCGATCGCCGACCGCCACGTCGAACTCGCGTCGTCCGGGCACCCCGCGTGCCTCGCGGAACTCGAGCGGGGCGTTCGGATCGCCCGTGAGCTGGACGGCGGCGGTGCGGAGGGTCGCCTCCATCACACCGCCCGTGGCCCCGAAGATCGTGCCCGCGCCGGTGGTCAGCCCGAGCGGCGCGTCGAAATGCTCGTCCGGATAGCAGCTCAGGTCGACGCTGTCGAGCGTCCAGAAGTCGATCCCGGCGGCCTTGAGCATCCAGATCAGCTCGCGCGTGGTCAGCACGGCGTCGGTAAACGGCCGCCCGCGCGCATCACAGTGCTCAGGCCGGCGGGCCTCGTACTTCTTGGCCACGCATGGCATTATCGCGACCATGTAGATGCGGTCGGGGTCGCAGCCGCGCCGCTCGGCGTAATACGTTTTGCTCAGCACGCTGGTCATGCTCATCGGCGACCGGCAGGTGGACGCGTGCGGAATGAGCTGCGGATAGAACCGCTCGAGGTAGTTGATCCAGGCCGGCGAGCAGGAGGTGAGCATGGGCAGCGGGCCGTTGCCGGCCAGCCGCTGCACGAGCTCGTGTGCCTCCTCAACGATCGTGAGATCCGCGCCGAACACCGTGTCAAAAACCGCGTCGAACCCCAGCAGCCGCAGGGCCGCGACCATCCGTCCGGTGGTGGCGCGTCCCGGAGGTCCGCCGAATCCCTCCGCGATGGCCGCGCGGATCGCCGGGGCGGTCTGCACCACGACGTGCAGATCCGGGTCCGCCAGGGCCTGCCAGACCGCCTCCGTGTGGCTCTGCTCGAGCAACGCCGCCGTCGGGCAGACCGCGATACACTGCCCGCACTGGATGCAGACCGACTCGTCCATGCCCGCCCCGTGCGCCGGCGTCACGACCGTCTTGAAGCCCCGCCCGTGCTGACTGAGATTGTGGACCCCCTGCACCTCCGCGCACATCCGCACGCAGCGGCCGCAGAGAATGCACTTGTTCGGCTCGCGGACGACCGCCGTGCCGCGCTCGTCCCGCGGGTAGTCCTTCCGCTCGCCCTCGAAGAGCCGCTCGCGCACGCCCAGCGCGTAGGCGAGATTCTGGAGCTCGCAGTTGCCGTCGCGCTCGCACGTCTGGCAGTCCTTCGGGTGGTTGTCGAGGATCAGCTCGACAATATCGCGGCGGGCTTGCCGCAACGTCGGGCTGTTCGTCACGACTTCCATGCCCTCCCACACGGGCACCGAGCAGGCCGCCATGTGCGACCCGATCTCCTTCACGTCGACGATACACACCCGGCAGGCGCCCGGCAGGCTCAGGTACGGGTGGTAGCACAGCGTCGGCACACGGATGCCGACGCGCTCGGCCGCCTTGGCGATGGTCGTGCCCGCGGGCACCTGCACCTCGTGGCCGTCGATCTTCAGCCGCACCAGCTCCGTGGACAAGGCTCGCTCTCCGCTAGCGCCGCGACACCGCCTCGAACCGACAGACCTCGAAGCACACGCCGCACCGGATGCAGCGGGTCTGGTCGATCACGTGGGGGCCGCGCCGCTCGCCCGCGATGCACGTCACCGGGCACCGCCGCGCGCACAGCGTGCAGCCCACGCACTTGTCGTTGATCTCGAACCGCAGCAGGGCGCGGCACCGGTGCGCGGGGCAGGTGCGCTCCGCCGCCACGTGGGCCGCGTACTCGTCGCGGAAGTAGCGCAACGTGCTCAGCACCGGGTTCGGGGCGGCCCGGCCCAGCCCGCACAGCGACGACGACCGCACCAGCTCGGCCAGCCGCCCGAGCCGCTCCAGGTCAGACGCTTGCCCCCGGCCCGCCACGATCCGTTCCAGGATTTCGAGCATGCGCTTGGTCCCCTCGCGGCACGGCGTGCACTTGCCGCAGGACTCATGCTGCGAGAAGGACATGTAATAGCGGGCCAGATCGACCACGCAGTCGTCCTCGTCCAGCACGATCATGCCGCCCGAGCCCATGATCGAGCCGCGCGCCTGCAACGTGTCGAAGTCCACCGGCGTATCCAGGTCTTCCGCCCGCAGGCAGCCGCCGGCCGGCCCGCCGGTCTGCACCGCCTTCAGCCGCTTCCCGCCGCGCACTCCGCCCCCGATGTCGTACACCACCTCGCGCAGCGTCGTACCCATGGGCACTTCCACCAGCCCGGTGTGCTGCACCTTGCCGGCCAGCGCGAACACCTTCGTCCCGCCGCTGGCCGCCGTCCCGAGCTGCGCGAACCACTCCGCCCCGTAGAGCACCACGGCCGGTACGTTCGCGAACGTCTCGACGTTGTTGATGCACGTCGGCCGGCCCCACAGCCCCGCGGTCGTCGGGTACGGCGGCCGCACCCGCGGCTGGCCACGCTCACCCTCGATCGAGTGGATCAGGGCCGTCTCCTCGCCGCACACGAATGCCCCCGCCCCGAGGCGGATTTCGAGGTCGCAATCGAAACGCGAACCGAGGATCCCCGGTCCGAGCAGGCCGGCCGCACGGCATTGCGCCAGGGCGTTCTCGATCCGTTTCACGGCCAGCGGGTATTCGGCCCGCACGTAGAAGTACCCCTGCCGCGCCCCGATCGCGTACGCGCCCATCAGCATTCCCTCGATCACCGCGTACGGATCCCCCTCCAGCATGCTGCGGTCCATGAACGCGCCGGGATCTCCCTCGTCGGCGTTACAGATGATGAACTTCTCGTCGCCCTTCGCTTCGGCCGCCTGCTCCCACTTCAAACCTGTCAGGTAGCCGCCGCCGCCCCGGCCGCGCAGCCGCGCGCGTCGCATTTCCGCCCGCACCCAGGCCGGGTCGCCTCGTTCCAGAATCCGCGCCAGGGCCTCGAACGCCCGCTGCCCCAACGCCTCGTCCAGGCTCTCCGGATCGATCACCCCGCTGTTCCGCAGCGCCACCCGCGTCTGGCGACGGAAGAAACTCACATCTCCGTAGAGCTCGAAGAACCCGCGCCCCACCGCCTCTTCCCCCACCCGAAGGCGCTGCACCACCCGGCCGGCGTTGATGTGCTCGGCGATGATCTCGTCCAGGTCCGCGGGGGTCGTGATCGTGTACACCACCTTTTCCGGACGCACAAGCACCCGCGTCGCCCGCCCCGTCCCGAGCGGATCGCACAGGCCGAAGCAGTTGGCCTGCCGGACGGCGACCTGCTCCGCCGGCACGTTCGCCGCCCGCAGCTTCTCCTCGAACACCCGCTGCATCGGCGTGGTCAGCTCGCGGCCGCAACGTGCCGCCCCGCAGAAAAAGAACTCGAGCCGGTGCGTGCCCGCGTCGTCGGCATCCAGCGTATACGCCCGCACGGGCGCTCCCGCCAGCACGTGCTGCGTGAAGATCTCGTGCGCCCGCGCCCGATCGACCTTCTCGTACTTCACCGGCATCTGCCCCGGCGTCAGGATGCCGACGATCGGCTCGCGGCTGCAACGGCCGGTGCAGCCGGTCTGCCGCAGCACGATGTCCTGTCGGCCGGTGGCGCGGATATGCTTGCGGAACTCGTCGAAGACGTCGTTCGCCCCGGCCGCATTCTCGCACGTGGCCGAGCCGACCTGAATCCGCACCCGGGCCGCCCCTTCCGATTGCGCGACACGGGCGCGGGCCGCTGCCGCCAGCTCGCGATAGCGCTGCATGACAGACGAGGGCATCCGCGACTCCCGGACCGATCGGGGGGCTCGCTCCCCGGTCACGCGGCCCGTGGGGACATTTTAGCGGCCCGCCGCCCCGGGCCAACGCGCCGCGGCAGTTGAAAGACGTGAAACCGGGCGCGCGGTGCGCCGCTCGTGAATTCTGCGCGCCGCGTGTCGGCTCAGCCGCCACCCACGATCGACGCGGTGCTCATGAGTTCCTCGAGCAAGGCCAGGGCGGCCCGGCCGGGCATCTGGAACGGGTCGAGCTGCGGCTTCTCGGAGTATTTCAGAACCACACCCAAGTTGAGCTTGTCGAGCTCGACGCGCCCCATCCGCCAGCTCGCGAAGCGGCGTTCGGTGATTTCGGCGTAGTCCAGGATCGTGACGTCGGAGTGTCGGTCATCGCGCACCAGGCGCGCGTAGAGCCGATTCACGTCGTCGCGGCCGCCCTCGAGCAGTTGCATGAAGATGTCGCCGTGGCAGACGCAGAGCACGCCGGTGATGCCCGCTTCGCGATTGTGCCGCTCGGACTGGGCGAGAATATCCGCAATCGTCTGGGAATTGAGCGGGGCGGTGGATCGGCTGGCGTAGACGAGGCGTACGAGCATGACAGTTTCCTTACGAGCGGTCGCCGTTGTGCAGGAGCGTCAGGAACTCGCGGCGGAGATCGGGGTTCTTCAGGAAGCTCCCCCGCATCACGCTGTTGACCATCTTGGAATCCATGTCTTTCACGCCGCGCCACTGCATGCAGTAGTGGTCGGCCCGCATCACAATCGCCAAGCCGTCCGGCCGCATCTTGTCCTGAAGCAGGTCGGCCAGTTGCACGATGGCCTCTTCCTGGATCTGCGGGCGGGCCATCACCCATTCCACCAAGCGGGCGTACTTCGACAGGCCGATCAGGTCCGAGTGCTCGTTCGGCATGACGCCGACCCAGAGCTGCCCGATGATCGGGCACAGGTGGTGCGAGCAGGCGCTGCGCACCAGCACCGGGCCGACGATCATCAACTCGTTGAGCCGGGCGATGTTGGGAAACTCGGTGACCGGCGGCATGGGTACGTAGCGGCCGCGGAATACCTCGGTGATGAACATCTTGGCCACGCGGCGGGCCGTGTCCTGCGTGTTGTGGTCGCTGCGGGTGTCGATGACGAGCGTGTCGAGCACTTCCTGAAGCTTGGCCTGCACCTCTTCCTGAAGCGCGTCCAGTTCGCCGGGTTCGATGAACTCGGCGATGCTGTCGTTGGCGTGAAAGCGTCGCCGCGCGGCAACCAGCCGCTGCCGGATTCGCTCCGAGACCGGGGTCGTGCCCGCGGGTCTGTCCACGTTTTGAGCCACGCTTGCCTCCTGAGTGGGGGAGTATATCAGAGACCTCCGCGCGCGTCACTGATCCCTCCGCCGTGCGGCCCCCGGCGAAGGCCCGGGCATCCGTACTGCACGGCCGGCGGCGCGGACCGGCCGACTCCCGCCGCCCGGCCGCGGAGGCCCGCATATTGACAGAATCTATATAAGCACCCTCACCATTCTATCGTTCCTCATGCCGGGGGGCGCGTACACTCTACCAGCCGCTCAAGAAAGGGGGCTGGCGCCGAGCCCCTCCACCATCACGGTTGGGCCGACAGCGGTTCCCCGCGGCGCCGGTGCCCTTCTTCTCAAGGGGCTAAGATTATCCGGGCACCCAGGCCGAGCCCCGCAGGCTCGAGCGCGACGGAGGTCAGACGACGATGAAGTGGAGTTGGCACATCGGGAGGTTCGCGGGGATTGACGTCAAGATCCACACCACGTTCCTGCTCATCGTGGTCCTGGGGGCCGTGCAATGGAACCACTTCGGGCTCCCGGGCATGGCCTTCGGGGCGCTGCTCATGCTGGCGTTGTTCCTCTGCGTCACGCTGCACGAGTTCGGCCACGGCCTGGTCGCGCAACGCTTCGGCATTCCCGTGCGGGAGATCGTGCTGCTGCCGATCGGCGGCGTGGCCGCTCTGGCGCGCAACCCATCCAAACCCCTGCACGAGCTGCTGATTGCGGCGGCCGGCCCGGCCGTCAACGTGGTCCTCGCTGTCATCCTGAGCCTGATGCTCGGGCTGCACGCCGTCGGGCATGAGCTGTCGCCCGAGCGTCTGCTGAAAGCGTTCGGGGCGGGGCCCTCGCTGACGACCGCCCTGGTCTGGCTGCTGAATGCGAATATCTTCCTGGTCCTCTTCAACCTGATTCCGGCCTTTCCGATGGACGGGGGGCGGATCCTCCGCGGCCTGCTGGGTTTCATGACCGACTGGGGCCGCGCGACGCGGATCGCGGCGGTCACGGGGCAGGTGATCGCGGTGGGCATGTTCCTCTTGGCACTACTCGGCGGCCAGATCATGCTCGGCATCATTGCGGCGTTCATTTTTCTGGCGGCCGGATCGACGTACGCCGAGGAGCAGGCCCGCGCGGTGCTGTCCACCTGGCGGGTGGGCGACGCCTACAACAAGCACGCGCTCACGCTCTCCGAGCACGACCGGCTCAGTCGCGTGGTGGACTACCTGCTTACGAGCTACCAGCCCGACTTCGCGGTCCTGCGCGGCCGCGAGCTGGTCGGTGTCGTCCTACGCGACCGAGCGCTCCAGGCGCTGGGCACGCTGCCGGTGGATACGACGGTCGATCGGTTGATGCTGCGTGACGTGCCGCGTGTCCCGGCCGACATGGCCCTGCACGCTGTGATGGAGCAGATGCGCGATGCCGAAAGTCGCGTGGCGGCCGTGTATCATGGTTCGCATTTCGCGGGGTTGGTCAGCGCGGACGATCTGGCGGAAGCCCAGCTGGTCCTCCAGTTTGTCCAGCGGGGCATGAGCCCGCGGGTATCATCCGCGCCGGACGGGTCGGGACACGCCGAGGACCTCCTCTCCGGTGCCCGTTGACGTGTTCACGAGCCGTCTGACCGAGTCCGATGACGGAAGCACTTTGGGGAGCAGAGTGGTCTATGTTCTGGATGTACGCCGGCTTCGTTGCCCTCGTGCTGGTGCTCCTGGCGCTGGACCTGGGCGTGTTCCACCGCAAGGCGCACGTCGTCCAAATGAAGGAGGCGCTCGGGTGGTCCGCCTTCTGGATCGTCCTCGGCCTGGCGTTCGCGGTGTTCATCTACTTCGGCTACGAGCACCACTGGCTCGGTCTCGGACTCACCCGGGACATGATGGCCGCGGCGCCGCAGGTCGTGGAGGGCCTGGGCACGGTCTACAACGACGGCGGCTCGGCCACGGTGAAATACATCACCGGGTACCTCGTCGAGAAGTCGCTGGCGGTCGACAACATCTTCGTCATCGCCATGATCTTCGCCTTCTTCGCGGTGCCCGCGATGTACCAGCACCGCGTCTTGTTCTGGGGTATCGTCGGTGCGCTGCTGATGCGCGGCGTGATGATCGCGGTCGGCGCCCAGTTGATCCAGCAGTTCACCTGGATCATCTACGTGTTCGGCGCGTTCCTGATCCTCACCGGCGTCAAGATGCTCGCCCTCAAGACCGAGCACACCGACCCGAACAGGAACGTCGTCGTGCGTCTGACCCGCCGACTGATCCCCATCACCGAGCGTTTCCACGGCCAGCACTTCTTCGTGCGGGCCGGCTCGGCCGCCGGCCGCGAACCCCCGGTGCCTGGGGCCCCGCGCGAGCTCGATCGCGTGGTCGAAGCGGCGCGGCCCGGGGCACTGCTGGCGACACCTCTGTTTCTGGCCCTCGTGATGGTCGAGTTCACCGACCTGATCTTCGCGGTCGACTCGATCCCGGCCATCTTCGCCATCACAGCCGATCCGTTCCTGGTCTTTACCAGCAACGTCTTCGCGATTCTGGGGTTGCGCAGCCTGTACTTCGCCCTGGCCGGCATGATGAACCGCTTCCAGTACCTGAAGATCTCCCTTGCCGTGGTGCTCATGATCGTCGGCGTGAAGATGATGACGCACGGCTGGCTGAAGCAGGTGCTGGGGTCGAACTTCAATTTCTACCTGCTGGCGGTGGTCCTGTGTGTTCTGCTGGCCGGCATCGTGGCCTCGCTCCTGAGGCCCCCTCGACCGCAGCCCACAGCGGAGCTCAGCCACGATCCCGCGCTGTAGGCGTTTTGCGGCCAACGCCCTGTTTCACGACCCCATCATCGGCGTGATCATCCTGAACGCGGTGTTCCTCGGGCTCGAGGGGACGGGTCGAACAAGGGGACGGGTTGAAGAAGGGGAGCGGCTCCGCGCCAACCCACCCTCGCGGAGGCGGAAAACGCCATCGCCGCCGTGCCGGTCCCCTTTTTCAACGGTGCCTTTTCCCTGTTTCAACGCGGAGTGCTTGCGGCCCGGCGGGGCACGCGTCGGCCGTCCCCGGGGCCGCACGGGCGGGCGGCGAGGGGCGATAACGACCGCTGACCGGTGCCGCGCCAGGTCGCGGCGATGGCCGGGCGCGGCGTAGCCGCCGGAGCCGTGCCACCGGGCCGAGCGATCTGGTATACTCCCGTGCTGTAACGTTTCAGGGGGCGCGGATGCGAGGCAGGCACGGAGTGGCAGATGTCGCTGCTGGAACAAATTGCGCAGGCGGTGATCGACGGCGACGAGGTGGCGGCGCCGAAGCTGACGCAGCAGGCTATCGCGGCGGGGACGCCGGCCCGCAGCGTGCTCAACGACGGACTGCTGAAGGGCATGACCGAAGTCGGGCGACGCTTTCGCGAGGGCGAGTATTTCGTTCCCGAAGTACTGATCGCCGCCGAGGCGATGAAGGCAGGTACGGCGGTGCTGAAGCCGCACCTGGCGCAGCAGGGCGTGAAGCCGGAAGCGACGGCGGTGATCGGGACGGTGCGGGGCGATCTGCACGATATCGGCAAGAACCTGGTCGCGACGATGCTCGAGGGGGCGGGTTTCGAGGTGGTAGACCTCGGGGTGGACGTGCCGGCAGAGAAGTTTGTCGAAGCATGCCGCCGGCAGAAGGTGGATGTGGTCGCGATGAGCGCCTTGCTGACGACGACCATGCCCATGATGGAGGAGTCGGTCAAGAAGCTGAAGGCCGAGCTCCAGCCGGCGCCGGTGATCCTGATTGGCGGCGCGCCGGTGACGCAGGACTACGCGGACAAGATCGGGGCGAGCGGATACGGGCGGGATGCGGCGACGGGTGCGGAGTTGGCGCGGTCGCTGGTGCGGGGAAAATAGGAGAACTACGGAGACACCGAGGCACAAAGGCACGGAAACACGGAGGCACAGATAAGAGAACAAAGGAGTGTGGCTGACGCCAGTGGGAATGCGGACGTTGTCCCGCGTGAGATGCCGACAAGCGCCGGTTCCGTGTCATTCCGGGGAGCGCCGCGACGAGGAATCGGGCTGCGGATCGCGCAAAGCCGCCCGTCGGAATCGTCTCCCAGCCTCAGCCAGATTCCCGGTCGGTCGCTGTCGCGTGCGCCTCGGAAGGACGGCCACACGTCGCACCCCGCCCGCGGCAGGGTCGCCGCCTGGCGTGCCAGTCCCCGGTTCTGTGCGCTTCTGTTCCTTGCTGTGCCCCCGCGTCCGTGAGGTGCAGTTCTCTGTCTGGGGTCGTCGATGCCGCTGACGTCGAAAGAGCGTGTGGCGCGGTGCCTGGCGCGGCAGCCGCACGATCGCGTGCCGATGTTCGACTGGTTCTGGGCGGAAACCGAGGCCGAATACGTGCGGCAGATCGGCGACCCGAGCCTGTCGTGCGGGATCCACGACGCGCGGCGCGGCGGATATGAGAAGCTCACACTCTGGGAGCACTTCGGCTTCGACCTGATGCAGGTCGCCTGGCCCGACCAGCGGTTGACCCTCCGCGATCCGGAGGTGCTGGAGGAGTCGGACGAGTGGGTCCTGCTGCGCGACGGCAACGAGGCCGTGATGCGCTGGTGGAAACACAAGATGGGCACGCCCGAGCACGTGCGGTTCGGGATCGACAGCCCGGAGAAGTGGGCCAAGGTGCGGCCGCGGCTGACGGCGTCGAAGGACCGCATCCGCTGGGACGAGTTCCGGCCGCGGTACCGGCGGGCGAGGGAGCGCGGGCTGTTCGTGTGCTTCGCGGGGGTGGAGATCATCGAGAGCGTGAAGGACACGCTCGGGCACGAGATGATGTGCCGGGCGATGCTCAAGCAGCCGGAGTGGCTGCGGGACGTGTTCGAAGCCTACACGCAGTTCGAGATCGACATGTTCCGGCTGGCGGAGCGGGAGGGGCTGGTCTGCGACGGGGCGTTCATCTACGGCGACATCGCCTACAAGAACGGCCCGTTCATGAGCCCACGGCACTACCGCGAGTTCGTCTATCCCTGCCACAAGCGGCTGTTCGACGAGTTCCACAAGCGCGGCATGCCGGTCATCTTGCACTCCGACGGCGACATCCGACTGCTGCTGCCGCACTTCATCGAGGCCGGCGTGGACATGATCAACCCGATGGAGAGCCGGGCGGGGATGGACGTGCGCGAGCTCGCGCCGCAGTACGGCGAGCGGCTGGGCTTCTGCGGCAACATCGATGTCACGGTGCTGACCACGAACGACCGCGAGCGGATCGCGACCGAGCTGCACTCGAAAATGGCGGCCGCGATGAAGTACCGCGGCTACATGTACCACTCGGACCACTCGATCCCGCCCGGCGTGACGCTGGAAACGTACCGCTGGCTGCTTGAGGAGGTGCGGCGCGTGGGGACGTATGACGCACGTGACCGGGGAACGGGGTGAGCACGCAACGCCCCGGCACGCCATCCCGGTTGCAGCCGCCCGGCGCCGCTGCCATAATACGCCAAACCTCCAGAGATGAACCGTTTAATCCGGTCGCAGAGATCGCCATGACCCCGCGCGAAATCGTCCGCCGTGCAATCACCTTTCAGAACCCCCCGCGCCTGCCGCTGAAGTTCGACATCGTCGGCGTCAACGATTGCTGGGACGTCTGGACGGTCGACCCGACCGGCTGGGAGTGGAGTTTCCCCGGCGAGCGCTGCACCGACGAGTGGGGCTGCGTGTGGGGCAAGACGGCCGTTTCGAACAGCGGGCAGGTCGTGGAGCACCCGCTGGCCGACCTGGCCCGCCTGAAGGACCATCGCTGGCCGGACCCGGACGACGAGCGGCGCTATCGAGGGTTCCAGCAGCAGCTCGCCGGCGCCGGCGACAAGTTCGTGATGTTCTGCTTCGGCCAGGGCATCTGGGAACGGCTGCACATGCTCCTGGGCATGGACAAGGCCATGCTCGCATTTGTGCGGCACAAAGACGACGTGCATGCGATTCTCGACCGCGTGCTCGAGCATCACATCCGCGTCCTGAAAAACTGCCACGAACTGGCCGGCGGGCGGCTCGACGCGGCCGCGATGGCCGACGACTGGGGCGTGCAGGACCGCGCGTTCATCAGTCCCAAGATGTTCCGCGAGTTTTTCAAGGAGCGCTATCGCCGCTGGTTCGACGAGATCAAGAAGCTGGGGTTGCACACCTGGATGCACTCGTGCGGGAAGATCAACACGATCGTGCCGGAGCTGGTCGAGTGCGGCCTCGAGGTGATCAATAACCAGCAGCCGAACACGGTGGGGTTACGGGAGTTTGGCGCCGCGCTGCGGGGAAAGGTGTGCTTCGAGGCCATTGTCGATACACAGACCACGCTGCCGCGCGGGACGTACGACGAGATCCGGCAGCAGGCCTACGACATCATGGAGTACTATGGCACGCCCCAGGGCGGGCTGATCGCCAGCGATTACAACGACGCCGAAGCCATCGGTGTCACGACCGACCGGCGCTACGTAATGTTCGAGGCGTTCGCGTCGCGCGGCGGCTATCCCAACTGGCA
The DNA here is from genome assembly GCA_964564785.1 of uncultured Planctomycetales bacterium. Lineage (GTDB taxonomy): Bacteria > Planctomycetota > Phycisphaerae > UBA1845 > Fen-1342 > CAZMCT01. The sequence goes on from CAZMCT010000018.1 coordinate 22,230, forward strand.
GGAGGTTCTCGACCGGGCTCGCCGGGGCCAGGTTCAGCGCGGCCACCTGTGGGGTCGCGCGACCGAAGCGACGGACAGGTGAACGCAAGAAAACGCCGATCCGGGAGTCCGTGACGCGAGACCGCGGCGGGGGTTTGTGGCGGCTAACTACTTTCCAGGAATACGTTTGCGCATCTGACATCTGCGGTCCGGCGCGCGGCGACGCGGACCTTCGGCGGCGTTCGCAGCCGGTCGAGAAAGTCGGCTCCCGCCGCGCCAACCGACCATCACGGCAGTTCCAAGAGCCGTTTCCGCCGTTCCGCTCCCCTTTTTCCACGGGCTGTCGGCCCGGCGGTGGAACAAATCGGCGCGAAAAACGCGACGCCGGGCTTCTGTTTTGCTGCCACCTTTTCGATGAATAGAGATGAGCCCGCAGCGGCGCGGACCGGCGGAGCGTGTTATGAAGCCGGTATTATTTGTCGTTTTCTTCACGCTCGGCGTATCGCTCATGATCATCAGCGGGTACGTCCCGCAAGCGGCGACGGCTCGCAGCTCCGAGAGCGTTTTCGGCCCGTCATACACCACGGACGCAGTTACCCGTATCAGCCGACCGGTGTCGGCGCCGTCCATCGTCGTCCCACCGCCGCTACCTGAGGAGCCATCGCCACTTATCGAAATGAGCGTTTCCGAGGCTCTCGATGCACCGACGGCGGTCGAGCCCTTCGAGCACGCAGGAACGGCCCGTCGCCGCCCCAACCCCGAACCGGCGTTCGAAACCGAACTTTCCGCGGACCCGGTGGGCGAGCAGGCGCTTGAAAAGCCCGCCCGGGCTCGACGCGCCCGCCCACGGCCCGAAGAAATGACCGAAGCGCCGTATCCGGACGCTCCGACCGACGAGCCGGCTCATGAGCCGCCGCCCGAAGCTGCGTTCGACGCGCCACATGCCGACGCGGGGCCCGACCGCACGATCTGGGCCGGCTGGGATGATATCCCCCTCGACGGATCCGCCAGCACCGGCCAGCAGCTCGCCTTCCGTTGGCGCCAGACTGCGGGTCCGGTGAACACGACGATCGTCAGTGAGACGGCCGCGACCACGTCAGCCACCGGCCTACAGCACGAGGATAATCCCCGCTGGCGCCCCGCGCGGTACACCTTCGAGCTGACCGTGACGGACGCGGCCGGGCAACAGGCGACGGACACCGTCAGCTATACGGTGCTCAGTGCCCCGGCGCTCCGTATCCGCCCGGTGCCCGAGCGGCGTTTCGAGCCGCGCGACGGGTACCAGTTGGCGGTCTATTCATCGTGGACCACGAATACCGATACGTACCAGACGACGTTCGAGATCAGCAGCGAGAGTGAGCTCACGTTCACGCGCATCGGCGGCGGCTTGTTCGAGGTCACCGGCGGCCGCGACGGACGCTGGTGGGTCTACCAGGTGTTGCTGACTCCCCAGGGGGGCGAACCCGCTTCGTGGGTCGAGTATCTCGTCGACACGGACGAGAAGATTCCCGCCGTCGTCCAGCTCGGCGTGAACTGGGAAGAACGGATCGGCGAGGAATGAGGAGCAGCGCGTGAGTACCGTGCTCTGGCTGCTGGGGTTCGGGATCATGCTGGCGAGCTTCAGCTTCCTATTCGGCCGCGCCGAGGAGCGGAGCACCCCGCGAATCAGCGTCGAGCCGTGGTGGCCCGACCACAGCGGCCCCGATCGCACTGCGCGACCGTAGCGCGTGTCCATCCGGTTATCCTACCGAGAGCGCTCGAACCCCCGGCACTCAGCGGCCGGTGCGGCCCGTCAAGGCTGTCCGTATAATGGCGGTTTTAGAGACCAGGCGGGCCCCTGGCATGGCGCAAACCGCGTTCATCCTGGTTCTTACGCATGACGAGGCAGCCGCCGAGCGGTTGCGGGACGCCCTGCGCGAGAACTACGGGCACGTGTGCAGCATCGTAAACAGCCTGCCGGCGGCGCTGGACTCGATCCGCGCCCGGCCGCCCGACGTAGTACTGGCCGAACCGGGCGAGGATGGGCGGCCGGTGCTCGAGCCGCTGGCGGCGCTGCTGGACGCGCTGGCGCGCGACTCGGTGCTGTTGGTATGGGGCGAAGCAGAGTTGCCGGTGGGTCAGAACATCCACGTGGCACGAGCTCCGGTCGGGCCGGACGTCGACGCGCTGGCGCAAGCGGTGAGCGCGGCTGCGCGGCGGGCGGTGGCGCGGCGTTCGGATCGGCTGCTGAAGGAGTCGATCGCGGGGCGGCACATCGAGCCGTTCGAGGGGATTGTCGGGGCTTCGCGCGCGATCCAGCGAATCATCGGTCAGATCAAGAAGGCCGCCCGCAACAAGCTGACCGTGCTGATCCTGGGTGAGACGGGGACGGGCAAGGACCTGATCGCCGAGGCGATTCACCGGCAGTCGGACCGGGCCGGGCGGCCGTTCAAGGCCCTGAACTGTGCAGCGGTGAACGAGAACCTGCTGGAGAGCACGCTGTTCGGGCACGTGCGGGGGGCGTTCACGGGCGCGGTGCAGGAGAGCAAGGGCTACTTCGTCGCCGCCGACGGCGGGACGCTGTTCCTGGACGAGATCGGCGACATGCCGCTGAGCATGCAGGCGAAGCTGCTGCGGGCGCTGGAGCGGCGTGAGATCACGCCGGTGGGTTCGACGGATGTGCGGCGGGTCGATGTGCGGGTAATCGCGGCGACGAACCAGGAGCTGATGCGGGCGGTCGAGGAAAACAAGTTCCGGGAGGATCTGTACTATCGGCTGAACCAGTGGATGATCTCGGTGCCGCCGCTGCGCGAACGGCGCGAGGACATCCCCCTGCTGGCCGACTTCCTGCGGCAACGGGCGAACCGCACGCACGGCATGCGCTGCGAGGGGATCTCGAGCGAGGCGATGGCGTATCTCACCCGCTATTTCTGGCCGGGCAACGTGCGCGAGCTGGCGAACGTCATCGAGGCCGCGGTGGTCGAAGTCGAGGACCGGCAAATCGAGGCTGACGACCTGCCCGAACGCATCCGCGGCTCGCGCGAACTCGTCCCGCTCTCGACCGGAATGGTCGGCCTGACGATGGCTCAGATCGAACGAATGATGATCGAGCGGACGCTCCAGGCCACGCGCGGCAACCGCGAGCAGGCGGCCAAGATGCTCGACATCGGTACGCGGACGCTCTACCGCAAGATCAAGGAATACGGGTTGTAACGGGCTGCGGCTCGCAGGGCGACGGTTTTCGGCCGTCGCGCCGTCGGCCGCTACCAGGGGCTCGGGCGGGCGCGGCACCGGCCGGAAGGGGGTAAAACGCACCGGCCGCACGACGTCACCGTACGGCCGGTGTGGATTCCATTCGCCGGACTCGAAGATCCGGCGCTACCACCGGACGCTGTTACCAGCGGCGTCCGCCGCCGCCACCCCCGTAACCGCCGCCGTAGCCCCCGCGTCCGCCGCCGGAGCGCCCGCCGCTTTCCTTCGGCTTGGCCTCGTTCACGGTCAGCGCGCGGCCGTCGTGCTGCGAGCCGTTGAGCGCGTTGATCGCGGCCTCGGCCTCGGCGTTCGATCCCATCTCGACGAACCCGAAGCCCTTGCTCCGGCCGCTGTCGCGATCGGTGATGACCTGCGCCGATTCGACGGTTCCGTGGGCGGAAAACAGCCGCTCAAGGTCGGCTCCGGTCACGGAATAGGACAGATTTCCAACATACAACTTCTTGCCCATGCACATTTCTCCTGCTCAGGGCGCTGGACCCGACTGTTCTCCAGGTCCGTTGAAATGGGCCGACACTGGCCCGAGGGAAGGAGCGGGCGAAGAAGGCAGGACGGCAGCAGGTGTCAAGGCACCCGGCGCTTCGTTGCCGGTCGTCAGATCCACCCTTTCAACGGCGATTGTAGAGCAGGCGGGCGAGAAAAGCAAACCCCCGGCGCCAAGTGGATGCGGGGCGCGGCCGGCAGTTCGTGCGCGGTCTCAGAAGCGCCAAATCTGCGGGCTGCTGGGGTGAATCCGGTAATCGACGTGCAGGTCCACGGTGTACCAGGGGCTGTTCGGATCCGCGGCCGGGTCGAAGCCGAGGCCGTTCCAGAGGCTGTTGTCGAAGTACACGTCGCGCGGCCGCAAGCGCGTTCCGTGCCCGTCCACGAAGACGAGGGAGGCCGTGCCGATGTGGCGATCGGAAAGGAACGTGCGGTAGTGCAGGTACGCGTAGGGCTCGCGGGCGCCGCCGCTGAAGGAGTCCAGCGAATACAGGGGAATGTAGGTCGGGTCGAGAATGTATCCGTGGTTCCCGATCCGGTCTGGGTTGTTGTCCCCCGCAGGTTTGTCCGGCCCCCAAGGCAGCGCCCAGCCGGTGCCGTCGCTGTCGCCGAACGCGATCGTGCGGGCCGGGTTGCGGACGCGCTTGACCGGAAAGGCCTCGTAGGGGCGATACGGGTTGTCCTCGGAGGCATTGTCGCGGAGGCTACCGATGTACTTGTAGTTGTAGCCGTAGGAGTTGTTGCGGCCGACCTCCCAGGTCGGCGTGGCGGGGCAGCCCTGAACCCTGAAACCGGCGAGATAGTCGGCCATCACGTTGAACCAGCGGATCCGGGTGTTGTCGGGCAGCCGCCATTGGTGGCCCGGATAGTTTCCCCACTCGTTGTAGTACAGCGCCATGCCGTGGCCGAGCTGGCGACAGTGGCCCAGGCATTGTGCCGCCCGCGCCTGCTGACGGGCCTGGCCCAGCGTGGGCAGCAGGATTGACAGAAGCAGGGCGCTGATGGCCACCACGACCAGCAGTTCAATGAGTGTGAACGCGCGGCGGAACGAGAACATGCGCGCACCCCGGTGAGACAGACCGCCTAATACTGTCGCGACGAAATCACATCCTTCGCCGTGGACTGGTCGAAGACCTGGTCCTTGACGACGATCTTCTTGGGCAATTCCTGCTTCGCGACGGCCTTCTCGACGGCATCGAACGCGGCCGGGCCCAGCAGCGGGTTGCACTCGACCGTGCAGTTGAGCTTCCCGGCCACCAGGGCCTCGAACGCGGCCTTGACGGCGTCGATGGAGACGAGGATCACGTCGGTGCCCGGCTTGAGCCCCGCCTCCGCGATGGCCTGGATCGCCCCCAGAGCCATGTCGTCATTGTGCGCGTAGACGGCGTTGATGCTCTTGCCCTCGGGCGACTTGAGGAAGGCCTCCATGACTTCCTTGCCCTTGCTGCGGGTGAAGTCGCCGGACTGGCTCTTGATGATCTTCATGCCGGGGTGCCGGGCGAGGACCTCCTCGAAGCCCTTCTTCCGATCGTTCGCGGGGGCCGAGCCGGGCGTGCCCTGGAGCTCGGCGATGTTGGCCTGGCCTTTCATGTGCTCGGCCAGCCAGCGGGCTGCGAGTCGGCCCTCCTCGACGAAATCCGAGGCGATCAGCGTGGTGTAGAGCGACTCGTCCGACACTTCCACCCCGCGGTCCACGAGGATGACCGGGATGCCCGCCCGCTTGGCCTCCTTCAACACCGGCTCCCAACCGCTTTCGACGACCGGGGCCAGGATGATCGCGTCGACCTTCTGCGCGATGAACGTCCGCAGGGCGCGGATCTGGTTCTCCTGCTTCTGCTGCGCGTCGGCGAACTTCAGGTTCACGCCGCGCTTCGCCGCCTCGCCGCGGATCGACTCGGTCTCGGCCGTCCGCCAGGCGCTCTCCGCGCCGATCTGCGAGAACCCGACGGTCAGCGGCTTCTTGTCCTGCGCGGCGGCCGGGGCCGACCACTGCCCCGCGAGCGTCAGTACGGCGATCGACAGCATCAGACGCATTGGAAACTCCTTGTTGAACGAAGTCCGCCCGATCAAGCACAGGCAGCGGGCCATGATAGCCGAACACTGCCGGGAAGGCCGGGGCACCTCCGCGGCCGCATGTCGCGCAGCGCTATTCGCCGCTCTCACTCAAGACCGCCGCGCGGAGCGGGCCCGGCAACAGGTCGGGGAACTCGTGCCGCAGCGGCTCGCTCAAGAGCGACAAATCCGCCGGCCGCGGCTCCGGCGCCGGCAAGTCGTGGCGCGAGATCGGCACGAGGTTCGGCTGCGCGATGCCCAGCAGCGCGGCGCAGCGGGCGATGATCTCATAGCGGCTGAGCCGCTCCGGCCCCGGCAGGTGCAACACGCCGGTGCGCAAGCTGCGGGCCAGGCCCAGCAGCGCCCGAGCGGCGTCCGCGTTCCACACCGGGGTGCGGAACTCGTCCGTGAACAGCCGCAAGGGTTCGCCGGCGCGGAGGGCGGCGAGCTGACGCGCGAACGTGGTCGGCCGCTGGGTACACGGAAGGCCGATCATCAGCGGAATACGAAGGACGAGGGTGTTTGGGTGCTCGGCCACGAGCTCCTCGGCCGCGGCCTTCGTCCGGCCGTACACACTCAGCGGCCGCGGCGGGTCGCACTCGGCGTAGGGTGCGGCGTCGCCCGCGAAGACCATGTCGGTGGAGGTGAAGACCAGCCGGGCGCCGATGTTTGCGGCCGCGTCGGCCAGCACCCCGGTCGCGATGGTATTCACGCGCTCGGCGCGGGCGGGGTCGGCGTAGCAATCGGCAACGGCCGTCAGCGCCCCCGCATGGATGATGTGCGTCGGCCGGAACGACACGACGGCCGCCCGCAGGGCCTCGTGGTCGGCGAGATCGATGCGGGCCACGGTCACCGGCTCGCTCACCGCGTGCCGGCCGGCGAGCGCCAGGATTCGTGCCGTGGGCTGTTCACGGGCGAGCCGGCGCACAATGTGCCCCCCGAGCTGACCCGACGCACCGGTAAGCAGCCAGCGTTCCATGCGTGTCTCGTGCGAGTGGCGGCCGGCCGCGTGCCGAACACCGCGTATACTGCACCATCCGGCGGAGGCCAGGTCCAGTAGCATGGGCCGGCGGAGGTGCGACGTGAAGAGCGTAACGTGGCTGCTGAGCGTGGGGCTGGCGACCGCAGCGGTGGCGAGCGATCGGCCGCTGCGTGAGGCGCGGTCGGAAAACGGGCGTTATGCGCTGCGGATTGACGCGGGGCGCCCGGGGCGGGGCGGGCGGCCGTGCCGTGCGATGTTGCACGACAGCCGGGCGGAGCGGTCGGGCCGGCGCGTCTGGGAACGGATGCTGGTGAACGAGACCGCGCCGCGCCAGGGCTTCGTGCGCGACGACGGGCGTTTCGTCGTGACCCTGGACGAACACAGCCGCGGCGGGGCACGGAACGCGCTCGTGATCTACGGGGCGGAGGGTGAACTGCTGCGGCATTTCCTGCTGCCGGACCTGCTGGAGCGCGACGACTGGGCGCGCGTGAAGGTGCAGGGCGAGGAGGTCGTGTGGCTGGAGGGTGCATCGGCCGGCTTCGCGTCCGGGTCTGAGCATTCGCGGCCTCAACCAGCTCCGCCCGCTGCACACGAGGCTGCGGAGCCGGCCGACACAGCCGTAGCGGGCGAGTTCTTTGTCGTGCGGCTGCGCTGGGGCCGCGAGGTGCGCGTCGACCTGCGCACGCTGCAAGTGGTTCGTGGCGGCAAGTCGGCGGATTCGGCCGTGGCCGACGTGCCTCCCGAAATCCTCGCCCGGTTGCTGGGGCACGCGCGTGCGCAGTCTGAGAACGGCGCGGACCTGCCGCTCAGTGCTACGGTCGGCACGCAGACCGCCGCCGACGAGATCAGCGCCGCGTTGGCGCCGGACGATGTGCTCCCGGAGTCTCTGACCGGGGAGCCCGCCGCCGTGCCCGAGGTGCCGCGCGAGCCGTCGACGGGCGAGGCGGCGGTCGCCGAAGTCGACGCGAACGACGCCGACGCCGGGCAGCCGATCGTGCCGCCCGAGCCGGCCGCGAGCGGGTCTGAGGAGGATGCGCGCGGGCGCTCGCCGTGCACGACCGTCACGGTGCCGCGGCCGCAGCCGGGGGAAAAGGTGGACTACGTGGCCTGGCTGAACGGGTACGGGCAGGTGCAGGGCCCGGATGCCGCCCCTTTTTACGAGGCGGCCATCGCGCAACTACCCGAGTGGACGGGCGACCGCGAGCTGCTGATCATGGCCACGGGCGGTGACCCCGCCGCACTCGCGTCGCCCGCGGTCGCGGCGTGGCTGGAGCAGTGCGCGGGGGCGCTCGAGCTGCTCCGGCAGGGGGCGCAGCAGCCGGTGCGCGGCTGGCATTACGAGAGCCCCGACGGCACGCTGATCGGGGTGGTACTGCCGTTGCTGGGGCAGTTCCGCGAGCTGTCGCGGGCACACCTGATCGCGGCCCGGCAGGAGCTGGCGGCGGGCCGGCCGGGGCCGGCCGCGGGGCGCTGCCTGGACGTGCGCGCGGCGGGAGCGCACGCCGGGGCCGGGCTCACCCTGATCGAGAGTCTGGTGGGCCTCACGGTTCAGTCGCTGGGCGGCGACACGCTGCTGGATATTCAGCACGACGCGGCCGACGCGCTCGACTTCGTGCAGCTCGCAGCCGACGTGCGGCGCGCGTATCGTCGCGTGCGCGACCCGGCCGAGACGCTACAGGGCGAGCGGGCCCTATTCATGGACACGCTCCAGCGCTCGTGGGACGTTGATCCGGCCGGTGGCGAGCCGGTGCTGAACCGGGCGGCGGCTGCGCGGCTGCTGAAGACGGCTGAAATGGACGATGCGCAAATCGCGGAGACCCTGGATCGGCTCGAGCGGATCGGATACGGCAAGACGGAGGCGGAGGCGTCGATCTACTACGATGCGCTGACGGAGGCGTTCTCGCGGCCGTTTGCGGAAGGACGCCGGCAACTCGAGAAGATTGAGCAGATCATGACCGATCCGCAGATGAACCCGCTGCTGCGGACGTTCATTCCGGCGCTGGCCCGCTGCCAGTTCCTCTACACGCGGACGGAGACGGCGCGGCGGGCGGTGCTGACCGTGACGCAGCTCAACGCCTATCGCCAGCAGCACGGGGAGTATCCCGATTCACTCGAGGTGCTGGGCGACGACGAAGCGACTACCGACCCGTTCACGGGCCGACGGTTCCAATATCGTCGGACGCCCGCGGGGTTCACGCTCTACTCGCGGGGGGCGAACGGCGTCGATGACGGCGGCGTCCATGACCACAAGGGGCAGACGGGCGACGTCGTGTTCTGGCCGCGGCCGGCGAAGTAGTCCGCGCTAGGGGTGCTCGTAGCGCACAACGCCGTCGTACAATCGCCCGCCGATCCGGGCCGCGATCTCCGCATCCTTGAGCACCGCCGTCCAGACGGCCGGGCACGTGAACCGCGCGTGGAAGTTGCTTTCGATCGCACGGCCCATCCCGTGCAGCCAGACCAGGTCCGCGTCGGCGACGGCCGCGGCGAATTCCGCGTCGAGCCGCGCCAGATCGATCAGCGGCGTCGCGGCGCCCGTGGCGCGCACGACGATCGTCTGGGTGGCCAGCGCGCTCGCGAGCGGACGGTCCAACTCGGCGGCCCGCCGCAGTACGGGCCCGAGCTCGTCGGCGGTGATGTCGTTGAGGGCCGGGCCGCGGTTCGTGGCCAGCGTGAGCCGCGTGCCACGCTGCGCGAGGTCGCGGACCAGCGGCAGGCATCCGAGCACGATGTCGCTGCCCGCGTTGTCGGCGAAAAAGACCACGTGCCGCGGCGGCCGCCTCTGCCAGGCATCCCAGGCCGCGGCCGCATCGTCGCACAGCCACGGCCGCGGCGGCAGGCCGGAACGCGTCGTGTGAAACGCCGTCAGTCCGGCAAGATGCCGCTCGATGGTCGCCCGTGAACCCAGGTCGAAGATGTTGCCGGCCAGCAGGCCGCGCCAGAGCAGATCCGCTCGTTCGCGCAAAGGCGCGGCGTCCAGCTCCGCCAGTACGCCGGGCAGCAGCGCCAGGGCGGCTTCGTTTTCGCGCTGCTTGACGCCGCGGAACGGGTCGGGGAAGCCGTGCTGCTGAAGCGCGACCTCCCGGATCTCCGTGAACAACAGAACGTCGATCCGCGGAAACGACTCGGGGCGCTGCTCGACAGCGTCGAACGCGGCCAGGTAGTCGGAGCGGAACGCGAACAGCCGCGCATCGTTCGGGGCGTACTCCGCGCGAATCAACGGCGCGAGCACCGCGTCGAGGTGCCAGCGGAACAACCCGAGCCAGTAGGCCCGGCCGGCCGCATCGGCCTTCAAGTCCCAGTCGCAGGCGCGATAGCGACCGGGCTCGGCCAGTTGGCACAGGGGGGGCATGCGGTCTCCGTGGGTTCGCGGCAAAGCGGGGATTGTACCGGCCCGCGGAGGGCGTCGGGCACGCCCGAAAAACGCGGCGGCCGGCGAAAACCACCGGCCGCCTGCGCGATTCGGAGCCGCTGCCCGCGGGCAGCGCCGGACTCGCCGGTCCGGCGCTGCGGGATTGGCGCTACGGGTTGCTCAGAAGCTGCACGAACGGGTTGATGTCCGAGAAACTGACGGTGCCGTCGCCATTGATGTCGGCCAGATCGCGGTCGCAGTTCGGGTACGCGTTGACGTAGCCGGTCGGGTTCGAGACGGCAAGGACGAAGGCGTTGATGTCGCCGAAGCCGATCAGGCCGTCGCAGTTCAGGTCGCCGGTCGCGTAGACCGGGCCGCAATCGATCCGATCCACGCGGAAGTCGTCGATGGCGGCCTCGATGACCGAGTCGGCGCCCGCGTCCTCGGCCACGAAGCGGACTCGCACCTGGCTGGTCGCATCGACCAGCGCGGTCGGATCGAACTCGTGGTACAGCCAGTAACCGGCGGTGCCCACACCGCTGGGACCGATGGTCTCCACGTTGACCCAAGTCGCACCGTTGTCGTCGCTGACGTCGACCCGGAACACGTCCTGGTTCGGCGTGGAGCCGAACTCGTTCGAGTACCAGCGCCAGTAGCTGATCAGGTACGCGCCCGGCTGCGTCAGGTCGATCGCCGGCGAAATCAGCGTGGTGCGCCCGCCGTCGACATCGTACTGATCCAGCGCGCCGCCGCGGTAATCCGTCACGAAGCAGCGCGTGCCGGGCGGCGACGTGTGGTCCTCGCTCGGCTGCGGTCCGGTGTACTGCGGGACGTTCCGCGTCCAGATCCCGGCCGTCGCCGTGTCACCCGGGGCGCCGACCGTCCAGCCCTGGTCGGTCTCGAACGTGTCATCGAACACCGCAGTCACGCTGTTGCCGCTGAGCGCGGTGTAGTAGCCGAGCGGGGCGTTCGCGGGACTGTACGACGTCTGGCCGGTCGTGGTTTGAACGCTGATGAACCAGGTCACGTCGCCCGTGCAGGTGAATGCCGGGAACACGGCGTCATACAGATTGCCCGACACCGGCTGCAACGGCAGCACCTGGTACCCGCCGCCGTTCACGTTGCAGTAGAGCAGGCCCGAGCCGGGCAGCGGCGTGCCCGCCAGCGGGACGACCTCGATCCGCACGGCCGTGCCGCCCGCCGGGGAGACGAGTTCCGGCCGGCCGTTCGGGAAGTTGAACGTCAAACCGCTCAGTTCGGGGCAGTCCATGTTGTGGGCGTTGAAGCCGGCGCAGATCTCGGGGTAGTGCGGCGTGCCGTTGGCGAGGCTGCCGTCGTCATCATCCAGCGTCAGGATCGCGATCGTGATGTCGGGCGCGATCGAGTCGCCGTCGTGCAGCCGGATCGAGTTGATCACGAGCGGCGCCAGGATGTCCATGTACGTGTCGGGGTAGGTGGCCGCCAGGGCGTTCCGCGTGTCCCATACGCAGCCGGACAGCAACTGGCCGCAATAGTGAATTTCCCCGCTACAGGGATACTGAAACTCGTTGTCGGCTGTGCGAATGCCGTAGCCGCAGTTGTTGTTGAACCCGTAGGCCATGACCGGGTCGTCGGCGATGAGCAAGCCGATGCAGTCGCTCATGCCTTCGCCGTATGCGCCCTGCCCGCTGCCGCCGACCGCGACCAGATGGTGGCCGTACTCGTGGTGAACCACGTTGGAGAACGCCGTGTTGGCGCACCCGCCGCCCGCGCGGAAGAAGTTGATCGAGCTGTAATCGTAGTACGCGTTACAGAAATTGTTGATATTGACGTTCACCGGGAAGTTCGTCTGCGAGCCGATCACCGGGTAGTCCGGCGCGTAGCTCAGCACGAAGTCCCGCACGATGTTCGACTGCACGTACGCGTTGACCTCGGCTCGGTCCCACTCGCCCACGTTCGGGGCGTTGTACATGAAGTTGGCCGGGCCCGGGGGCGTGACCATCATCGCCAGCGTCGTCGTCGCCTGCGCCTGGTTCTGAATGTCGAAATACACGCCGTCCAGGGACGAATTCACGGTGACCGGCGAAGAGCCGTTGTGCGGGATCACGAAGTTGCCGTTGACGTCGGTGTACCGCACCGTGCTCCCGATGCTCACCCGCGCGTAGGGCAGCGGCGTGATCACCTCGGGCGCGCAGAGGTCGGCCTTCGGGCCCGTCGTTGCCATTCCGCTGACATTCCCCGTCACGTCCACGTGCAGCATCCGGCTTTCCTGGTGCAGGATTTCGCCGGTGGCGGCGTCCGCCACAAAATGCCACTTCGCGTATTCCCCCGTGGCCGGCAAGCCGTTGTCACCGTCGAACGCCAGCGCAAGACGCGGCTCGGCGAGCGCGTCTTCGACCCCGGCCCAGATCACCAGCTCGCCCGGTGTGAAGTGCACCAGCCCCGGCACCGCCGCCTGGGCGGCCGCACGGGCGCTGGCCTCGCCGACCGAGCGCGTGGACGCTGCCTGCACGACGAAATTGCCAAGCGGCTTGAGGCTGGACTGCGCCAGCACCAGCGGATAGCCGGGCACATTCCGGACCAGGAGCCGCAGCTCGCTGCGATAGACCGGAATGCCGTTTCGGAACTGGCTGTAATGGATGAGCGTGAACTTGGGCCCGCCAACGTCCGGGTCGGTCATCACCGCCTCGGTGAACTGCCCGTCGCGGAGGTTGCCGGGCTGGAGGTCCGCGGCCTGTGCCCCAAACAGCTCCGCATGAGCCTGCACGAACGCCGCAGCGCTCGCCTCGGGCGTCACGCCGAAGCTGGCCGGCGCCCCGAAGACCGTCTTCACGGCTGCGGCGCGGCTGTATAACCGAACTTCGGGGTACGACTGAGCTAGGCGCGCCGCCGGGGTCGCCGTCATGCCCGCCGCGAACGCGGCCGAAAGGGGGCCCAGACAGACAAGAAAAAAGCCACCACAGCGCATGGACAAGCCTCCTGATTCGCAGGCGCGCAGAACGAAAGATCGAAGTGCCGCCGCGCGACCTTCTACGTTGAGCATAGCCGTGCCCGCCTGCCCCGGCAACTTTTACGGGAATCTTGCCCGCGCCGACGCAATTCTGGAGTGCGGCGAACGAGCGGACCGTTCGCGCGCCGCGGCTCCTGCTTCATCGTCAGGTCCCCTGCGGCTCTCCACCGCCGCCCCCGCAACGTCTTATAATTCGCCCCGCAGACCTCGAAGCGGGGCTCCCAGGCGTGCGACAGCCGCCGCAGGATCAGCTAGGATCACCGCCACCTGCATGTTCGAACGCGAGTTGAGCTCGAAAGCACGGGGTCGACGCCGCGGCCGGCAGCTCGGCCTCGTTCTGCTGGCCGTCGCAGGGGCCGCGCTGCTGATCTTCGGCGGACAGTGGCTGTTCCTGCGGCAGAGCCTGGCGTGGCAGGTGCGCCGCGGGCTGGAGCTGCTGCCCGACGTGCACAATCCGGCCGCCGTGCGCGTCGGCCTGGACCGCTGGGAAGAGGAAACGCGGTCGCACTGGGAAGGGCGGCGGGCCGAACTGGTGAACTACCTGTTCGACGCGTATCCCCTCGAGGACCCGCGGACGCGGCTGCTGCTGACACGCGTCGCGGGCGCGGACTACGGCGCCGGGCGGGAAGACTGGGAGCGATGGTACGAGGACCATCGTCGGCAGCAGTTGGGACTGCCGCCGCAGGTCGGCCGTCGGGAGGCCGTTGCGCTGGAACTGCGGTGGGAGGCGCCGATCGGTCTGACGGCCTGGTTTTCCACGATCATACCGCTGGACGGGCAGATTTACGTGAGCTCGCTGGGCGCCGAGTTCGACGTTGCGACCGACGTCGCGGACGGGCTGGTGCGCGTCAACGGAGCGACCGGCGTCGCCGAGCTGTTCTTTTCGCCGCCGCCCGAGCACCGCGGCCCGCGCGACGTGATCGGCATCGCGGCGGGCGAAGGTGGGCTGTTCGTCGCGTGCTACAACGGTACGGTCTACTTCGTGGGCTTCGACGCCCGCGTGGGCTGGAGCATGCATGCCGGCGACCCGGTCATGGGGCCGCCGCTTTCCATCGACGCAAACCGAGACGGCACGGCCGACGTCCTGGTGGTCACTCGCGGGGGCAAGGTCGTGGCCCTGAACGGCCGGCAAGGGCGGACGCTGTGGGTTGCGAACGTAAGCCGACCGGCGTCGGACTCGACGCTCATCGGCTCCGGATTGACGCTGGGCGACGTGCTCGGCACCGACGAGCCCGAGGTAGTCGCCACGCTGCCGACCGGGACGGTGGAGGTGCTCGCGCTGCGCAGCGGCCGGTCACTGGCGCGGCTCGAGCTGCCGCCGGGGACGATTGCAGGCCCGGTGAGCCGGTCGGGGTTGAGCAGTCCGGGGCCGCCGCTATACGTCGGCGATCGGGCCGCGACGATCTGGTCTCTGGCGACATCAAACCAGCGTGCGGAGCTGGTCCGCTGGCAGTTCGCAGGCGTCCGGCGCGACGAGACGCTGGTCGCAGGGCTGCGCACGCTGGCCGTCCGGGGGGTCGGTGCCCCGGCGACCGCTCCGGGACCGGCGGAGTGGCTGCTCGCATGCCCGACCGGCGAATACGCCGGCCGCCGCGGGGCGGTGTGCGCCCTCGCGGCGGACGGTATCCAGTGGCGCTACCCGGTCGACGGCGCGGTCTGGAGCACGCCGGCAGTGGCCGACCTCAACGGCGACGGGCGGGCCGAGATCGTCGTCGCGTCGATCGAGCCGATCGGAAACGCCGGGCTCCGCGGGGTGTTGACCGTGCTGTCATCGACCGGCCACGCGCTGGCGCGGCAGTATTTCGACGCGGCCATCGAGTGTGCCCCGGTCGTGGCCGACGTGGACGGCGACGCGCGGCTCGACGTGCTCGTGGCCGATCAGTCGGGGCGGCTGTATTGCCTTGCGACGCACGGCTACGGCCCGATCGAGTGGGGTCTGTACGCCGGCGACAGCCACAACACGCGGAATGCCCGCGATGCGTACGCATATGGCCAGGCGCCATTCGGCTACCAGGCCCGCTGGACTCCGCGGTAGCCGCAAGCGCCGTACTTGCCGCAGCACGGATGGTTCTACGGACGGCGTTCTCCAGCTCGCTGCCGATCGGGTGTTGCGCCCCCTATTCTTTCGCTGGCCGTTCGGAGTTGGAGTGACGCGTCGCGGGCGCTTCGGTCTGCGCTTCAGGGCGCGTCGACGCATGCGCCGCGGTCGAATCGGTCTGCAAACGCAACCGCATGAGCAACCGCGCGATTTCGGCGTCGCGCGGGGCGCGTTCCGCCGCCCGCCTCACGGCGTGCAGCGCGTCCGCGGTCCGGCCGGCGGACGCGAGGCTCTCACCGAGCAGGCGGTGAGCGAGCGCGAGGTCCGGATAACGCTGCACGAAGGTTCCGGCCGCGGTAACGGCCTCGAGCGAGCGGCCCAGGGCCAGAAGGGCGCGGATTAGGCCGGCGTGCGCGGGGGGCAAGTCGGGGCGGAGCTGCAAGGCCGGGCGGTAGAGCTGGACGGCGCGCTCCAGTTCCTCGGCGCGGTGCAACGAGCGGGCAAGCTGGAGAGTGAGAAGGGCATCGCGCCGTGCGGTGTACGCGGATTCCCAAAGCTGGGTCTGGTTGCGCCAGTGGGAGGCGCGCTGCCAGGACAGGTATCCGAGGCTGCCGGCTGCGAGCAGCGCCGCGATGCTGGCGCCGACGGCGATGGCGCGCGATTCGGCGGGCAGTAGCCAGAGGCGGAAAAGGCCGGCGGCGAGCAGCACGGCGATGGCCAGGTCGGGCATGTACGTCAGTGCGCCATGCAGCGCGGGCGGGGCATTCAGCCGCAGCACGCCCGGCAGCAGCAGGGCCACGTACGTGCCGCCGGCCAGCGCCAACACGGAGCGCCGACACGCCAGCGCTACTCCCGCGAGCCAGGCGAGGACCAGCAGGTCCGTCACGATGCCCAGACTCCACGCGGCCGTCGGCATTTCGTACGCCGGCAGCAGGTTCAGCGGGACGGCCACGTGGAGCACGTTGAAGTCAAACAGCCGGGCGGCCAGCGCGAGCAGCGTGCTCCAGCTCAGCGCCTGCTCGGGTGCGAGACTGAGACGTGCCCAGACGGCCAGCCCGCCGGCCACGATGGCCGGCGCGATCCAGGCCGCGCGCTGCCGCCAGTGTGCGGCGCGGCCCGCGAGGCGGTCCAGCAACGGCAGGACGAACGGGAACAGCAGGCCGGACGGTCCGAACAGCAGACTGAGGATGTAGCACGCGACGGCTGCGCGGCGGGCGCGGGGCTCCGGCCGAAGGTACAGCAGCGCGACGGCCAGCAGCAGCACCGCAGCCCAGATCGTGCCCTGGTTGGAGGCCCAGCCGAGCGCGTCGACTCGCAGGGGGTGGACCACGAAGAGCAGGGTCGCGACTGCGGCGCTGGTGGCGGCGGGCAGCTGGGAAACTGGAACGGCGGGAACGGGTGTCGCGCGCGCGCTGAACTTGCGCAAAACGGCGGAAGCGAGCAGATAGAGCAGACCGGCGGCGGCGGCATGCAGCGCGGCGCCGGTCACGCGATAGCCGAGCGGGTGGCCGCGCGCCAGCCGGTGCTCGACGGCCAACGCGGCCCAGGCCAGAGGCTCCCAACGGCCGCCGATGGGTTTCGATGTGAGCGGCGGGGGTGAGCCGGGTTCGATGCCGACGTCGAGCTCGTTGAACGTGACGGCGCTGTTGTGGAGCGGCCAGAGGGCGGCGAGCGCGGCCGCGGCGAGCAGAGGCACGGTCCACCGGCGGGCGCCCGTAATCCAGGCGGGCGACGAGTGTGCGGGCTGCGGTGGGAGATCGCGGTTCATGGACGTGTGCGGCCCACCTCCCTCATGGCCGCGGATCGAAACGGCGGATCACCGCCGGGGGCGGCGGTGCCACACTACTTTCTGGCGGCCACTTCGTCCTTGATCCGTTTGACGTGCCCGCGGCCGAGGCCCTTGACTTCGCAGCCGAGCTCGAAGAAGCGGCGGATCTTCGCGTCGTCGAGGATGCCGAAGCAATCGATCACGGCGACGGGGTGGCCGGTCAACCTGACCACGTCGTCGGGCTGAAGCTCGAGGTAGGGCTTGTGGCGGACGGCGAGGATGACGGCGTCGGCGCCTTTCAGGGCGGTGGCGAGGTCGGGCTGGAGGCGCAACTCCTTGAGCCGCTCCTGGTTGCGGAAGAAGCGGGCCCAACTGTGGCCGGGGGCGGGGTAGGTGTCCTGCTCCTCGACCTCCCACCAGTGCTGGAGGTAGGGGTCGTGGACGCGCATCTCGGCCCCCATTTCGGTGAGCTTGCGGAGCACCAGCTCGCTGCCGCTGTAGCGCGTGTCGCCGACGTCCTCGCGGTAGGCGGCCCCGAGCAGCACGACGCGGGCGCCGGCGACGATCTTGCCCATGTTGCGCAGGGCGTCGCGGGTCAGCTCGGCCACGTGCAGGCCGCGGGTGTCGTTCACGTCGATCGCGATGGGCGTGATCTTGAAGATGTCATCCTCGAAGCCCATCAGGTGGCGGTAGGCCCACATGCCCAGGCCGCCGTCCTTGGGCAGGCAGTACCCGCCGATGCCGGGGCCGGGGAAGATGATGTTGCTGTGCGTCGGCCGCATCTTGATGGCCTTGATGACCTTGATCAGGTCGACGCCGTTGCGCTCGGCGAACAGCGACCACTCATCAAGAAACGCGAGGATCGTGGCACGATAGCTGTTTTCGACGATCTTGGTCGTCTCGCTCTCGAGCGGGCGGTCGAGCACGGTGAGCGGGAACTTCTCGGTGTTGAGCACCTCGGTCAGGAACTGGCGGACGCGCTCGCGGGCCTCGGCGTTCACCCCGCTGCACACCCGCCAGAAGTCGCGGATGCTCGCCACGTATTCCTTGCCCGGCATGACCCGCTCGAAGCTGTGGGCCAGCAGCGGCTCGCTGGTGATGCCGCGGGCCTCGAACGCCCGCTTCAGGATCGGCAGCGCGACGTACTCGGTCGTCCCGGGCGCGACGGTCGTCTCGATCAGCACCAGGCATTTGGCCGGAATGAGCTTGCCAATGATCTCGAAGCTCTTCTCGAGCGCGGCCATGTCGGCCCGGCCGGTGCGCAGGTTCCCGAGGTCCTGCTTGAGGTAGTCGCACTGCACGTCGACCACGACGCAGTCGGCCAGCTTGAGCACGTCGTTGGTGTAGGTCGCGATCAGCGTGCCTTTTTCCTTCACGCAGCGGGTGATGATCCGGTCGACCTCGGGGTCTTCGGCCTTGACCGGCGAGACGCCGCGGTTGAGGTAGTGGATCTTCCAGAAGCTGCGGGTGCTGGGCCGCTGCATGCCGATGACGAACTTGCTGGGCTTGCCGGTCTTCTTGTCGACCGTATCGGCCACCACCGCGGCCATGACCGCGCCGACGAAGCCCACGCCGACCACGACCACGATCTCGCGGCCCTTGGCCCGCTGTTCGGCGACGATCTTCTCCAGCCGCTGATACTCGGCGGCATAGTCCGCCTCGTTCGGCAGCGCGAATTCCTGCCCGTCCGGACTGATCGAAACACTCATCGTTGGCCCTCGTTCCACTGATGACCCGCGGCGCACGGCCGGCGCGACATGCCTCGAGCGCGGCCGGCGGCCGCACGACAAGGGCAGGCTACGCGGCGGGCCGGGGCGGGTCAACGGGACGGCGACTGAGCCGCGGTGCGGCTCGGATGTGGCTTCGCCGCCCACGGCTGAGCGTTCACCGCCGAAGGCAGCGGTGCCACAGGGCCGCTCCCTGCCGGTCGCGGCTCGGGCGGCGGCTATGAGCGGCGCTTGCGGCGCGGGCGGGTGCCGTTGCCGAGCGTCTCGATCGCGGCGATGTGGATGTACGGGAAGATCGCGAGGTGGTCGCGGTCGGGTTCGGCGACGGCGATGAACACGCGCCGCGCGCCCAGCGCGACGGAATTCGGATCGCGGATGTCAAACGTCTTGCCGCTCGTGAGATGAAACCGGAACGGCTCGAACGGCTCGCGGTTTTGCAGCTCGCGGATCTCGTCGGCGTTCATACCTCGAGTGTATCGCGTTCGGTACCAGTGCGGCAATGTGCGGCGCAATCAAGGAGGGGCGTTAGTTGTGGATTTGAGCAGTCGAGCAGCGGCGGCGGCGATCGGCACCCCGTTTTTCGCGAGGTGCCCATGCCGCCGCCGTAGTCTTTCCATAGCCATTCGCGCTAATACGAGTCACCCGCGGACCCGGCGCTGCCGCCCGGTTGCCCGCTGCCGCCGCCACCGCCGTTTCCGGGCGGACTGCCGTCGCCGCCGTCGCCCCCGTTGCCGCCGGTGCCATTCACCGAGGGCCCGCCGCCCCCACCATTGCCGCCATCGCCGGATGGCGTGCCGCCATTGCCGCCGGCGCCGCCGTTGCCGCCAGTGCCATTGGTTGTGGAACCGCCCCCGCCACCAGCGCCGCCGTGACCGTTTGTACCACTGCCGTTACCACCACTGCCACCGGCACCCCCGTAACCGCTGCCGCCGGCCTTGCCGCC
>CAZMCT010000019.1:0-41483 GCA_964564785.1 uncultured Planctomycetales bacterium
CCGCGCGCGGGTCGGGTCCGACTGGTGGCCCCGCAGCGCGCCGGTTACGATATCCGGGCCGGTAGCCGCATCCGACGCGGACGCCGTTCGCGCGTCCGTTACCCGCACGCAAACCCGGCCCGGCGGCTCGCAACCGGAGGAGCGTGTGCGCCTGATCGTGCTCCAGAATGACGCGATGGTCGCGGACGTGGTCTGCGGCTACGAGGCGATTTATATCGGCTCGCGCGAGGGGTGCCGTGTGCAGCTGCCGGATCCGCGGATTGCCGCGCAGCAAGCGGTCGTCTTCTGCGAGGCCGAAGGCAACTGGGTGCTCGAACCGCTGGATGCGGCCTGCCTGATGCAGCTCAACGGCATGCACGTGACCGGGCGGACCGAGCTGAAGACGGGCGACGAGCTCCGCCTCCTGGACTACGCTGTGCGCGTCTATCCCGAGTACGAGGAACAGCACGCCCGCCCCACGCTCGGCACCTCCCGCGCCGCGCTCGAACGCTTCGCCCAGGCCAAGCTGCCGCTGGGAGCGATCCTCAAGCGCGGCGACGAAGCGCTCCAGGTGCAGCCCGGCCAGCAGGCGTCGCTGGGCCGCACGAGCCTCGCCGTCTCGGGTTGCACGGCCGTCGAAGAGCTGATGGACTGCACCCTGCGGCACCTGTTGGGCACGTTCGCCGCGCAGCGCGTCTGGATGGGCGTGCGGCGCGTGAACTACGGGCCGATGGAGTACGAGGAGGGCCGGCTGCTGAACGGCCAGGCCAGTGACATGCCGGCCATCTGCAACGACCTGAAGCCGCGGATCCTCGACCGGGCCCAGTTCGTGCTGGTGCCGTTCCTCAGCCCGGAAGAACCGTGCTCGATCCTGGCGGGCCCGCTGCTCGGTCCGGACGCGACGCTGGGGATGATCTACGTCGACAGCGGCGAGAGCGGCCGGCGCTACGAGCAGCGCGATCTCGACCATTTCATTCTGCACCTGAACATCATCGCCTTCCAGCTCGACGCGATCTTCCGCACCGTGGCGCGCAACCGCGCCGCGCTGATCGACGGTCAGGTCAGCGTCGCGCACGAGGCCCAGCAGTACCTCACGCCTCGCAAGCTCCCGCAGTGGGAGGGCCAGCTCCAGTTCGGGGCCTTCCGCGAGCCCGGCCGCGAGCGCACCGGCAACATCTACGACATCGTGCGGCTTTCCAACAACCTCGCGGGCTTCATGCTCGCGCACACTTCCGCGACCGGCGCGCTGCCCACCCTCCTGATGGTTCAGGCCCAGACCGCCTTCCGGTCGGCCGTCATGCATCAGGACAACCCGGCCGTGTGCCTGCGGATGCTGAACTGGCTGCTCGCGGACGGGCCGAAGGACGCGGCGCTGGAGTGCTTCGTGGGCGTGATCGACCCGACCAGCGGCGTGATGCGCTACTCGATTGCGGGCCAGCTCGGAGCGTACATCATCGGTCAGCGCGGTGAAGAGCGCAACTTGAGCTCGTCCGAGCCGACGCCGCCGCTGGGGCAGGCCAAGAGCACGCATTATCCGCTGCTGCCGGAACAGCTCGAGCCCGGCGAGACGGTCGTGCTGTTCACGCCGGGCGTGGTCACGGCGACCAATCGCAAGGGCGAGGTGTTCGGCGCCGAGCGCTTCATCAACCTGCTGTGCGACGGGTTCGGCCAGCTCGCCAGCGCCATGCTCAAGGACCTGTACACGGATCTGCGGAACTTCACCGAGGGCGGGCAGCAGCCGGACGACATCACGGTGATCCTGGCGCACCGGGTGTAGGGGGCGGTGCGCCGCACGGGGTCAGAAGCAACGAGGACGAAGCGCGCCGCGCGTGCGAGGGGGCGACGCGGAGCGTGCGTACCCGGTCATACCTCGGGCTTGCGGCTCGCGACTCCCGACCGCTTACCGGCGCATGTTCTCCTGCCGCCGCGCGAACGGCCACTTCGTGTCCCAGTCGGGGAACGTCGCCCGCCACACGTCCGGCTCGCCCCACAGCCGTGCGCCGACGGTCGGGTAGTCATCGAGCTGCCAGCCCGCGCCGCGCGAGAGGTATGCCACGTCCGACACCTCCATCTGTTCGAGCGCCGCGGCGTCGAAGACCTGCTGGCGTCCGGCATGTGCCACCCGCGCCGAACCGTCGCAGAACAGCAGGTTGTCCTCCATCGTCCGGCGGTGCCAGCCCGTGACCAGCACCGGGTCGGGCTGCGGGAGATTCACGTCGTCGCGCCCGATCATGTTGAAAAACGTCGGCTCGCCGGCCAGCACCAGCCGCGAGGTGGCCCGCAGCGACGACAGCTTGTGCCCCCACGGCCCGGCGGACAAGTGCCCCGCGCTCGACAGGTCGCCGTTGTACATCGTGACCATCGCCAGGCTGGCCCGGTAGCTGTTGCCCAGCGTGTCGTAGCAGGCCCGTTCCGCGTTCGGTCGCGGCGAGTCGTCGATGTCCAGGTGATCGGGATAGCCGCGATCCGACGGGCAGTGGAACTGCTCGAGCGCCCGCGTGTCGGACTCGTGGATGCCGGCCAGGGCATAGCGGTTCAACGGCCGGCGGCGGGCGTCGTATTCCGGCTTCAGCTCGGCCCCGCTGCCCTCCGCGGACAGGAGCACGTCGCCTGCCTCGGTGCGGAAGGGCAACTGCCCCGAGCGGCCGCCCCAGGCGAACCAGTTGATCGTCCGCCAGTCGCGGAACGGCACGCTGCGGAGCATGCTCTCGTGAATCGGGATCGGCTGCTCGGCGGCGTCCTCCAGCGCGTACTGGTGCAACGCGACCCCCAGCTCCTTCAGGTTCGCCAGGCACTTGGCCCGCTTGGCCTGCTCACGGGCCCGCCCCAGGCCCGGCATCAGGATGGCCAGCAGCAGCGCGACGATCGCGACGACGACCAGCAGCTCGATCAGCGTAAACCCCCGCCCGCACCCCATGATTCGCCCCCGCCCGACCGCCCTCGTTTGGCTCATTCCCGCAACTCCGGCGCCGCCGCACGCCCCGCGCACGCCCGGGCGGATTGCAACCTGCAACGCCGCCCCACGCATCGTACCCCCCGTCCGCAGCCGTGGACAAGCAGAATCCCCCCTGCGGCGCGGTTCAGAGCGACCCGTCGCCCGCGGGTTCGGGCGGCGGCCCCACGACCGCAACCGGCGCGGCGCCGCGCTCGCCCGGCGGCGGTGTACGCCGGTAGATTCGCAGCCCGTCGGGTGTCTGCTGATTCCGGCGCACCACCGGCACCGTCGCGATCAGCTTCCAGCGGTCCGGCGAGCTTGCGACCACCTCCGCAAGCTGCGCATGGTGCCCCAGACGCCGGGCCGGCGGGATCGATTCGTCCAGCACCACCACCTCCACCCCGTGCGCCTCGATTGCCGCCTGCGCCTCCGCCGGTGACGCATAGAGCGCCCGGTAGTCCTCACCACCCCACCGGCTGCGACTCAGAAGCTTGCTCACCCGCACCACCTTCCGGCCCGGCCGCGCTTCGCGACTCATGAGCTCGGCGATAAACACGCCCTCGCCCCGCGAGTCCGACGAGATCAGCACCGTGCCTGTCTCGCCCGTCGTGCGCGCCACCAACTCGGCCGCAGGCCCGAATCCCTCGAAGTGCTTCATCGGCACGCGGAACGTGCCCACCACAAATCCCATCACGCCCACCACCACCCACGCGAAGCGCAGCCCCCCCTCCGGCCACACCGCGCGGCGCACATGCCGCGCCAGCCACTCGACGCCCGCCGCCCAAAACAGCAGCAGCGGCGGCAGCGCGGGCAGCAGATAGCGCGGCTCGAAGGCCGGTATCACGCTCACGAACACCATTACCCCCACCAGCCACCCTCCCGCGGCCGCCCACCGTCCGTCCGTGACCGGCCGTAGTGCCCGGTGCCAGAACCCCACCAGCGCCGGAAGGAACACGCCGAATCCAGCCGCGTCGCTCAGACTCAACCCGTAAAGCCCCGCCACCCGAGCCGCGAAGGCGAGGGAACCGGTTTGCTCCGGAAGGCTGCCTGCCACCAACCGGGCCGAAACCAGGTACCACGGCCCGCACAGTACCGCGATCCCCAGAACCGCCAGCCACAGGGACCGGGTCCGAAGCAGTCGCCAGCGCCGCGTCAGGAGCAGCGCCAGCGGCGCAGCCACCACCAGCGCCAGCGCGGTCTGTTTCGTATACAGCGCGATCGTCGCCGCAAGCGTGAAATGCGCCGCATCCGCCGCGCCCCCCGTTTCGAGCCAGCGGCCGAACGCAATCATGGCCCAAGTCAGGAGCAATGCCACGAGCACATCCATCATCACCTGCCCGGTGGCTTCCTGAACGAGCGGCAGCATCGGGAGCAGCAGTGCGGCGACCAGTGCCAACGTCCAACCGCACGCCGCCCGCACCAGCGCGAAGAGCAGCGTCGCCAATCCGGCAGTGATGACCGCCATGAGCAGCAGGATGGACATTCGACCCGGTCCCCAAACCAACACCCAGCCCGCTTGAAGCACGTAGAACAGCGGCGGCCAGTGCCCCAGCCCGATCTTCGGATAGTGAGCGTAATACGCGCGGGCGAACCCGAGCGGGTCGGTCCAGGCTCCTTGCCGCAAGAAGTCGTAGACCATCAGCCCGGTGACATAGTGCGCGGCCTCGTCCGGATAGCCGCCCAGTTCGGCTCTCCACGCCCCCCCGGCCCGTTGCAGCGTAATCGTCGCCGCCAGCGCACCGACGAAGACCCCTGCCAGGCCCGCCGCGGCCGCCAGACGACTGCCTGTGCGGTTCACGAGGAGTCTGTTCGGCGATGTTTCAAACATGGCACTCCCGGGCGCGCGGCCGGCCGAGTGCCTTATCGGCAGAATTCGCAAGGCACTGCCGCGGCAAGCGGACGGTTACCGGACGCCGCGGAAGGTGCGGAACGTGCCGGGTTCACGCTCACGGCCGGGTCACGGCCTTCACGGCCGGGGCCAAGCGGGCATCCTCGACGCATCATCGGCAGCCTAGTATCCTGTCAGTTTTCGCGGCCGCGCGGCCGCGCCCGATTGAGGTCGCCATGTTTGAGCCGTTGCCCGCCCAGTTCAGCTTTCCGGCCGCCGAAGAGCGCATCCTGGAATTCTGGGAGCGGCACGGTGTTTTCCAGCGCTCGCTCGAGCAGCGGGCCGGGGCGCCGCGGTTCGTTTTTTACGAAGGCCCGCCGACGGCCAACGGCCTACCGCACCCCGGGCACTGCCTGACGCGGGCGATCAAAGACCTGTTTCCGCGTTATCAGACGATGTGCGGCAAGCTGGTCGAGCGGAAAGCCGGCTGGGACACGCACGGGCTGCCGGTCGAGGTCGAGGTCTGCAAGGAGCTGGGGATCCACACGAAGGAGGAGATCGAGGCGTACGGCGTCGAGAGATTTGTCCGCAAGTGCATTGAGAGCGTCTTCCGCTACACGCGCGAGTGGGAGCAGATGACCCGCCGGCTGGGGTTCTGGGTGAACCTCGAGGAGGCGTACGTCACGTTCCACCAGCAGTATGTGGAGAGCGTGTGGTGGAGCCTGAAGACGCTGTACGAGCGCGGGCTGTTGTACCAGGGGCATAAGGTCGTGTGGTGGTGGGCGCAGGGCGGGACGGCCCTTTCGGCCGGCGAGGTCGGCGAGGGCTACCGCAAGGTGCAGGACCCCTCGGTGTACGTGAAGTTCCCGCTGGTGCGGGAGAAGGGATCAAGGGACCCAGGGAACAAGGGATCAAGAGAAGGACGGCGCCCCCCTCACCTGGATCCCTCGCTCCCCCGCTCCCTCGCTCCCTCTCTCCTCGTCTGGACCACGACGCCCTGGACGCTGATCAGCAACCACTTCGCGGCCGTGGGGCCGGATGTTGACTACGTGCTGGTCCACGATCCCGACCAAGAGGAGTACTACTACCTCGCGGCTGCGCTGGCGGACGTGACGGCGGGCAAGCTGAAGCACCGCTTCGAGACGGTCGCGACGTGCAAGGGCAGCGATCTCGTCGGCCTGCGTTACACACCGCCATTCGACGTCTACGCGCGGACGCTCGCGGAAAAGACCGCGGCGCGGAGGGACGGCGGGACGGAGAGCATCGCGTGGCGCGTCGTGGCGGCCGATTTCATCGACCTCGAAACCGGCACCGGCATCGTGCATATCGCGCCGGCCTACGGCGAGGTCGACTTCAACCTGCTCCAGGAGGAGCGCAAGCGGTTCGTGGACGGGCTCGACAGCATTCCGCTGCTCAACGCGGTCAGGCCCGACGGCACGTTCGGTGACGAGGCGCCGGAGGCCTATCGCGGCCGGTGGGTGAAGGACTGCGACAAGGAGATCATGCGTGCGCTCCGTGAGCGGGGCGTGTTGCTGCACCAGGAGACGATCGAGCACGAGTACCCGTTCTGCCCGCGGGCGGAGGACGACCCGCTCATCCAATACGCGCGTCAGAGCTGGTTTGTGCGCACGAGCGCGTTCAAGGACGAGTTCCTCAAGAACAACGAGAAAATCAACTGGCTGCCGGAGCACATCCGGGCAGGCCGCTTCGGCGATTTTCTGCGGAACAACGTCGATTGGGCGTTGTCGCGCGAGCGGTACTGGGGCACGCCCCTGCCGATCTGGCGGTGTGAGCGCTGTGGGAAGATGCGGGCGATCGGCTCGTTCGCGGAATTGGCGGACCAGCCGGGCGCAACAGATGAAGGAACGTGGGCGCGTGCGAAAGAGGCCGATCCGACGATTCCCGATCATCTGCGCGTCCACAAGCCGTATGTAGACGCCTGGACCTTCGACGCGCTTTGCTGCGAAGGGGCCCGCATGCGCCGCGTGCCCGAGGTGATCGACTGCTGGTGGGATGCCGGGAGCATGCCGTTCGCGCAGTGGGGTTTCCCGCACGCGATCGGCAGCGTGCAGACGTTTGCAGAGCGCTTCCCGGCCGACTTCATCAGCGAAGCGATCGATCAGACGCGCGGTTGGTTCTACGGATTGCTGGCGATCAGCACGCTCCTGTTCGGTCCACGCGTGGGGCGCAGCGCCGTCCCGGCCGAGTCGCGCGCGCTCGCCGAACCGTCGGACGACGCGCACGCGAAGGCCCCCGCCACCCGATTCCCCCCGGATACGGAGGTGCGCCGCGCGGGTGCTCCTGCTGACGGCTGCGGGGGACCGGACCTCACCGTCGCCGCGGACTACCCGCACCCGTACCGCACCTGCATCGTCCTCGGCCACGTGATGGGCGAGGACGGGCTGAAGATGTCGAAACGCAAGAAGAACTACAAGGAGCCCCAGTACGTCTTCGACACGTACGGCGCCGACGCGATGCGCTGGTTCTTCTTCTCGGCTCAGACCCCCTGGACCAGCGTCCGCTTCCAGGAAGCGAACATTCGCGACGCGCACCGCGAGTTTCTGGTCAAGCTCTACAACGTGCTGAGCTTCTTCACCATCTACGCCAACATCGACGGCTTCGTCGCGCCCCCGACGCACGGCTCGCCCGCTCGGCCGACGCACGCCCGCAGCGAACTCGATCGCTGGCTCCTGAGCGAGCTGCAACGGACCATCCGCTTCGTTCGCGCGAAGCTGGACAACTTCGAGAACTTCCCCGCGGCCGGGCGATTGAACGACTTCGTCGACGCGCTCTCCAACTGGTACGTCCGCCGCTCGCGCGAACGGTTCTGGAGCGGCGAGAAGAACCAGGACAAGTGGGACGCGTACCACACGCTCTGGTGGACGCTGCTGACACTCAGCAAACTCATCGCACCGTTCACACCGTTCTTCGCGGAAACGATGTACCAGAATCTCACAGGGATCAAGGGAACAAGGGAGCAAGGGAGCAAGGAAGAGGAAGCGGGGAGCAACGGCGCGCGGGATCGAGGAAGCGAGGACAGCGACGCGAGTCACGCCCGGGAAACCTCGAGCCCTCGATCCCTGGATCCCGCGATCCCGATCTCCGTCCACCTGTGCGACTACCCGACCGCCGACGAGTCGCTCATCGACGAGCAGCTCGCCCAGGAGATGGAGCTGGTCCGCGACATCGTCTCGCTCGGCCGGGCGGCCCGCACCGCGGCCAAGCTGAAGGTCCGCCAGCCGCTTTCCCGGGCCGAGATCATCCTCACCCGTACCGAACACACCGAGTGGCTCCAGAACCACGCGGATCTGATCGCCGAAGAGCTGAACATCAAGCAGGTCGAGTTCACGGCCGCCGCCGAGCAGTACGTCACGTATCAGATCAAGCCCGACTTCAAGGCCATTGGCCCGAAGTTCGGCCGGCTCGCCCCGCAGATCGCGGCCGCCTTGGCCAAGCGCGACCCGGCCGAAGTGCGGCAGGAGCTCGAGGCGACCGGCCGGGTGATGGTCATTCTCGACGACGCGCCGACACCGCTCAGTGCGGCCGAGGTCGAGGTGCGACTGGAGGCGAAGCCGGGCTGGTCGGCCGCCCAGGGCCGGGCAGGCGTGGTCGTGGTGAGCACGGCTCTGACTCCCGAGCTCCGCGACGAGGGCTTGTGCCGCGAGCTCATCCACTGCGTCCAGGCGCTGCGGAAGGACCGCGCGCTGCCGTACGAGCAACGAATCGCGCTATATGTTGAGGCTCCCGAGCCGGTGCGGGTGATCGTGCGGCGTTTTGCGGATACAATCGGCCACGAATGCCTGACCAGCCGGATCGAGTTCGCTTGCCCACCCGACAATAGCGGTGGTCAGCGCGTGGTGCTGGAAGGTCAAGCGGTGCTACTAGGAATAGTGCCTGTTTGAGATGGGAAGGCAACCGTTTGTTGACACCCTGTCACGGGCGCGGTAACGAAGATTTCACGTGCGGGACGCGGAATTCTTACACTCGTTTCCCAGAATCACGGCGGGCGTGGTGCGGGAGTGAGACGCGATGAGCGAGCTGCTGAAGCCCATTCTTGAGTACGCGGCCCGCCGCGAGGCGGAGCAACGCCTCACGTGGCAGCACCGGCCGGGCGTGCGCATCGACCTGCACTGCCATTCCACGTTCTCCAATGAGCAGCTCCGCTGGCTGCCGGGGCTCGTGTACCACCCCCTCTCAACGCCCGAGGAGGTTTACGACCTGGCGAAGGCCCGCGGCATGGATTTCGTCACGCTCACCGACCATGACACGATCTCCGGCTGTCTCGACCTGCTCGAGCGCCGCGGGCCGCTGCCCGATTTCATCGTCGGTGAAGAGGTCTCGGTACGCTTTCCCGAGGACGGCACCGTCGTGCACGTCAACGTCTTCGACCACGACGAGGCCCAGCACCGCGAAATCCAGCGTCTGCGTCAGAACATCTATGAGCTGGTCGCCTACCTGCGCGAGATCGACAAGCTCTACGTGCTCAACCACATGACCTGGACCGAACAGCACCGCGTCCTCACCAGTTGGCAGATCGAGGCGGTGCTCGAACTCTTCGACGTGTTCGAGGGTCTCAACGGTGCCCGCAGCTATGCCCACAACGCCTTCACCTGGCACGCCACCCGTGGCCGTGACAAGGTCCTTGTGGCCGGCAGCGATTCGCATACCCACCGCGTCGGCACGACCTATACGCTGACCGAGGGCACCACGCCGGCTGCGGCTCTCGCGAGCATCCGGGCCGGCGAGGCGGCCTGTTGTGGGGCGTTCGGCACGCCCGAGAAGCTCCGCGAGGACGTCTGGACGGTGCTGCAAAAGAATATCGAGTGGCGGCTCGCTGAGGCCAGCGGTTACTGGGAGCGATTCGCCTGCCGCATGCTCGAGTACGTCGGCAAGCGGCTGCACCCCCTCGTCTGCCTGGGTTACGGCAAGCGGCAGGACATGCTGATCCGCGGCTTCGTCGAGGCCCTCCCGACCTGATCCCGTCTTTTGCGAAGAACCGATGAAAGCTGGGCCCTCCCGGCCGTGATCCGTCGGGCGGGCTTGACCGCCGCAGCGGGTCCACAGATCGAACAAGCCCCGATGCCCAGTAGCAATCTGGTGTTCGATCGCCGCCGGGAGGTCCTCGCAATGAGGGCAGCGCTGCCCGCGACTCGAATCCCACCCCCCTGGCTGCGCTTGTCCTCTCTGCTCTCTGCTCTTCTCTGCGGCAAAGCAGCGACAGCGGGACAGCCGCTCACGTCCCGAGCTGGAGCGCGGCCAGTCCGCTCGGCACGTCGTCCACGAAGTCGAAGATGCGGTCCAGCCCTGTCACCAGAAAAACCCCCCAGACCTGCGTCGAAACGGCCGCCAGCTTCAGCTTGCGTTGGTTCGTCAACGTGACCAGCTTCCGCAGTTTCAGTAGCTGCGCGATGTTAGACGAGTTGAGGTACGTCACCCCCCCCAGGTTCAGCAGGACGTCCTGACGCGTGTCGCGGCTGCACTGATCCAGGATCGCCGCCAGGTCGTCCGTGAACTGCGGGTCGTCCCCGAGCTCACCCAGAATCACGCTCTCCGACCATTGTTGAACCGCCATGTTCTGCCCCGGCCGCAAGCACCGCGTCGTAACTGAACCGTCCCTGTGGCCCGGCAACATACGGCCGTCAGCGCGGGGCGTCAACGGGGGTGCGGGCGCAGGGCCCAGGGCGGCGAATCCGGACGGGGGGTAGCCGGGGCGCCGCGGCAGTGCCCCCCCGCCGGGCAGCCCGCAGAGCCCTGCGGCCCGAGACCGGGCCCCCCGCAGGCACTCCTCGTCCGCGGCCAAACTCCGAGGCCTTGCGTGTCGGGAAAACGGACGGCGGCTTACTTCAGCTCGACGTTCCAGTACGCGTAATCCAAGAATTGCTTCCAGCTCGCGTATTTCGAGTCCGAGAGCTTGATGGTCAGCACCGGCGAACGCCTTGGACGCGTCGGCCGGCTGATCAGCCGCATGTTGGCCTGCTCCGGCGTGCGGCCGCCCTTGCGGACGTTGCAATGGATGCAGGCACAAACGATGTTATCCCAGGTGTTCTCGCCGCCCTGCGAGCGCGGGACGACGTGATCGAGGCTCAACTCGTTCGTGGCGTAGCGCTTGCCGCAGTACTGGCAGCGGTTCTGATCGCGGGCGAAGAGGTTGCGGCGGTTCAGCTTCACTCCGCTGCTGGGGATCTTGTCGTACCCCAACAGGCGGATGATCTTCGGCACCGCGATCTGGAAGCGCACGGTGCGGATCCAGTCGTGTTTTTCCGGCTCGAACCGCTGCTTGAACTGGCTCACCTCGATCCAGTCGTCGAAGTCGTACGCCAGGTACTGGCCGTCATCGACCGAAACGACTTCGGCCAGTTCGCGGTATAGCAGCGTCAGCGCCCGGCGCGCATTCACCACCCGCACCGCCATGTACAGGCGATTGAGCAGCAACACGTTGGCCGTCAGCCCCGTCTGGGCGCTCAGCATCGCGAACCTCAGGTCTATAGCTTGAGGTTTGGCTCCTTCCAGTGGCCAATTGTAGGGGTTCTAGCGCATGGCAGCAAGATTAATCTCTCGTTAGTTCGATCGCAATGCCACCTGCTCGCTCGAGAAGCCGCGCTTGCGGCTCAACCTCGCGCGTGCGATAAACCCTTTATGGCCGTCGGTGCCGCCACCACCTCCGCGAGCTCGCCGGAGCCCGCTCGCCGGCCGCCTGTTCACCCCGCCGCCTGGTCGGCCGCGCTCGCCGTCCTCGCGCTGATCATCTTCACGGCCGGCGTCGCCGGCGTTGACGCCCCTTGGGTACTGGGAGACGAGCTCGACCGCATCGGAGCGCACCTGCTCGTCGATCCGCCGCCCGGCCTCGGTCACTCCCCCGAACCCTGGGCGCGGCTCGCTGCGGCGTTTGCCCAACCGCACGGCGGCATGTACGAGCCCCTCGTCGTGACGAGCTGGGTGCTGCAACACGCCCTCGGAGCGGCGTCTGTCACAGCCGTTCGAACCCTCGATCTGCTGCTCCACGCCACGGTGGCCGTTCTGCTCGCCACGCTGCTGCGCCCCGTGCTTCGGGCAAACCTGGGACTAGGGCTCGCCGCCGCCGCACTTGCGTGGGCGCTCGCGCTCCTCTGGGCCGCGCACCCGTTGTTCGCGTGGACGTGGGCCGCCGGCGCCGGTCGTGGCCACCTGATGACCGCCATCGCCCTGCTGCTGACGTGGCGCTGGCACGCTTCCGCCTTGCGGCCCGGCCGCGCGGCGTGGTTTCTCGCAGCGCTGGCCGCACTTCTCGTCGCGCAGCTCAGCCGGCCCGTCCCCGGCTGGCTCGGCGTCGTACTGTTGCTGGAGGCCGCGGTTATCGGATGCACGCGAGTGTTCCTTCAGACGCGGATTTACATCATCGCGTGCGTTTGCCTGGCGGCCGCACTCGCGCTGGCCTGGTCCCCGGTGCAAACCGAGTTGCCCGGCCACGTGCCCGTGGCGTCACCCGACTCAACTCTGCCGCAGGCGCTGGCGACCATCCCCCCAAGCTTCGCGGCCCTGCTCGGACTCGTCTCTTTGCCGCCATACTACCGCCCGATCCCTGCCGAGCTGCGAAGCCCTCACATCTGGCTTGGCCTCGCGCTCGGCCTCGCGAGCCTCGCGCTCGCGGCATACTGCTGGCGCCGCCGCCGGCACCCCCTTGTGACCTGCGGCCTGGCCTGGTTCTGGCTGCTCCTGATCCCCGAGCTGATCCACGCCCGCGGTACGCCGCTCGACCTCGCGCGGCGGCTCTATCTCCCCAGCCTGGGCCTGGTGCTCGCGCTGGCGGCCGGGTTCGCCGCGGTGCTGCGCGCCGCCGCAGGACGCCCGCGCATCCACGCGGGCGTCGCTGTCGCTGTCGCGGCCGCGGCGTTCGTCACGCTCGCCGCCGGTTACCCCACGATCGCCGTCGCCCGCTCCGCGCTCGCCCGCGCCCGGCGCACGCTTGCCGCGTACCCCACGGACCCGCGCGTGCTCGAGTCCGCTGCCGCCGCTTGCGAGTACGCGGCCGGCACGCCGCCGGCGGCGGGCGATGCCGCGTTCATCCCGGCCGGCGTCCCGCGCTGCGCGCACCTCCGCAACGAGGCACTCGATCTGCTGCAACGTGCGGCCGCAGCCGTCTTGGCAGCCGCCCACCCTGACACCAACACGCGGGGCCGCGCGCACATTCGCCTGGCGGCCGGCTTCGCGCGTGCCGGCCGGCCGGAGGATGCGGTCGCCCAGGCCGAGCAGGCGGTTGAGCTGCTGCCTGAAGACTTCGACGCCTGGCGGGTCATGGCCGGCGCCCTACAGGCGGCCGGGCGGGCAGCCGATGCGGCACGCGCGTACACGGAGTGCGAACGGCGTCTGCCCGCGGATCCCGCCGTGCGGGCCGCGCACTTCGCCGCGTTCGGCACGCTGCTGATGTTCGAGCTCGATCGCGACGACGACGCCTGTCGCCGGTTTCAGCAGGCGTTGGAGACTACGGAACCGCCCCTCGCGGCCCGCATCGGGATCGCGGCGTGCCATATCCGCTACGGCGATGGGGCAACCGGTTTCCAGATCGTCAGCGCCGCCCTCGACGCCGACCCCGGCAACGTCCAGGGCGGCTTGGTCCTGGCCGAGTATCATCTCCGCAGCCACCACTGGGATCAGGCCCGGGCAGTATACGAAGCCATCCTCCGTGATGACCCCGTGAACTACGCGGCCCTCCGGGGGTTCCAGGAGGTCGCGCTCCAGACCGGCCGCAGTCGCGACGCGATCATCGCCTGGGCCGACGCCGCCGCGCGCCAGCCCCAGCGCCGCGAGTTCCAATCCTTCCACGTCTGGTCCCTGGCCCTCGCCAACGACCCGCTGACCGAGGCGGCCGCCCGCGACGTGCTCGCGCGCGACCCGGACAATCCGCTCGCCTGCATGGCGCTGATGCTCATGGCCGCGCGCGTCGACCAACCCGACCAGGCCATCGAGTGGATCCGCCACGCCGCCGCCGGCCGCCCCATCCCCAAAGGACGCGAGTTCGACCGCGCCGCGGCCATCGTTCAATTGCTGCTCGGTCGGGGGTCATTGCCGGCCTCGGCTGCGCTGGTGCATGCGGCGCTGTACATCGAGTCGAGCCCCGAGTTGCACGACCACGCCGCGCGGATGTTGGCCGACTTCCGCGCTGCCCATCCCGATTCGCCCTGGAACGCGCTCGCGGCCGAGCTGCAACGGCGGATCGGGTCAGTCGATGCGGATGCGCGCTAGGTTCCGCCCTAACAGCGCCTAACAATACCAATTGGGGGACCGACCTCCGGTCGGTCAGTTGACAGGCCAGAGGCCTATCCCCCAGGAGTGACAGGCCAGAGGCCTGTCATGGAGGGTTTTAGAGCCGCTCTGAGCGGCTGCCAGCCGGATTCCGGTAAACCTCTGCGGACTCGCAAGATGCGTCGAGCGGTGATTTGCTGTCTGCTGGACTATTCTTCGCCGCGGCGGCTCCAAACCCGGCCACTTCTTGTAATGGCACGCCACCGGCGACCGGTCTTAGTGTACGAACAGGTCGTACACGGGTCTGTCATTGCAGCTTGGAAACCGCTCTGGAAGGAGAGGCTTGGATGACGGTGCCGCAGGTATCCCGCCGCCGCTGGCTGCTGGGTGGCGGCGTCCTCGCCGTGGCCGGCAGTCTCGGACTGGCGGCGTTCCCGCTGTCGAACCGGGCGGGCTACGTCAGCGACGCGGTGTTCGTGCTGGCCGTATTCGGCCTGGCGCTGCTCGCGGCAGCCGGCGTGATGATCACGGTGTTCAATCTGAGATAGCGGACGGGGGCGCGGCCGTGGCGGGGGATCGCGACAGCCCCCGTGTCATTCCGAACCGAGCGCAGCGCAGGGAGGAATCTGGCGGCGGATGGCGGAAGGCGCGATATCCCGGCGCGGATGCAACGGATTCGCGTGCGAGGCCAGATTCCTCGCCGGTCGCCACGCCGACCTGCTCGGAATGACAGCAAGCGCACGCTTGTGCGGCGCTGCATCGGCCGGTTTCCTCAGCGGTTCTCTGCGGCCCGCAGTGTTTCTGCGGTTCCCGCAGTCGCGGGGAGCGGCTGCCAGAGCCCGAAGTTGTCCTCCTCGACCTTGCAGTAGCCGCTCGCCTTCCAGTTCGCGTTCATGTTGTAGCCCCACTCCAGCAGCTCGGACGCCCCTCCGCTCTGCGTCGTGATCAGGAATCGGTTGGCCAGCTCGCCGAACCCGCGGGCCTGGTCGGCCGGGCTTTTCGCGTCGCCCCGGTTCGCATCCACCGGGATCCAGCCGTAGTTCGGCAGGTACACCTCGGCCCAGCGGTGGAATGCCTCGTCGATACTGGCGTCATCGCCACGCACGACGATGCTGCCCACGTAACGCGCCGGAACCCCCGCCGCCCGGCACAGCGCGATCAGCGCAAACGTGTATTCCGAGCACGACCCCTTCCCACGCTTCAGCACCGCCTCGGGCACGTCCCACCCGCCCGCCATCTCGTACTCCAGCGCCGCAATCACGTGGTTGTACAGCTTGCGCACAATCCAGTACGGGTTCTGCTCGTCGCCGACGACCTTCCGCACCGTCTCACGCAGGTACGGACTGTCGAGCCGGTAGCGCGTATCGTCGGCCGTGTACACCGCGCGGATGTCGGCCGGGATGTCGGCCAGCGTCCCGCACCGCCGCGGGTCGATCAGCCAGCGAATCGCCGAGACCTGCGCATCGATCCGGTAGCTCAGCGTCAAGCGCGTGCCGGCCGCGACCGCCGGCAGCTCGTACACCACGCACCGCTGGCCCCACCGGTCGGTCGCGCTCCGCGTGGGCGGTCGGGCGAACACCGGTTCGGACAGCAGCTCCTGCCCCGGGCGGTTCTCGGGCAGCGCCAGCGCCACGGACAACTCGCGGACCTCTCCCGGGCCGTAGTTGTAGAGCGCCCACAGGTATTCGATCTGCGCCGTTCGCGTGTCGCTCAGTCGGTACGCGGGCGATGCGCCGTCGATTTGGAGCGCGTACAGCTTCCGCGTCTGAAAATCGACGTTCCACAGCCGCCCGTTGTCCCACGCCAGCCCGGCCGCGTAGGGCCCGGGCGCGGCCACGATGCTCAGCACCATGCCGCTGGCCGGGTCCACGCGGTAGAGCTCGTTCTTGACGCGATCGGCGACCCACAGGTACGCGCCGTCCCAGGTCAGCGGCCCGGAAGATTCGCTGGGTGCGGCGAACGAGTGCAGGA
Organism: uncultured Planctomycetales bacterium; assembly: GCA_964564785.1. Classification (GTDB taxonomy): domain Bacteria; phylum Planctomycetota; class Phycisphaerae; order UBA1845; family Fen-1342; genus CAZMCT01. The sequence goes on from CAZMCT010000019.1 coordinate 15,933, forward strand.
TCGTCCCGTCCTCGGACATGACCTGGTAGATCTGGCCCGTCTTGCTCTCCATCAGGAACAGGGTGGGGCCGCTCCACGCCAGCCCGATGACCTTCGGCCCCGGCCCCTCGAACGAGTTTTCGATTGCCCCGCTGTCCGGGTCCGTCGCGTAGACCCAGCCGGTGTGGTCGTCCGAGACGAACAGTTTGCCGTTGCCCCACGCCAGCCCGTGCGGCTTGAGCGTCGGCGCCGCAATGACATGGGGCGCTGCCGCGTTGCCGCCGATGTCCAACCGCTGCACTTCCGCTTGCAACCAGTCCAGCACGTACAGGCAGGTGCCGTCACACGCCAGCCCGGTCGGGTACTTGCAGGGCGAATCCAGCGTGGCCACGACCTCGCCGGGCGCGGCCGCGGGGGCCGGCCCGGCGGTGACCGACAGAATGATGGCCACGGCAAGACCTGAAGCGCAGCGTTTCATCGGATCACTCCTCCTCTGGCGGCATGCGTGCGGGTCCGCGGGTGAATATCGTAGCGAAAGCCGCTGCGACGGGCACGCGCGCCATTCGCCGGCCGACGGGCGGCGCGCCGCGTGCAGAACGGCGTATAATCCCGCACCGGGCTGCGGCACGGGCCGCGGCCGCCGTCATCGCCCACGCCGCGGGGCGGATGCCAGGACACGTGCATGGCCCAGCTTTCCTCGAGCGCCGCCGCCCTTCGCGGTCCGCTTTCCGGTGGCGAGAATCCGCGCCATTACAAGTATTACGATTTGATCATGGCGGGCTTCGTCACCGTCCTGCTGTGCTCGAATCTCATCGGCCCCGGTAAGGTCTGTCACTTTGAACTGGGAACGTGGTTCGGCGCCGCCCTCGGCCTCTCGTTCGGGGCCGGCAACCTCTTTTTCCCCATCAGCTATATCTTCGGCGACATCCTGACCGAGGTGTACGGCTACGCCCGCACCCGCAAGGTCATCTGGGCCGGCTTCGTCGGGCTCGCGTTTGCAGCCCTGATGGGCCTGGCCGTCGTGCATTTCCCGCCCGACCCGGCCGTGCCGCACAACCAGCAGATGCAGCCGGCCCTGGAAACCGTATTCGGCAGCACGTGGCGGATCGTCCTCGCGTCGATGCTCGGCTACTGGGCGGGCGACTTCGCCAACTCCTACGTCCTGGCCAAGATGAAGCTCCTCACGCGTGGCCGGTGGCTCTGGACGCGCACCATCGGTTCGACCCTCGTCGGCCAGGCCGTTGACAGCACGATCTTCTACCCGCTCGCGTTCTGGGGCATCTGGCCGCATGAGACCATTGCCAAGGTGATCGCATTCAACTGCGTATTCAAGGTCGCCGTCGAAGCTGTGTTCACGCCCCTGACCTACCTGGTGGTCAATTGGCTCAAACGCGTGGAGAACGAGGACTACTTCGACCACCAGACCAATTTCACGCCGTTTTCGCTTCAGGATTGACCGGCCGGCCCGGCCGCACCGAGACGCGCGGCGGTATAATGCGGCCGGAGCGGCCGGGGTGCGGGCCATGGTCCGGCCCGCCCGCGGCCGGCGCCCGCCCGGGCCCATAGCTCAGCCGGTTAGAGCAGCGGACTCATAATCTGCGGGTCGTTGGTTCGAATCCAACTGGGCCCATCGCAGCGCGTTGAAAAACGGGGCTGGCTCCGCGCCAAGCCACCATCATGGCAGCGCCGACAGCCGCGCTCGCCGTGCCGTTCTGCTGCTTCAACGCGCAACCAAGCGGGTGTGAGGCCGGCGCTTTCCGTCGCCGCGCGCCTGGTGCGGCGTCACCCCTGACGTGGGGCCGGCAAGCCCGGTCGCCAACGTGCCGCTCGAGCCCGCCCGCGCTTCCCCACCCGTGACCCGCGCGGCACAATCCGCCCGATGCACCCGTATATCGCGCAGCTCCCGCCCCCTGCTCCAGACTACCGCCGCTTTCTGGCCGTTCTCCGCCGCGAGCGGCCGGACCGCGTCCCGCTGATCGAGCTGGCCGTACATCCGGCGGTCGTCGATGCCTTGCTGGGCGAGAACACGGCCGCGAGCAACACCCTGGATGCCGTTCGCCGCGCCCTTCGGCTCCAGCACCGCCTCGGCTACGACGTGGTGAAGGTCTCGGCCCCGATCCCCTTCCGCTTCACGCGCCAGACGACCGAGGACCGCTCGGGGCTCGGACCGGGCCAGCGCGAGTGGACCGACGAGCACCACGGCCCGATCGCGACGCTCGCCGACATCGACCGCTATCCCTGGCCCACGCCGGAGTCGACCGATTTCACCCCGGTCGAGGCCGCGGCCGCCGACCTCCCGCCGGGCATGCGGCTGATCGGCTTCGCCGGCGGCGTGCTCGAATTCGCCATGGACCTTCTGGGCATGGAGCGGTTCCTAGTCGCCACGCGCCGCGAACCGGCGCTGGTCGCCGCGGTGGTCGAGCGTGTCGGCCGGTTGCTCTGCGGCGTGTTCGAGCGCTACTGCATGTTCGACTCGGTTTGTGCGCTGTGGCTCGGCGACGACTTGGGCCATAAGCACGGCACGCTGCTCGCGCCCGCGTGGCTGATCGAGCACATCGTGCCCTGGTACCGTCGCCTCGCCGACATCGCCCATGAGCACGGGCGACCGTTCCTGCTGCACACCTGCGGCAACACGGCCGCGGTCATGCCGGCCATCATCGAGACCGGCATCGACGCCAAGCACAGCTTCGAGGACGGGATCGAGCCGGTGGAGCGCTTCTACGACCGCTGGCACGAACGGGTCGCCGTGCTCGGCGGCGTGGATGTGCACCTGCTCGCGACCGGCACGCCGGACGTGATCCGGGCCCGCACGCGCGCGATCCTGGAATACGCGGCTCCCCGCGGCGGCTACGCGGCCGGCTCGGGCAACAGCATTCCCAATTACGTCCCGCCCGAGAGCTACGTGGCGATGATCGCGGCCGTGGCGGAGTACAACGGGGGGCGCTAGGCAGCGGGCGCCGCCGCCGCGACTGTTACTCCGACCGCCGCGCAGCGGCGCGGAGGAATCCGGCCACGGACGAGGAACCATTCCGAGTCGCCCCCCGCGCTCATCCGCCGTGTGCCACTGCCGTGTCGGCCGTGTTGTCGTCCGCGACGGCGGGCGGAACTCACGGCCGCACCAGCAGCTCCTCGACCATGCTCCACATCTCCCGCCGCAGGTCCTCGACCTTTCCGTTGTCGTCCGGGTGCACGCGGTTGGTCAGCACGATCGCGTACACGTTCGCCTTTGGCCAGATCCGCAGCGCCCCGCCCGTGTAGCCGGTGTGGCCGAAACACGCGGCATCGCCCACCGCGTACATGTCCCACGAGAGGCCGCGCATCGCCGCCGCCCCCTTGCTGTTCATCCGTCCCTCCGTTTGCAAACGCGTCATTTCCTCGACCGCGGCTTCGCTGAGCACCCGCACGCCGAATCCGTGCCGCGCTCCGCGTGACAGCACCATCTGCGCGAAGCGCCCCAGGTCCTCCGCGGTCGAGAACAGCCCCGCGTTGCCCGCCACCCCGCCCGCCAGCGCCGCCAGCGGATCGTGCACCTGGCCGAGCAGGAACCCCCCGGGGCCGCGGCCGTGCTCCGCCCGCGTGCTCGGCACCAGCCGCGCCCGCAGATCCTCAGGCAGCTCGGCGTCAGCCGGCAGGAAACGCGTGTCCCGCATCCCCAACGGCTCGAACACGTTCGCCGCCGCGAACCGGTCCAGCGGCTCGCCCGCGACCGCCGCCACGATCTCGCCGCACAGAATCGCGTTGAGGCAGCTATACAGCACCTGCTCCCCCGCCGCGTGCAGCGGCGCCGTGTTTCGCACCCGCGCCCGCAACGCCGCCGGGCACGGGAATCCGTGCGTCTCCCGCAGTTCCCTCTGCGCGGCCGCGTCGAGGTACGCCGGCAATCCCGACGTGTGCGCCATCAGGTGCCGCACGGTGATCGCCCGCTTCGCGTCCGTATCAAACTCCGGCAGGTACTTCGCGACCGGGTCGTCCAGCCTCACCCGTCCGCGATCCACCAGGATCATCAGGCTCGTGCCCACCGCCACCGGCTTCGTCAGCGACGCCACATCGAACACCGCGTCCGGCCGCATCGGCACGCGCTGCGGCTCCATCGCCAGCCAGCCGTACGCCTTGCGCCACGTCCGAAAACCCCCGTCGCTGAGCCGCCCGATCTCGACGACCGCCCCGGGCACACCGCCCGCCGTCAGCAGCCGCGGCACGCGCGCGTCGCAGGCCTCCTCCATCGCCGGCAGCCCGCCCTCGATCGGAGTCGTCCGCAGCTCGAAATCCCAATCCCACTCGTCGTAGTACAGGTTGTGCCCGTCGATCTCGACTTCGCCGCGCTGAAAGTCGCTCGGCTCGCTGCGGAAGCTGGTCTTCTCCGGGTACAGCGCGCGGCCGTAGTCGAGGTTCACGATCATCCGGTACGGATCCATCCGGCCGCAGAAGAACTCGCGCACCTCCGGGTCCGCGTGCTCCTGGAGGCCGTACGACGGGTCGGCCGGCAGCCAGCCCCACGGCGCGACGTAGAACTCGGCCCAGTCGTGCATGTTGAGGCCGTTCGGCAACGTTTCCCAGCCCGATTGCCAGCGGGCGGGGATGCCCGCCGCGCGGCAGAGCGTGATGAATGCCAGGGCCTGCACGCCGCAGTCGCCGCGGCCGGTTTCCAGGGCCTTGTCGGCCAGCGACGGAATCGTGCTGTACTCGACCTCGGCCGCGTACTTCACGTGCGCGCAGCACCAGCGAAAAATCTGCCGCGCCCGCCGCAACGGGTTCTCGTCCAGCGGCCCGATCTCCTCCAGCGCCCGCATCACCAGCGGCGAAAACACGGCGTGCGGCGCTCGCTGCGCCGTGAACTCGATCGACAGCGGATCATTCGGCGGCGTCACTTGGGCCTGGGCCGCGTCGAGGGCCGGGCAGTACGCCGCCGTCGTGAACTCGAACTCGGCCGTGAATGTCAGCGGCGCGGCCGGGTCCTCAATCGTGCGCTCGAAATAAAGCGTGCGTTGCGGGTGGCCGTTGGGGGCCAGCTTGTATTCGTGCGGGTCGCTGGCGATCAGCTTTACGTCGCGCTGCTGGCGGTATTCCTGCGGGAAAGGCAGCCAGCAGCGGACGAGCGCGCCAGGCCGCGCCCGCGGGCTGCCCCCGCGGACCGTCAACTCGTAGCGCACGTGGTGCCGCACCGGGTGGACCTCCGGCGCTTCGGCGACGCTCGCCTCACGAAGCAACCGCTCGAGGTGCGCGGGCAGGTTGAAATCCCAGCCGGCCGGGGACGGTCGCGGCGCCCGCCGAGTTCGGGCCTCTTCGCAGAACCGCCACAGGTTGGCTGGTTCGCGGTCGAAATACCAGAGCCGGCCGTCGAGCACACGATACTGTAACCCGCCCTGTTCGCGCCAGCGGTCGAGATCGGCCGCCGTCACGTCGGCAATGCTGCGGCGCACGGCGTCGAGCAGCGCTTCCGGCGTCTGATCGTAATCCAGCCGGAGGCGGCGAATGATCTCGAGCTGGATCGCGGCCGGCGTCGTGACCGGTGCATCCGGGTCGGGAACGAGCGGCCGCAGGAGCGCTTCGGCCTCGGCCAGTTGCCCGGCGGCGATCCGCTCGCGGGCGGCATCGAGCGGCTCGTCGGCCAGAGCGCCGGCGGCGAGCAGCAGCATGGCGGCGATGATCAGCGTGGGGCGGGAGTGTCGAGTCATCACGGCCTCCGGGCAGACAAGAGCATTGATTTACTTGTCATTCCGAGCAGTTCGCAGGGGTGACCTGCATGGATTGACTTGTCATTCCGAGCAGGTCGCCGGGACGACCTGCGAGGAATCTGGCCACGGATGCGGTTCTCTTCCGCCTGGGAGCCTGCTCTCATCCGCGGCCGGCTTCCTCGTCGCTCCGCTCCTCGGAATGACAATCGCTGCGCTCCTCGGAATGACAGGTGCGGCGTCACTTCGTCCCGCTCCCTCACCCCGGCGCCTGCGGAAAGTGTGCATCGATCTCCGCCGTCGCCAGCTCGACCAGGAACGCCGTGATCCGCTCGCAGACCAGATCGAGGTAGCGTCGCCCCTTCTCGGCCGTCGCCCGCGAGGGGTCGCCGACGCCCGCGTGGTCGTTCAGCCGCGCGAAATCGCGGCTCGTCCGCACCCAGCCCTTCCGCAGCGCCTCCAGCCGCGCCGGCCGGGCCGCCCCGCTGCCCGCGTGCTCCAGCTCCACCAGCTCGGGGTACAGCGCGAGAGCGACCGACGTCTCCATCTCGCCCGCGTGGTCGTCGGCCGCCTCGAAGATCTCGCCCCAGCGGTCCCGCCCCACCGTCCACCAGTTGCACACGAACAGATGCACCGGCTGCTCGGACTGAAGCGCGCGCACCAGCGGCAGAAACTCGTTCCCGCCGTGGCCATTCAACAGCACGATCTTGCGGATTCCGTGCCGCAGGAGCGACGTTGCGATGTCGCGCACCATCGCATCGAGCACCGCCTGCGAAACGTGGATCGTCAACGGAAACGCCAGCAGGTTGCAATCCACCCCGTACGGCAGCGGCGGCAGGCAGATCACGCGCGGGGCCCGCTCCCAGGCGGCCGCGCAGCACCGCCGCGCGATGTACGTCGTGTGCCGCAGGTCCTGCCCCTCCGGCAGGTGCAGGTTGTGGGCCTCCACCGCCGCGATCGGCAGCACCGCCACCTCGTACCGCCGCTGGCGAATCCGCCGCAGGTTCGTCGCCGTCAGGTCCCACTCGTCGATCATCGCCGCACATCCGACCCGGCCACCGCAGCCAACAGTGAGCTCCCGCGCATGCCCTTCGGCACATCCAGCCCGAGCAGCTTCAGCACCGTCGGCGCCACGTCGTACAGCGTCGCGTCCCGCCGACCCGCCGGAACCCCCGGGCCGACCAGCGCGTGCATTCCGTCCGGCGCGTGGTTCGCCGCATCCGGCCCGGCCTCGGCCTCGAACACGAACAGCTCCGGATTACCCACAGCCGCCACGCTCCGCCAGCGCAGCCCGCCCAGGATCACGATCAGATCCGGCGGGCAGCCCTCCGTCGCCTGGTAAAGCTCCTCTGGCCGGTGAACGCGGTTTCCCATCGGCCGCCCTTCGGGATCCGCCAGCGCCTCGAGCTTGCGAGCGATGTCGTCCCGCAGTCGTTCCACCTCCTCCGGCGGCACGATCCCCTGCGGCTCGCGACCCGCCCGATTGATGTACACCGCCCCCGTGTACCCGCCGTCGCCCCAGGCCCGTGTCCGCGACCAGTCCACGTCCGACAGCTCGAACCGCCGCCGCCCGGCCGGCGGCGTCTTCATCACCAGCAACCCCTCACGGATCAGCCATTCGTTCAGACAGAACCCCCCCTCCAGCCGCTGCGCACCATGATCTGAAACCACCCACACCGCCGTCGTGTCCGAGTCCAGCTCGTCCAGCAGCTCACCGATCAGTCGGTCGATCAGGATGTAATAGTCGTGGATCACGTCGCGGAACGGGTTGTCCGCCCGGTACAGCCGGTGCTCCGGGTCCATGCAATGCCAGAAGGCGTGTTGCAGTCGGTCGACGCCCATCTCGACCATCCAGAACAGGCTCCACGGCCGCGTTCGCACCAGGTGCCGGCAGACCTTGAACCGTTGCTCGGCCATTTTGTAGATCTGCTCGAGCAGGGCGTGCTTCTGGTCCGGCCGGAAGCCCTCGACGTCGAGGATGTATTCGCCCACGAGCGCCGCCAGCTCCTCCCTCAGCTCCGGGGGGTGGGTGTAGGGGCTCTTGATGCTCGGCGTCAGAAAACACGTGATCTGGCAGCCGCGCGGTGGATGCACGATCGGAAACGTCTGCGGCACGCCCACCGTGATCGACGGCCGGCCGGCCCGCCCCACCAGGTCCCACAGGCGCGGCTGGCGGATGTCCAGGTTCGTGGCCAGCCCGAGGTTCTCGTACGTCCAGTCGCGCCGGCCGCGAAACCCGTACACCCCCAGCGCTCCCGGATCCTTGCCGCTGGCCATGCAGCTCCACGCAGGGACCGTGATCGGCGGGATGCAACTTTCCAGCCGCCCCCACATCCCGCGCTGCGTCAGTGCCCGCAGGTTCGGCAGGTCGCCCAGCCAGCGCTCGAAGGCCAGGTGGGGATCGCCGCAGTCGAGCCCGATGATCGCGACTCTCTCCACAGCAGCCATGCGCTGCCTCAGGTCGGGGTGGCGCGGTCCGCGGCGGCGCAGCCGCGCAGGGCCGTGGCGGGCAGCTTACCCGCGCACGCGCCGGCTCGCCAGCAGCGCACAGCGGGCGCCCCGCGGCCGGATGACCCCAGGACGCCCGCCGGAAAACGAACGTGGCCGCCGCGCCGCTACGGTGCCGGGGTGAACAGCGCCACGAACGGGTTGATGTCGGCGAAGCCCGCCGCGCCGTCCAGGTTCACATCCGCCTGCGTCACGCTGCAATGGGGGAACAGCAACGCGTAGCCCGCCGGGTTGGTCAGCGCCAGCACGAACGGATTGATGTCGGCGAACGTCACCGCTCCGTCGCAATCCATGTCGCCGACCGGGTACTGCCCGGCGAGCAGCACCGGCGCCTCGCACGTGTTCCCGGCGCAGTCGCTGACCCGCACCGTGCCGTGCCCCACGAACCGCGCGTCGGTCAGGTCGACCGAATAGCGCACAATCGTGTCGCCGCCGACGAATGGATCCACCGTCAGCGTCAGATTCACCGCGCCGACCAGCTCGATCGCGCACACCCCGGTCGCCAGCGCCTCGGGCTCCGCGACCCGGCCGTCATACCGCTCGGGGAACGTCGGCGACGTGATCGTCACCGCCCACGCGTGCAGCACCCCGAAGTTGTTCACCGCATCGTCCGCGACGCGCAGGGTCCACGAGCCCGCGGCCGGCTGATTGTCGAGCGCCCACAGGATCGCCCCCCCCTCGGGCTGGTACTTGCCGGTGAAGGGCGCTTCCGACTCCGAGTCGGGAAGCGGCGCCGGCGCCTCGTCGTCCAGGACCGTGTCCCAGAAGTCGTTGCCGGTGTTGCCGATGTCGCTGAACAGCGCCAGCGTCTGTGGCGTCAGCAGCGTCACGTCCAGATCGTCGTCGAACCCGTGCCGGATGTTCAGCGTCAGGTCGACGTCCGCGATCACGTCAGTGTCCGCAATCACGATCGTCGAGTTCGCGCCGCCAGGGTTGTTGTCGGGAATGGCCAGCGGCGGGTGCGTACTTACGTAACGCTTCGTCGTGCCGACACTTCCGCCGCAGGCCGGCGGCGTCGCGTCGATCTCGACCAGCGCGTACGACCGCCAGCCGCAACTGTCGGTCACGCGCACGTAGCCGCGGCCGTTCTGCCCGGGCGTCACCAGCCCAACCGTGAACGTCACCTCGGTCGCCCCATTCGGCGGGTCGGGCGTGACCGACACCAGTTGCAGGTTCTCACCGTACGGCGCCAGTGCGACCTCAGCAATGCCACCCGTGTCCGCGGCCGTGCCGTTGAACGTGTCGCTCACGAGGTCCACCGTCCCGCCGACCACCGGCAGTTCCTGGTCGGCCGAAGCGGCCGCCAGGCTCACCGGCACCAACGTCGTGTTGCCGGCCACGTCCCTGATCTCCACCGTTCCGCTGCCGGGCTGCGTCGGATCTACCAGCTCGACGCGGTAGTCCACGATCTCGGCCCCGGGAGTGAAGTCGGTCAGCAGCGCCAGATTCGTCGCCCCGCTCGCCAGCGTCAGCGACGCGATCCCGCTGCCCGGGTCGAGGTCCGTCGCCCGACCGGCGTAGTGCTCGGGGCCGCACGGGCTCTTGAGGATCAGCGCCCAGCGACGCAGTTCCGAACGCGTGGTGCCCTGCAACCGGAAATCGCCGACGAACAACGTCCAGTCGCCGGCCGCCTCGAGCCCGCCCAGCGCGAACAGGAGGTTGTCGCGGCGGTCGGTCGTGATCCCGTCGCCGATGAACTCGCCCCGGCCGTCGGGCTGGTGCAGTCCGATAAAGGGGATCGTGCCCAGCGCCGGCTCGAGGTGCGCATCGTCGGCCGCGGGCGCGTCGTCATCGAGGTAGATGGCGATCGTGTTCTTCGTCAACCCCACCGACTGCCGCTCCTCCATGCCGACGCGGTTGACCAGCGACGCCAGGGCGCCGTCCTTGGAGAGCGTGGCGGCGAGCCGGCCGAGGTCGCGGGTGTCGATGGTCAGCTCGGCCTCGACCTCGCCGACGCGGAAATCGTCGGGCACCGAGAGCACCGTGCTGATGCCCAGCGGGTCGGCGCTCGGGACGCCGGCCTGCACTTCCTGCACGATCCGCCGCACCCGATTCACGACGCCGACCGACGTTGGCCCGGTCGTGTCAGGCAGGCCGGCCAGGCTCACCGGCAGCGTGCACGTGTTGCCCTGTAGGTCGGTCACCAGCACGGTACCCGATCCGTTCTGGTTCGTGTCGATCAGCGTGACGCTGTATGCGACCGACGCGGCGCCGGGCTCGAACCCAGGCGGCAGGTTCAGCGTCACGTTCACGCCGTCCAGCAGCTCGATCGACGCGATGCCGGAGTCGAAGCCGCCGGCGTCGCTGGCCACGGCCGCGATTTCCTGCGGGCCCGCGAAGCTGCCCTGGAGCTCGAGCGTCCAGCCCACGAGCCGCGAGCCGCCGTTCTCGCTGCTCGAGTCGTCGCGGGCGTTGAGCGTCCAGTCGCCGAGCGTGGTACCCCCGTTGAGCGCGCTCAGCGGCGACTCGGGCAGCCACGCGCCCGTGTACGGCTCGTCACTGCTCAGCAGCGGCATCAGCTCCGTAGCAGAGTCGTCAAAGGTCGCGCTGCGGACGTTGAACGCACTCGAGCTGCCGCGATCCGTGAACAGCTCGACACTCGCCCCGCCCGGCGCGATCAGGAACACGTCCAGATCGGGCACCGACGTGGTCTCGAACGTGACCGTCACGTTCACGTCCGTGATCGTGGCGGCCTCGCCCAGCGTCAGCGTCGAGTTGATCCCCGGTCCGCCGGGCTCGTTGTCCGGGATGAACACGGGCTCGTGCAATGAGCGCAGCGTGCGGCGGGCGAACGTCGACCCGCTGCACACCGGTGGCCGCACGTCGATCTGCACGACCGCGCAGGCCGTGTTACCCGCACAGTCCACCGCGATCACCTTGCCGAACCCGCTCTGGGCCGGATCCACCAGCTCGACGTCGAACGCCACGGCCGGGCTGGGCAGACTGCCCAGGTTCGTGATTTGCAGGTTGGTATCACCCACGAGGATCACGTTGCAGACCGCACTGTCCCCGGGCGCCGTGTCCGTGGCCAGGCCCGCCACGCGGTCGTTCTCGTAGTCCGGCGTCAGGGTCAGGAGCGGCTCGTTCTCCTCGACCAGCACCGGGGCCGCGTCGTTGATGAAGACCGCCAGCTCATAGGTCTCCGTCGGGCCAACCTGCGACGACGAGCTCTGCGGCCCGATCTCGATCCAGTACGTGCCCTCGGTCCGGGCCACGAAGAACCCCGCCTGAGCCGGGTAGTCCGGCGCGGCCGTGCTGTTGTTCGCGTCGCTGATGTCACTGATGAGGACGTCGCCGGCCGGGTCGTACACCACCACCTTCGCGTGGAACGCGTTCGGGTCCGTGTTGGCCGGATCGAACCCGTTCGCGTCGCGCTCCGGGTCACCGTCCACCGCCAGGAACACCCGGTCGCCCTCGAGCGCCTTGATCGCGTACACGTCGCGGTCGTCCAGGGTGTCGATCACGCCCGCGTAGTAGTGCTTCGCGCTGCGGTCCGCGCTGGCCAGATCGTCGTTCGGCTCGCACTCGCCCACGGGCGCCCGCTCGGCCGCGATCCGGCCCGTGTGCAGCCGGTAGCGGTGCACCGTACCCGTCGCGGTCGTGTCCGTCACCCGCAGGTAGTGCGTCCCGTCGCTGGTCAGCCGCGTGCCGGCCAGCACGCCGGCCGATGTGGAGTAGATGTACCGCAAGTCCTCGATCGGCGCATCCGCCCCGTCCGCGTCCTCGTCGTCGAACTCGATCAGCGTGCTGCCGTCGGCCGCGAGCAGCGCCAGGTCGGTATCGAGCGTGCTGTTGCTCGTCCCGCCGTTGTTCACCCACGCGTACACGCGGTCCCCCGTGAGGCCCGACACCGCCCACCAGTCCGCATCGGTCGCGCCCGAAAGCTGCCCGCCGTTCGGCGTCCCCAGCGGCGTGGCCGAGCCGGCACTGTTGTTCGGCTCGACCTCCGTCAGCCCATACGCGGCCGCCGCGTCGATGATCAGGGCGTACGGCCCGGTCAGCGCCGTCGTGCTCGCGTTGTCAACGTAAATGTAGCACTCGACGCCGGCCGTGAGCGTCACCACGACCAGCTCGTGCCGGCCGCCCGACGTCGTGCCCGTCCCGTGGTTGGACGCCGCCAGACACGTGCCCGTCGGGCCGCACTCGCTGTTGACGTACAGCACGCCGTCGAACGCATCCGTCGCCAGCTCGATCGCGTAGTCGCCGTCCGCGTCGGGAATGAACTTGTAAACGTGGTCGTTGCCGGCCGCGGGGGTCGGCGTCGTGCCGGCGATCTCGCACAGCCCGGTGCCCTGCGTGAACTGGTAGTCGTTCGCGGCCCCGTCGATGCGGTTCAGACGCGCCAGCGGCAGCGGCCCGGCCAGCGTTTCGGCCACGCCGCAGGTGTCGGGGTTGGTGAGCGCCAGCGCGTCCACGATCAGCGTGAAGTCGAAGTTGTCGTGCGTGGTCGCGTTGTAGTCGACCGCGATCAGGTACTCGGTGCCGGCGACCAGCGCGACATCGAAGTGCACCAACCGCGCATCGCCGGGCGCCCGCGCGCCCGCGAGCGCCGTGCCGCCGTCCAAGATGTAGATCGTGAACCGCCGGTCGCTCGAGCGCAGCGGCGCGTACTGCCACGGTATGAGCTGTACGCGGTACGAGCCGCTGACCTCCGGCGTGAAGCTGTAGAACACGTCGGGCCCGTCAACGTCGTCGGCCGGCGGCGGGAGCGTCGTGCTCGAGATGCTGTTGTTGGCCAGCACGGTCGTGCCGTAGATCACGGCCGGCAGCGGCCCGACCGGCTCGGCGTTCTCGGGATCATCGTTGGGTGGCGGCGGGGGCAGCGCCCAGGCGGCCAGCGGCCCCGTCGCGAGGAGCAGTGCGAGCACGGTCCGGGCCCGCCAAATCGTCATGAAAGGCTTCATCGCATCCTCCAATCGAAATGTGGGGCGTCTTCAGGCCGCGCCCGACGCGGCGCGCAGCCCCAATACGCATGTCTGCGAAGATGCCCCGATTATACCGAGTGCGCCCCGCCCCCCTCGATCCAATTTCGGCCTTCTCTCTGACCTTCGGCGCTCCGCGCTCCCGCGGTCCCCGAAGCTGAAAGGCTATCTTTGTTCCACTTCCGCGACAAAGTACTTCGGCGTCAGCGATTCCCCCGTCGCGTGCTGCGTCAGCTCCTGCCAGTTCAGCGTGTTGCCGGGGCCGAACACGCGCTCTTTCAGCCAGGCCCCGACCTCCGGCCGGCCGGCGTAGCTCGGCGATTTTGCCACGGCGGCCTCGCCCGTCCCTGTGGCCCCGCCGCCCGCGGCGGTGTCTGGGTCCCGGCCGGGGGCGGCTGGCCCACATTCCCGGAGCACGTCGCGCGCCAGCGCGTGCCGCACCTGGGCCGCGAACAGCTCGCCCAGCAGGTAGCTGTGGTAGTACACCGGGGAGGTCAGCACGTGCACCTTGGCCGCGTAATCGGGCTGGTCCAGCCGGTCGGGCGGGTTCAGCCCCTGATATCGCGCTTTCAGCTCCCACCACAACCGGGCCAGGTCCTGATCCGGGTCGCGGTACATGCTGCGCTCGAAGCGCACCATCACCTGCGCCCAGCGGGCGAACATGAGCCGCTCGGTGCGCAGCGAGTCGCGGGCGGCCGTCCCCACCCGCGCGGCCTCGGCCTCCGGCACGCCCGCGACCGTCCGCAGCCAATCTTCGTTCTTGACCAGCGCCCCGAACAGCTCGGCGATGCCCTCGGTCGTGATCCCGTGCGACGCGGTCCGCAGCAGGAACGGCACGTCCGGCCGGATGTACTTGTCGTACACGGCGTGCCCCAGCTCGTGCAGCAGCGTGTTGGCCCAGTAGAGGTTCGGCTCGAGGTTGCACAGTATGCGGATGTCGCCCGCGCGGTCCATGTCGTGGCAGAAGGCGTGCGGACACTTGCCGGGCTTCTCGTACAGGTCGCTGCGGGCCAGGATGTCCGTAACCGGCAGCCCGATCCCACCGTAATAGCGGGCGGCCACGTCCTCGAGCTTCATATCGCGGAACAGCGCGTCGAAATCCACCTCGGCCGCCGCGGGCGCCTCCTGGAAGAACAGATCGCCGAAGTGCCAGGGCCGCAGCTCGTCGACCGCGACTCGGAAACGCGCCGCCTGCTCGCGATCGAGGCGCTGCTTGAGCGCGGCGAACGCGGGCGCCGTCAGCCGGTCGAGCTCGTCGAACAGCCCGATCAGCTCGTCCTCGTCAACCTCCTGGAGCATCAGGTTCAGCGCATAGAAGTTCGCAAACCCCAGCTCCCGCGCCAGCTCGTTCCGCAGCCGAACCAGCTCGCGCAGCTTGCCGTCGGCCGCCCGCCCGACCGCCATGTACGCCTTCCAGGCCGCTTCGGCCGCCGCGGACTCGGACGTGGTCCGCAGCGTCTCCCGCACGTCGTTTTCGGTCAGGGTCCGCCCGTCAACCTGCGGCCGGAACGTGTTGAAGATCTGCTCGACCTCGTTCTCCAGCGCAACGATCCGCTTCTGCAAGCCCGGGTCCGCCTGCCCGGGCAGGTAGTTCCGATACATGACGTCCAGCTCGCGCCGCAGCCGCGGCTCGCGCACCTGCCCGCCGTCGCGCAGCGCCTTCAGGCGCGCGAACGTCGCCCTGTCCGCGTGCAGGTCCACCAGCGCCCGGTCGGCCTCCGCTTTGCGGGCGAAGTCCGCATCCGACCCGCTGACGTTCGCATCCCACCACGCGGCCGATTGCGCCAACCACAGCGGCCGGTACTTCGCCAGATACGTGTCGCGCAGCTCGACAAACGCCTGCTCGGCCGCGGTCGGCGGGTCGGCAACGGCACTCGGCATGAGCCCCCACATCGGCAACCCAATCGACAACCCCGTCATCAGCCAGCGCGCAGCGATCATCGGCAGCCTCCAGAACTGGACGCCGTGATTCTACCCGCCCCGGCAACCGGGAACCCACCCCCCGCCAATACTAGCCCGAAGCGCCAGCGACGGACACCCGCGACAACCTCCCCCTCCGCGCCCGAAGCGCGTCCGAGCCCGAAGCGCCCGCGAGGGACCATCATCAGCCCTCCCCTTGCTGTTCCCCCGCGTACACGATCGCCGGCCGGAGGGCCTCCGCATCCCGCAACCAGCGGTCGCTGCCACCCTCCGTCCACACCTGGGCCTGTGCCGCGCAGCACCCACGCTCGCGCAGGCGCCGCGTCGACCATGCCTTGAGCTGATTCCGGGCCTCGTCCGGGTGCACGGGGCACGAGATCACGGCGTGAACATGCTGCGGCCGGACGCTGAACGCGTGCAGCGTCCATCCCCGAATCCGACAGTGTTCGATGATGACGCGCCCGACCAGCTCCCGTGCCCGCGCAGCGAGTCGAATCGTCGCGCCGCGCTGTCGCGGGCGCTCCAGGCCCGCCCGGACCGCGCTGAGCGGCAGGGTCTCCGCCCCCGGCACATTGTGCTCGCGATCGACCGAGCCCCGCGCATCACCGGGGATCCACGATTCGTACGTCGTCCAAGTCCGCAGATAGGCGACCGGTTCTGACATCCGCTGCGCCGCGATGTTGTCCCTCGCTCGCGCTGCGGGCCCGGACCCGGATGAGCTCGCGCGGAGCAAGCGGGTTCCAATGTCCCTCGCTCGCGCTGCGGGCTCGGATCGGCGCTGCGGACGCGGATTTCGCGAGGCGGGGCGCTACTTCAGCTTCGTCTTCAGCACCGTCAGCAGTTGCTGGTTGTTGATCGGCTTCTGGAACACCCCCGCCAGCCCCAGCTCCGCGTAGCTGATGTTCATGTTCAGGTTGTCCCCCACCGAGCTCAGCATGTACACCGGCCGCGTGTTCCCCGCCGCCTTCAGGTCTTTCACCAGCCGCGTCCCCGCGTCCACCTCTTCCATCATCAGGTCGACGATGATCAGGTCCGGCTGCAGCTCGCCAAACCGCTTCAGGGCCTGCTCCGCGCTGCGGGCCTCCGCCATCACGTACCCGTTCTTCTCCAGAACGAGTCGCATGGCGTCCAGCAGGTCCTGGTCGTCATCCACGCACAGAATCACGTACTTGCCGTCTTTCATCGCTCGACCCCTTTCCAGGGTTCAGACCGTGCCGGCCGGCCCGGCCGCCGCCGGTGTAGCCGGCGGAGCCACACGCCCCTCCCGCAACGCGGCCGCCAGAAACGCGACCGCCGCCGCCAGGTTCGCCCGGGCGCGCTCCGACAGCGACTCGTTGAACTCGTTGAACTCGTACCCCCGCAGCCCCAGTACGTACGCCGCCGGCCGCGAGCCGAACAGCTCGCCCGCCAGTTGCAGAACCCCCTCCGGCGACGTGCTGTGCGAGCTGAAGCTCGCCGCCGGACCCGGCCCGATCGGCCGAAAATCAAACGGCTCCGGACCGGCCGCCGCCGCATCGGCGAAGATCACCACATCGTGCTCCGCGGCCGCCGCCGCCGCCTCGACCGTGAGCTGGTAGTCCGAATCGACGGTCACGCCCGGCAAGCCCAGCCGCTCGAGCGCGGCCGCCAAAGCGGGACCAAGGCCGTCGTCCCGCCGCCCGGGATTGCCGTAGCCGATGACGAGCACGCTCACAACCATCTCCGGAAAACTGAAGCCCGGCTTCGGAGGTCAGAAGTCGGCAGTGCGGAGGTCACGGGCGTCATCTTCACTTCTGGTTTCCGTATTCCCGCGGCTCACTTTTCCTTTCGGTCGATGACGTTCCCCGCCGCGTCCACCAGTTCGACCACCAGGGGCATTTGCCCGAGCGCGTGCGTCGCGCACGACAGGCACGGATCATACGCCCGGATCGCGACTTCGATGCGGTTCAGCAGCCCTTCGGTCAGTTGCCGGCCGCTCAGGTGGTCGTCGGCCACCTTGCGGACGGCGCGGTTCATCGGCTCGTTGTTGTTCGTGGTCGAGACGATCAGGTTCGCCATCACCACCTGGTCGTCCTTGTTGACCTTGTAATGGTGGAACAGCGTCCCGCGGGGGGCCTCGATCAGCCCCACCGTCTCTTCCCGCCGCGGGCCGCGGACGACCAGGTCCGTGCCCTGCAAATCCTTGTCGTGCAGCAGTCCGGCGATCTTCTCGATGCTGTGCAGCAACTCGATCATCCGCGCCCAATGATACGCCATGGAGAGGTTGTTGGGCTTGCCCTGGGTCACGGCCATGAATTCCTTGCGGGCCGCCTCCGCCTCAGGCGTGTCGATCTTGTCCGCGGTATTGATCCGCGCCAGCGGCCCCACCCGGTACCAGCCGCTCTCCGGCCCCAGCGACTTGATGAACGGGAACTTCATGTACGACCACGGCCGCACTTCCTCGGCGATATAGTCCGCGTACCGCTGGTAGTCGACGTGGTCGAAGATCTTCTTGCCGTCGGCCGTGATCGCCCGCAGCCCGCCGTGGTACAGGTCCATCGCCCCGTCGGCGCGGATGAGCGACAGGTGGTTCGACTCGAACGAGCCGAACGGCGCCAGCTCCTCCAGGTGCGCAACCGTGTAGTCCCGGGCCAGTTTCAGCGCCGCCCGCGACCAGGTGAGCATCTGCTCCAGGTCCTTCAGCAGAAAGTCGCGCTCGGCGATCGACAGGTTCTTGTTGATCCCGCCCGGGATGGCCCCGGTGCCGTGGATCTTCTTGCCGGCCGTGCGCAGGATGACCTCCTGCCCGTACTTGCGCATCATCACGCCCTGCACCGCGAGCTCGGGGTGCTTGGCGGCCACGCCGATCACGTTGCGGATCGCCGGGTCGGCCTCGAAGCCGAACAGCAGGTCCGGCGAGCAGAGGTGGAAGAAGTGCAGCGCGTGCGACTGGAAGAACTGCCCGTAGTGCATCAGCCGCCGCATCTTCTCGGCCGTGGGCGTCAACTGCTCGCCGCCCACGATGCGGTCCATCGCCTTGGCCGCGGCCAGGTGGTGGCTGACCGGGCAGATGCCGCACAACCGCTGGACCAGCACCGGCACCTCCCAGAACGGCCGACCCAGGATGAACCGCTCGAACCCGCGGAACTCGACGATGTGCAGCCGGGTCTGCTGCACGCGGTTGTGCTCGTCGAGCAGGATGGTGACCTTGCCGTGCCCCTCGACGCGGGTGACGGGCTCGATGACGACGCGCTTCAGACCATTGGCCGTGGCTACCACGTCAAACCTCCGAGCCGGAAGGTGAACACGTGAACACCTGAACAGGTGAAAAGCCGCGCGCCGCCGGCGGCAGCCGTCGTTTCACCGTTGCACTTTCGCACGTCTTCACTGCTCCTCGGCGATTCAGTCGTATTTCACGAGTTCGTACGGCAGTTCCACCGGCTTGCTCGACAGCAGGGCCACCAGCGCCTGCCAGAGTGTGTCCGCGGACGGCGGGCAGCCGGGCAGGTGATAGTCGATCTTCACCACCTCGTGGCACGGGTACACGCGATTCAGCAGCAGCGGCAGCTCCGGGTCGTTGGGGATCTGTCCGGCCGGGTTGTGCACCGTGGGCCCGTGGAGGTACGCCTCGGCGTAGCACTCCTGGAGCGGGATGCCGTTCCGCATCGCCGGGATGCCGCCCATGATCGCGCAATCGCCGACCGAGATCAGCACGTCGCAGTGCTCCCGGAACTCACGCAGCACCTTGACGTTTTCCTCGTTGCAGCAGCCGCCCTCGATCAGCCCCACCGCGCAGCGGCCGGTGAAGTGCTTCAGGTCGTCCACCGGGCTCTTGTCGAAATCCACCAACTCGACCAGCTTGAGAATCCGATCGTCGATGTCCAGCAGCGCCATGTGGCAGCCGAAGCAGCCGGCCAGCGAGGTCGTTGCAACTCTGGGCTTAGCCATGACTCGGTCCCTTTGTCAGTCAGATGCAGGAAGCCAGCGCCCGCGGCGCGTGCGGTCGCGTCGGTACTGCGGCAGTCACGACCTCGCGATCGGGCGCGTGTGACTCCATGCTGCGCTTTTCCATCTTGCGACCGCTCACTTCTTCTCGATCTCCGAACCGATCGCACACTTGTCATACAGCCGCTGTCCGACCGGCACGGCATAGCCGACCCGCTTGCGCATCAGCGCGCCCACCGGGCAGGCGTCGGCCGCCTTGTCCGCGGCGGCCAGGGCCGTCTGCCCCAAACGGCCGTCCGAGTTCACCGCCACCCGCTTGTGCGGCCCGCGGCCCACGAAGTCGAACACGTGCTTGCCGTCCACGTCGCGGCTGCTTCGCACGCACCGCCCGCAGAGAATGCAGCGATTGTGGTCGATGAACACGTCCGGGTGGCTCATGTCGATCGCCCGCTGCGGGAACTGGTACGGATACTTCGGGACTGTGATCCCGAACCGGTACGCCAGCCCTTGCAGTTCGCAGTTGCCGCTTTTCTCGCAGAACATGCAGAAGTGGTTGCCCTCCACGAACAGCATCTCGATCAGGTTCCGCCGCAGCGCGGTTACTTGCTCGGTCGCGTTCTCCACCACCATCCCCGGCGCGGCCGGCTGCGTGCACGCCGACTGCGGCCGGCCGTTCACCAGCACCGTGCACACGCGGCAGCTCCCGTGCGGCACCAGCCCCGGCTTGTAGCACAGCCGCGGGATGTACACCCCCGCCGCCTGGGCCGCCTCCAGAATCGTCTGCCCCGGCTCGGCCGTCACTTCCTTGCCGTCGATCGTGAATTCAATCGAACCCATGTTTGCCCTCACGAGAAAGCCGGAAAGAAGAAACGCCGAGCAACAACCACACACCCGGCCTCGACCGCAAACTTCTCACTGCCGGCGCTCGATTCCTCACGTCCGACTTCGTTCATTTCCGCGCCAGTTCACTCTGCCGACCGATGATCTTCTCCGCCTGGCTCACCGCGGCCATCAGGTCGAACGCCGGCTGAAGCCCGTTCCGCTTCTTCACCAGCGCGTTGTACGTCGCGCGGAAGCTCTTCAGCGTCGTCAGTACCGGGTTGGCCGAGGTCTGCCCCAGGCCGCAGCGGCTGGTCGTCTTGATCGTCTGGCCCAGGTCCTGGAGGTACTCCAGGTCGGCCGGCTCGCCGTGGCCGGCCAGGATCTTCGCCAGCCGCTGCCGCAGCAGCCCGTTGCCCACCCGGCACGGGGTGCAGTACCCGCAGCTTTCCTCGATAAAGAAGTCCAGGAAGGCCTCGACCACCTCGAGCACATTCCGCTCGGGCCCGAACACCATGATCGACCCGCCCGTCGCCAGATCGTCGTAGCAGATCGTCCGCTGGTACTGGTCCGGGCCGACCATCTGCCCGCTGGCCCCGCCCACCTGCACCGCGATCGCGTCCTCCGCCCCGGCCAGCTTGAGCACCTCCGCCAGCTTGATCCCGAACGGCACCTCGTATACTCCCGGCCGCTTGCAGTCGCCGGAAATCGAGAGCACCTTGGTCCCCGGGCTGCCGGGCGAACCATACTCGCAGAACGTCGCCGGCCCCTCCTCCAGGATCTTCGTCACGCAACATAGCGTCTCGACGTTGTTCACGACCGTCGGGCAGTCCAGGTAGCCCTTCTGGGCCGGAAACGGCGGCCGGTTCTTCGGGTCGCCGCGCCGCCCCTCGCACGAGCTCAGCAGCGCCGTTTCCTCCCCGCACACGTAGGCCCCCGCGCCCATCTGAATGCGAATATCAAAATTGAAGCCGGCTTTGCCGCACACGTTCCGGCCCAGCAGGTTGTCCGCCCGCCGCTCCGCCAGCGTATGCTCCAGGAATGCCCGCAGGTACGCGTACTCGCCCCGCAGGTACAGAATGCCCTCCTCGGCCCCGACCGCGTAGCCGGCAATCGTCATCCCCGCGAACACCCGGTCGGGCTTCTCCGTCAGGAGCACCCGGTCTTTGAACGTCCCCGGCTCGCCCTCGTCCGCGTTGCACACGATGTAACGGCGGTCGCCCGCGGCCGCCCGCGTGAATTCCCACTTCATCCCCGTCGGGAACCCCGCCCCGCCCCGGCCCCGCAGCCGCGAGGTCTTCACCGCCCGGATCACTTCGGCCGGGGTGATCGCCAGCGCTTTGCGGATCGCCTCGCCCCGGTTGCACGGGCTGAACACGATCGGCCCGGCCTGGCGAATGTTGTTCATCACCATCGCGTGCACCAGCTCGTGCGCGTTGTTCCCGTCGCCGAGCCGGTGCAGCAGCCGGTTCGGGTCCATGTGCTTGCGTAGCTCGCGGACGATGCGGCGAGCCGAGTCGCTCGACAGCTCGGTCACCACCACGTCGTTCACCAGCGCCGCCGGCGCCTGGTCGCACATGCCGATGCACGCCGTCCACTCCAGGCTGATCTTCCCGTCCGGCGTGGTCTGCCCCACCTGGATCCCCAGCTCGTCCTCGAACGCCCGCGCCACGTCCTCCATCCCCGCCATTCGGTCGATGATGTCGTTGCTCAGGCGGATGACGACCTCCCCCTTCTTCGTCGTCGAGAGGAAACTGTAAAACGAAACCGCGCTCTCCACCTCCACCCGTTTGCAGTTCAACTCGCGCGCGATCAGCTCTTGCGCCCGGCCGTTCACACATCCCAACTCCGCTTGCACGGCTCGCAGCACATCCATCAACCGCGTCCGGTCCCGCCCCACCGCCTGGCAGATCCGTCCGACCATCGCTTCCACGTTCTCGCTCATGGAGTTCCTCACTGCCGGCGCGCCCTTTTCACAACGTCCCCGCCTCCGGATCGGCCTGCAATCCGCGCGCCAGCCCACACGCGCGGACGTTGTGAACGGCTTGGTATGTCCTACCGGCTTGTTCCCGGCCGCGCCTGCCGTCGCTCTCTCGACGTTATGGTCGAAAAAGCCCTACGCCGTCGCCCGGCACCGCTGCCGCAGCCACGCCAGCCAGCGGTCCATGCCCTGGCCGGTCCGGGCTGAGATCTCGATCACCTCAGCACGAGTGTTGATACGGGAAATATCTTCATACACCCGGGCCCGGTCCCAGTCAAGTACGCCCAGCAGGTCGATCTTCGTCAGCAGGATCGCGTCCGCCGGCTGGAACAGGGTCGGGTACTTCGCGACCTTGTCGTCGCCCTCGGCCACACTCAGCAGCACCACCCGCAGGTGTTCCCCCAGATCGAAGCCCGCCGGACACACCATGTTGCCGACGTTCTCGATGAACAGGTACTGCATCCCCTTCAACTCCAGCGACGCCAGCCCCGCTTCCACTTGCGTCGCCGTCAGATGGCAGCCCGTCCCCGTATTGATCTGCGTGGTCTGCGCCGCCACGCGCCCCAGCCGCTCCGCATCCCGCGTCGTCTGCAAATCCCCCACCAGCACCCCCACCCGCGCCTCCCGCCCCAACGCCGGAATCGTCTTCTCCAGCAACATCGTCTTCCCGCTGCCCGGCGCGCTCATCATGTTCACCGTCAACACCCCCGCCGCTTCCAGCCGCCGCCGGTTCTCGCGCGCCACCGCGTCGTTCGCCTTCAGCACGCTCTCCACCACGTTGATCTTCATGCCAGTTCTCATTCACTCTGCAAGCCCCGACCGTGAGGGAGCGGCGCGTCCGGCTCCGGAACATCGCACACCACGCTCCGCAGCACCACCTCCCGGCCCGCCACCACCTCCACGTCCGCCACGCCGCAGCCCGGACATACGTAATTGTCGAGCGCCGCCGCGTACTCCCGACCACACGCCCGGCACCGCGCCCGCAATCCCACCTCGCGAATCCGCAGCCGCGCGCCCCCGGCCGCCGTCCCCTGGCTCAACGCCTCAAACGCCGTCTCCAACGCCTCCGGAACCACCTGTTGCAGCACCCCGCATTCCACCTCCAGCTCAACCACCCGCGCCGCCCCGTGCTCCGCCACGACCCGCAGCACACTCTCCAGAACCGCGTTGGCCAACGAAAGCTCGTGCATCAGCAGATCCGCGGCAATTCCTCGCCGTACGGCCGCTGCACTACCCGCCGCCCCCCCGCCCGCCACGGCAGCTCGACCAGCGCCCGCCGGCGCTCCACCACTTGTCCGATAACCGCTGCATCGCGTCCGTAGGCGTGCCCATGCAACGCCGCCAGCGCCCGCTCCGCGTCCCGGCCGGCTACCACCACGACCACTTTGCCCTCGTTCGCGACCGTCAGCGGATCGAGCCCGAGCATCTCGGCCGCGTGCCGCGCCGTGGCCGACATCGGCAGCCGCTCTTCGTCGATCTCCACGCTCAGGCGCCGGCCATCGACGATGTCGGCCAGCACGCCCGCGACGCCCCCGCGGGTCGCATCGCGCAGGAAGCGCACGTCGGCGCCGCTGTCAAGCAGCGCCGTGACCAGCCCGTTCAGCGGAGCGGCGTCGCTCCGCAGGCTTGACTCGAACTCCAGCCCGTTGCGCACCGACATCACCGCCAGCCCGTGATCCGCCAGCCTCCCGTTCACCAGGATCGCGTCCCCAGCCTCGATCCGCTCGAGGCCCAACCGCAAACCCGCCCGCATCCGCCCCACGCCCGCCGTGTTGATGAATAGCCCCGCCGCCGCACCGTCCGTCGCCCGCCGCTCAATCACCTTGGTATCACCGGTGACGATCGACACCCCCGCCTCGCGGGCTGTGGCCGCGACACTCGCGATGATCCGGTCCAGCGTCGCCAGCGGAAGCCCTTCCTCCAGGATCAGCCCCAGCGACAACGCCACCGGATCCGCCCCCATCACCGCCAGGTCATTCACCGTCCCCGCGACCGCGAGCCGCCCGATGTCGCCCCCGGGGAACTCGATCGGCGTCACGACGTACGAGTCCGTCGTCAGCACCAGCGATTCCCCGGCCCACGGTACGATTGCACCGTCCGTCAGCGCCGCCAGCCGCTCGTTCCCGATCGCCGGCAGCAGGTGCTCGCGGATCAGCCGCGACATCAGCTCCCCCCCACCCCCATGCGCGATCACTACGCGCTCATGCTCACTTCCGCCGCCCAAGTTCTTCATTCTGCCTTCTTACGTCTGCATTCCGACTTCTGCACGTTGCAGGCGGTTGTACTTGTACCACGCCGCGCAGGTCCCCTCGCTGCTCACCATGCACGGACCAATCGGGTGCAGCGGCGTGCAGCCCGTCCCGAACATCGTGCACTCCGCCGGCTCCACCCGCCCCGTGATCACCTCCCCGCACCGGCACGCCGGGTGCTCCTCGTCCGCTCCCAGCACCACCCCGAACCGCTCGAGTGCGTCGAAATCCGCGAACTCCCCCCCCAGCTCCAGCCCGCTCGCCGGAATCACCCCCAGCTCACGCCACGCCGCATCCGCCACCCGCAGCACACGCTCGAACAACCCCAGCGCCACCGCGTTGCCCCCCGGCCGAACCGCCGCCCCGTAAACGTTCTCCACCGCCGCCCGGCCCTCCGCCACCTGCCGCACGAGCGCCACCAGCCCCGCCAGTATCTGCGGCGGCTCGAACCCCGCCACCACCACCGGCCGGCCGTACCGGATCGCGATGGGCGCGTATGCCTGCGACCCGATAATCACGCTCACGTGCCCCGGCGCCAAGAACCCGTCCAGCGGCACATCTCCTGCCCCCAACAGCGCTTGCATCGCCGGCACCACCAACTTGTGACACATGAGCACGCTGAGATTCCGCACCCCGTGCTCCCGCGCCGCCAGCACGGTGGCCGCCGTCGCCGGCGTCGTCGTCTCGAACCCCACCCCCAGAAACACGACCGGACGATCGGGGTTCCGCTGCGCCATTTCCAGCGCCGTGCGCGCGGAATTCACCACACGAATGTCCGCCCCACCCGCCCGCAACCGCTCCAGCGAGCTGCTGCGCCCGGGCACACGCAACATGTCACCGTACGTCGCCAGGATCACCCCCGGTCGTGACGCCAGCTCCAGCGCCGCATCGATGTGACGCTGGGCCGTCACGCACACCGGGCACCCCGGACCGCTCACCAGCCGCACGTTCGGCGGCAGCAGCGGCCGCAGCCCGCTGCGGAAGATCGACACCGTGTGCGTCCCGCACACCTCCATCAAGTGAATGCGGCGGTCGATGCGCGCGGCCAGTCTGTGCAGCTCCGCCACGAGCGGCTCGATCTGGGCTCTCATCGCTCCCCCTCGCGGGCCCGCGGAGATGAATCGTCCGCCGAACCTCCCGCTCCGCCCTCCGAGACCACTCCCGGCTGACCGGTTTCAGACGCTCCGGCCGCTTGGAGATCGGGATGGTCGCCCAAGGCTTGCCGCAGGTAATCCCAGGTTTCGCGGGCGGCCGCCTCGTCAAGCTGCGTGATCGCGAAGCCTGCGTGGACCAGTACCCAATCGCCGACGCCCGCCTCGGGCGTCAGCAGCACACTGATGCGCAGCCGGCTCCCCTGAAGGTCGACGACGGCCTCATCCCCGTTGCGCTCCGTCACCTGGGCGGGAACCGCCAGGCACATGCATCACCTCGCGAGGCGCGTCGTCGCCCCGTCACCCGCGCGGCTCGCTCCGCGGGCCCCCGGCAGGATATCCGAACGCCGCGCCCTCTGCCACCGAGAGCGTTTGACACCGCGTGTGCCACTGCCGTGTATGTGGCACCGCCGCCCCGGCGGTGAGCGACAGCCGTGTATGTGGCAC
>CAZMCT010000020.1:0-38587 GCA_964564785.1 uncultured Planctomycetales bacterium
GCAGGTCATCGGTGTGGACGGCGGGCTGGCCACCTTGAAGACGCGGCCGGCACGGTCTTCCTGATGTCACTCACGGTTCCCGCGTGCCGCCGTGCAAGGCTTGGTCGTGGGCGACGAGGCCGTAAGGAGGGCGGCTTGAGATTTGAATGGCACGTGGGAATCGATTACAGCGGGGCGGCGACTCCGCGGTCGCGACAGGCCGGCTTGGCGGTGTATGCGGCGCGCGATGGACGAGAGCCGGAGCGCGTCGTCCCATTCGCGTCAGCCGGCCAGCGGCACCGGAACTGGAGCCGAGCCGAGATCGCCACCTGGTTGATCGACGTGGTTCGGTCGGGCCGGCGTTTCATCGCCGGGATCGATCATGCATTCTCGATGCCGATCGGCTATTTCGCGCGCTACGGCCTCGGTACGTGGGATCAGTTCCTCGAGGACTTCGTTGAACACTGGCCGACACATGAACCGGAAACGTACGTTGATTTCATCCGTGAACGGGAGCCCCCGCGAACCGGCCGCAGCTCCGAGTACCGAATCACCGAGACTTGGACGAGCTCAGCCCGCAGCGTGTTTCACTTTGATGCCCAAGGGCAGGTCGCGAAATCCACCCACGCAGGAATTCCGTGGCTCCGCCAGATTCGCCGCGCCGTCGGAGCACGCATCCATCTGTGGCCGTTTGACGGCTGGGATCTGCCAGCGGGCAAGGCGGTCTTGTGCGAGGTCTTCCCGTCCACGCTTCGGCGACGTTATCCAGCCGAGGGACGTGACGTTCATGCGCACGACGCCTACTGCGTTGCCCGCTGGCTGCGCGACCTGGACGAGCGTGGCAGCCTGCATCATTACGCCAACCCACCGCTGGCCGAGGAGGAGCGCCGCATCGCGAGTCTGGAGGGCTGGATCTTCGGAATCGCATGACGAGCATGGAGCTCCAGGATGTCACACGACGATGCGCATTGGATGCGGGTTGCAATCGCCGTCGCGCAAGAGAATCGGACCGCTCCGTTCGGAGCAGTGATCATTGATGCCGATTCGAACCAGGAACGTGCCCGCGGCGTGAACCAGGCTCAATCCGACCCGACGCTGCACGCTGAAATGGTCGCGCTGCACGCCTACTTTTCGGCGCGTGCCGCATCGCGATCCGAGGTGCTGACGTTGTACACGACCGCGGAGCCCTGTCCGATGTGCGCGGCGGCGTGCCATTGGGCGGGAATGCGACGCATCGTGTATGGTGTTTCGATCCCGTGGCTGGTTGAGCACGGCTGGCGGCAGATTGGTTTGCGAGCGGCGACCATCCTCGCTGCCGAGGATGAGGCGATCGTGATCGCAGGTGGCGTACTTGCCGACGAGTGCGCGTTGTTATTCCTGGCAGCGCGTCGAATGTCCCCGAGCACCTGAGAGATCGGCAGGATCCATGGCGACGCGTCTGACTCGACCGGGCTCTGCAAACATGCTTGCAGCGGCCTGGCTGGATCTCCGACGCGCCTGGATGTCCGGCACGCGCTCGCAGCGGGTTCTGTACGCCGCAGGTACGTTGCTGATGCTCAGCGGCTTGTTTCACGTCGGCGTCTGGATAGCCTCCGAGCGCCCCTGGGAAGGTCCCTTATCCTGGCGCAAGCCGATTCTGTTCGGGCTTTCCACCGGTGTGACCTGCCTGTCGCTCGGTTGGGTCCTCGGCTGGCTGCGCTGGGGTAAGGCCGGTCGCATCCTCGCCGTGCCGACTGCCGTCGCGGCGGTCATCGAGGTCGGGCTGATCGCGGTTCAGACCTGGCGCGGCGTTGCGTCGCACTTCAACGTAACCACCCCGTTCGACGCTTTTGTCAACTACGCGATTGACGTGCTGATCACCGTGATCACGCTCGCGATTCTGGCCATGACTGTGCGGTCGTTCGGGTCGCTTCGGAGGCATGGCGCACCACCGCCCGACGATCTGGCATTGGCGGTCCGGTTCGGGATGGTTTTGCTCTCCGCAAGTTGTCTGTTCGGCTACTGGATGCTGTGGTACGGCGGGCGGCAAGTTGCAGCGGGGCGGTCCCCCGAGCTCTTCGGCGCGGGCGGCGTCGTGAAGTTCGTGCACGGCATGCCGATGCACGCCGTGCAGTTTCTGCCCATATCCGGCTGGATCCTGTCGCGCATGTCCGTCGGGGTTCCGGTGCGCACCCGCGCCGTCGCACTCCTTGGGACTGGCTTTGCGCTGCTCACGCTCTTCGCGGCGATGCAGACGTTTCGCGGTCGGGCCCGCGCGGACCTGGACGTCCTATCGGCCTCCGTTCTGGCCCTCGCGGCTCTCACGTTTCTGGCTTCGCTTGGTCTGGCCCTGTCTCGGCGAGCCCCTGCGCGTGAATGACGGGAAGCTCGGGACGACGGCGATCGAGGAGTCGCGACTCACGGAACGGAGGAACTTGCGACAGGCCCTGCCAGTCGCGCGGGCCCGCAGCGCCTTTGACTGGCCCAACGATACGCCTTCCGATCCGGCCGCCGTAGAGGGCACCCGGCCGCGGCCGGACGCGCTCGCCCAGCGCAGCCCGTCGCGCCAAGACGCGGAGTAACCGCCTAGAATTGTCCATGCCGCACGGAAAGCCGCGCTGGATGACGTGGGTGCTGGTCGCGGCCGCCGCGTACAACCTCGTTTGGGGCGGCTGGGTGATGCTGTTCCCGTTGATGGGGTTCGAGCTTGCGGGTCTGGCGCCGCCGCGCTATCCGCAGATCTGGCAGTGCGTCGGCATGATCGTCGGCGTGTACGGCGTCGGTTACGCGATCGCGGCGCTGAATCCAATGCGACATTGGCCGATCGTGCTTGTGGGACTGCTGGGGAAGGTGTTGGGACCGATCGGATTCCTGGACGCGGCGGTGCGCGGCACGCTGCCCTGGGCGGTCGGCTGGACGATCGCGACCAACGACTTGATCTGGTGGGTGCCGTTCGCGATGATCCTCTACCGCGCGTGGCGGCCATTGGGCGCGACCTCGGGACACAACTCTCCTCGGTACGACCATGTGTGATCCAGGTGCAGGTGTGCAGCGCGACCTCGCCCGGCACCCCGTTGTGGTGGTCGGCGCCGGTCTGGCCGGTCTGGCATGTGCTCGCCACCTGACGCGTGCCGGCGTGCCGGTGCTCGTTCTGGAAGCGGAGGACGCGGTGGGCGGGCGGATACGTACTGACCGCCTTGACGGCTTTCTGCTTGATCGCGGCTTTCAGGTGTTTCTGACGGCGTATCCCGAGGCGGCCGCGGTGCTCGACTACAACCAGTTGCAGTTGCGGCCCTTCTATCCCGGCGCGCTTATCCAGCTCGGACGGCGTCGGTACCGCTTCGCCGATCCCTGGCGGCGGCCGCTGGCCAGCCTGGAGGGGCTGCTGGCGCCCCTTGCGCGCCTATCGGACGTGCCTCGCATTGCGCGTTTGCGGGCAGCGGCGTTGCGACACCCTGAACCTCGCGGGGACGACCAGTCCGTCACGACGCACGACTACCTACGGCAGTTCGGGCTATCCGAGCGGGTCATCGAGCGGTTCTTTCGACCGTTCTTCGGGGGGGTGTTTCTCGAGCGCGCCCTGCGGACCCCAAGTCCGTTCTTTCGTTTCGTCTTCGCGATGTTCGCACGAGGGGCGGCGGCGTTGCCGGCGAAGGGGATGCAGATGCTCCCCGAGCAGCTGGCCGGTGATCTGCCGACAGGCACGGTTCGACTGAAAACGCCTGTCACGTCGGTCGGCCCCCGTCAGGTGCGCACCGCGGCAGGTGAGATCATCGAAGGCCGTGCAACCGTCGTGGCCACTGACCCCGATCGCGCTCGACGGCTGCTGGCCACTTCACGGCCGGTCTCGTGGAACAGCACCACGACGATCTACTGCGCTGCGCCGCGCTCGCCCATTCGTGAGGCGATCCTCGTGTTGAACGGCACGGGGCAGGGCTTGGTCAATCACGTGTGTGTGTTGAGTGACGTCTCCACGCACTACGCTCCAGCCGGAACTGCGCTGATATCCGTGAGCATCATTGGTATTCCTGACCTGGATGACCGCGAATTGAGCCGACGCGTCGTGGACGAACTTAGCGGCTGGTTCGGCCCTGAGGTCGCGAACTGGAATCTGTTGCGCATATACCGCATTGCGCACGCGTTGCCCGTCGTGGCGCGCGAGGCTTCGTCGGAACCGAGTCGGGCACCCGCTGACGGTGTCTTCGTTTGCGGTGACTATCTCGAAGACCCGTCGATCAACGGCGCACTCCTTAGCGGACGAAAGGCCGCCGACGCGGTCTTGCAAGCGCTGCACCCGAAATAGCGGCGGGGCGGTGATCATCGCCGCAACAGGCGAACGCGGACGGGCCCCGACGTGCGTGACGGATCCGCAACGGCCCCCGCCTTCGTCAGCTCGACCAGGCCGCGGCCGGCCAGGCGACAAGCGGCCCGACGCGCACGATGGCACAAGTCCGGCCATCTGGGATGCTCGGGGCTCACGAACTGACGGACGGCCTCGCTTGGGCAGACGGAGACCCCGCGCGCACGGCGTGCCAACAGCTCGAGCAGGACGGCTTCCAGCTCCAGATCGAGCGGGGTCAGTCTGGCGCGGCGGCAGGCGTCCGAGCAATACTGGACCTGCTCCCAGACACGGGCCCACTTCTTGCGCCATGTGATCACTCGGCCGCAGCGCAGGCACGCCTTGACGCCATCGTTGGCACGCCGCGCAGCAGCGCTCATGTACGTTCCTCCTTCAGCCCCCCGTCAGCTTTGCGCCTTCTTCCGGCCGGTCCCGCGTCGCTGTGCGGGTCGTCGCCGACTGCCGTGCTTGCGATACACGCGCTTGGCTTCCGACTTCGCGGCGGCCTGCCTTCTGAGCTCGTGCAGCCGCCGGCGCGCCTCACCGTACGCGATAACGTGATCGACGATCGGCGGCGGGTAATCCCGCCCGATCAGGCAGCCGCAGGCGCGCTGGAGCGCAGTCGGCATCTTGTGCGGCTCGGCGATGTGCTCGTCGGGAACAGCCTCCAACTCGGGCACCCAACGCCGGATGAATACCCCCCGCGGATCCTGATCGTAGACCTGCTTCGTCGGCGAGTAGATGCGCACGGTGTTGATGCCGGTGACGCCGGACTGCATCTGAACCTGCGAGAAGTGAATGCCCGGCTCAAAATCGAGGAAGTGGCGCGCGAGATACACGGCGGTCGGGCGCCAGTGCAGCCAGAGGTGGTACGAGGCAAAGGAAACCAGCATCGCGCGCATCCGGAAGTTGATCCAGCCGGTTTTCTTCAGACAACGCATGCAGGCATCCACGAGCGGATAGCCGGTCCGGCCCTGGCACCAGGCCTCGAAACGGCGCTGGTCGAACTCGTTCTCGCGCAGCCCGTCGTATGCGCGGCTCATGTTCTCGAATTCGATCCGCGGCTCGTCCTCGAGCTTCTGCATGAAGTGGCAGTGCCAGCGCAGCCGGCCGGCGAATGAACTGAGCGACGGTAGCCAGCGTGCATCGACCTCCTGCCCGTCGGCTTTCGTTTGTCGCACTTCGGATCGGCGGGCCTCGGTTGCCTGGTGGACCTGCTTCATGCTGATGGCGCCCCACGCCAGGTAGGGGCTCAGGCGCGAGCAGCCTTCCCAACCCGTCACGGGGGACGACAGATCCGCGCGGTAGTTCACTCCCCGAGATTGGAGGAAAGACTGTAGCACCGCGTGTGCGACCGACTCGCCGCCTCGTTGCGCGTCGGCCTTCTCACTGTCCGCCAGGCCCAGGTCGGCTGCGTGTCGGATACGACCCGCGTCCAACCCGGCCGCAGGCGCGATCGCCTCGGGCGGCGTCACGATCGGTTCGTTCATGCGCTGATTCCAGCGCCGCGACCACCCGTCGCGGTTGCCGAGCCGCCGGACCACTCCATTCTGCGGCAATTCGTGCCAGCGGATTCCGTGCTCCCGGGCCCAGTCTGCCACCCGAAGGTCACGACGGTAGGTGAGCGCGGTGCCGGTCTCCTGGTGACTCCACAGGTCGCCGATGCGATGCCCGCGGTGAATCTGATCGAGGACATCGGGCATGCGTCCCACGCGAAACGTGATCCAGGCGCCGAGCGCGCGCAACCGCCGGTCGAGTTCCACCAGACAGTCGTTGATGAAGACGAGGTGCGACGGATCGAACTCCGGGGCGCGGAGCAGTTCCGGTTCGTAGACGTATAATACGAGACACGGCCCCCGTCGGGCCGCTTCCCTCAGCGGTGCGTGGTCGCTGAGGCGAAGATCCCGTTTGAGCCAGACGACCTGAGCATCCATTGCCGGATTGTAGGCTCGCCACGCTGCGTCGAATCGCGCCTCGACGCCGAACCGAGCGGCGCGCGGCCGTGCGACTCCGGAGCGTATCCCGAGTGCTTTTCACCGAGAAGGAGATCGACCTCGCCCGCCAGATGCGGTCCCGGGGGCTACCCTGGGAGCCCGCCGTCGGCGACTACGTCTACGACGAGGGCGGTTTGATCGAGGCCCCCTCTCCGTTTCAGCCCGGGGTGTACTTCATCCTGGACTTGAAGCATTTTCTGCGGCGCTCGAGCGACATCGCGACGCTGAAAGCGCGCGTGTTTTGGCTGCCGCAGTGGCATCAGTGCCGGATGATTCTGCGCGGGCTCGGCGTCTCGGACGCCGCGGTGATATCCCGGCTCGTCGCTGCCCGGGCGTTCGAGACGCAATCGGAGTTGTGCCTCCTGTATGAGTTGATGCTCGAGACCTTGTCCGCCGGGGCACGCGCAGTCGATTCATGAACTGCCGCGCGACATACAGGGCCCTCCAAGGCGCGTGAAACGATGAACCAGAATCTGCTCGACAGCCTGCTGGCGCTGCATGCCGTAAGCACGTTGATGATGACCGGCCTGATCTGGATGGTGCAGGTCGTGCACTATCCGCTGTTCCTGCACGTGGGTGAGGACGCGTTTTGCGACTACGAGCGGCAGCACGCGCGCCGCATCACGTGGCTGGTGGGACCGCTCATGCTCGCCGAAGGGGCCTCGGCCGCCGCGCTGCTGCTGTGGCTGCCGCCGGGTACGGCTCGCGCGCCAGCGAGCATCGGCGTACTGTTGCTGCTGGTGATCTGGGGATCTACCGCTTTCCTGCAAGTCCCATGTCACACGCGGCTGGGCCGGGGCTTTGACCGCGCGGTGGTGCACAGACTCGTGAGCACGAACTGGATTCGCACGGTGGCGTGGTCGCTGCGCGGCGTGCTGGCTGTCATGCTCGTTGAGGCGGTTCCCTAATGAACTCCCGGGATCGGCGCCCAAGCGTGAAGAGCAGGTCACGGCGTATCGCCGTCATTGGTGCCGGAATCGCGGGTCTGGCGGCGGCACGCCGCCTTCACGAGCACGGGTACGACGTGCAGATGTTCGACAAGGGCCGCGGTGTGGGTGGGCGCACCTCGGTCCGCCGGCAACCGCCGTTCGAGTTCGATCATGGCGCGCAGTACTTCACCGCGCGCGACGAGCGTTTCTCGCTTCTCGTGAACAACTGGCAGGACGTTGGAATCGTGGCCACCTGGTCGGGTCGGATCGGGTCCATCGACCACGGCCGGTGGGGCGACAGCTCGCCCCGTGTACGATACGTCGGCGTGCCGGGGATGAATGCCATCGCCAAGTACCTGGCCGCCGGGCTCGACGTGGCTACGGCAACACGCGTCACTCGGCTGACGCGCGCGGGTCAAGTGTGGCGTCTGTTCGGCGACAACGAAACACCGCTCGGCTCGTCTGACGCCGTGGTGGTGGCGGTGCCGGCTCCGCAGGCGGCGGAGCTGCTCGCCGGCCGGCCGGCCCTGGCCGAGCAGGTCGGCCGGTGCTCGATGTCGCCGTGCTGGGCGGTCATGCTCGGCTTCGACCGAGCGCTGCCGATTCCGTATGACGGCGTATTCGTCCACGGGTCAGCGTTGTCGTGGATCGCCCGCAATTCGTCGAAGCCCGGCCGCTCGTCCGGCGAGGCCTGGATCCTGCACGCCGGGCCGGAGTGGTCGGCCGCGCACCTCGACGACCCGCCCGAGCAGGTCATCGCCGCGTCGCAGGCGGCGCTCGAGCAAGCGCTCGGCCGGAAAGTGCCGTCGCCCTCCTGTGCGGCAGCCCACCGCTGGCGCTACGCCGTGCCGGACGAGCCCCTCCACGTGGGCGCGTTGTGGGACGCCGAACGCCGCCTCGCGGTATGTGGCGACTGGTGCCAAGGCGCGCGAATCGAGGGCGCGTTCCTCAGCGGCCGGGCGGCGGCGGATCGCGTGCTCCGGGAGAGCGGTGCGGTCGTGGACACGCCGTGATCGCTGTCCGGTCGCGAGTCACGCCGGCTGATGCGGTCGCTGCACTTCCGACGTCAAGAGGTAGACGTGGCGGAGGAGTCGAACGACCGGGACGGCAAAACGCCCGCGTCGGATCGGGCTCGCCGGTCACCGCACGGCAACGATTTCACGCCAATGACCGCTCTTCGTCCGATCGGTCGCGTTTTGCCCGCGTTTCTTTCGCCGCCGAGCGGGGCCTTGGCCATCGCCCCGTTGAGCAGCCCGCTGAAAAAGGGACATGAAAAAGGGGAAGGGTACCGCGGGAGTGGCTCATGGCGCTGCCGCGATGCCGGTTTGGCGCGGAGCCAGTCCCCTTTTTCCCCCTTTCTCGACGGGCTGCTAGGGCCTGCCACTCCCACCGAATCCCCCTCGAGGCGTCGTATTCCATCAGGCCCGCCTGCCACAGCCGGCGAAACACGCCACGCTGCACCCACTGCTGGAAACACCGGTGCAGCGCGCTGCCCGAGTCCGACTCGCGCGGCACCGCTTTTCACTGGCAACCGGTCCGCAGCACGTAGAAGCCCCGCCGGCGATCTTCGCGTTGCCGATCCACAGCCGGCCGCCTTTGGGGTGCCGCCGCAACCTCGGCAGCAGCGGCTCGATTCGTTCCCACACCTCGGCCGGCCTCCGCTGTTCGCGTGCCACTCGCTGGTCATTCTCGTCCATACCTGGACGTCCTCGCTCAATCGGCAAACCCTTGCCATCGCAGGGATTACATCTTCAGGGACGGTTATGGAATAGGCTCTAAGAGCGGCTATCACAACCCTTCATGACAGGCTCCGGCCTGTTACCCCTGGGGGACAGGTCTCCGGCCTGCCATCCCTGGGGTACAGGCCTCCGGCCTGTCAACTAACCGACCGGAGGTCGGTCCCCCAGCGGGTTTTGTTGCGCGCTTTAGGTCAGACCGCGTCGGCCTCGCGCTCTGGCCATCGCGCGCGAACAACGCATCGAGCAGCATCCGCCTGCTGACGTCCGCCATCGCGCGGCACACCCGGTCGGAGTCGTCCGCTCAAGCAGCGCCAGACATACGCTTGGTAGAGTGACCCAATGGTCACATCTAAACTATACCACACGTTGTTGGCGATTCCCGGCGTCCGTTTGTTGGCTGCCGGGACGACGCCGACGCTGTCGTCATGACGCGCGACTGGCGGGCACCGATGGGCGGCGCGGCCGTTGCCGGCGCGTGCGTTGCAGCCCGGTAGCACCGCGTCAGGCAGCGCACCGTTCGAGCGTGAGTTGGGAATCAAAGCGCCGCGCGCGGCCGTAAATCGGGGCGACAAGCGTTGATAGTAAACCACCCCGCCGGACGGCGTCCAATCGCGGCCTGAACGCGGCCCTGGCCGTGCCCGACGCGCCCGTGTTCGCGTTCCGCTGGGGGCCGGAGGGCGTCGAGGAGGCGGTGTGAGGGCGATCAGGTCCAATAGCAACCGGTTGTTGAAGCTGCCCGAATCATACAGACTGTCCTCGTCCATGAGCAGCGTGTCGGCAGCGCACCGTCCAATCGTCGCCCGCCGCTCCCCGCTTATGACGACTCTCGGTATCGCCCATGTCTTGCCAGCCGGGCCAACGCTCGTTCGACGCTCCGGGGATGGGTTTTCAGGTCCAACTGCTGCCGGGTCAGGCGGGCCAACTCGGGGGCGCGCAGCTGGCTGTCGGCGGCACGTTGCTGGTCGATGAACTCCTGGACGGCCGCCGTGAGCTTGCTGGCCTGCTTGGGGCCACGCCGGTGGGGCAGTAGACCGGGCAGAACCTCCTGCTGCAAAGCCGCTCGGCCTGGTAGAACGCCACCCGCAAGAACCCGAAGGCGCGAGCCGCGGCGGCAGGCGCAGGCCACCCGCGGCCGCGCGGCCGCGCGCCTGCACAGCCACGTGCTGTCGCAACTGCTGTGCCTCGGGCGCCACACAGTCACGGGCCTGCTGTGCACCGCCGGCCGCCCGCAGCACGACTGGTCGGCCGACTACCGGCTCTACACCCGGGGCCGCGTGGATCCCGAGGCGTTGTTCAGCGTGGTGCGCCGCAACGTGGCCGCCCGCCTGCCCGCTGACGCGCCCTTCCTCGTCGCCCTGGACGATACGCTGGAACGCAAGCGCGGCCGCAAGATCCCCGGCACGGCCTGGCGGCGCGATCCGCTCTCCCCGCCGTTCGGCGTGAACTGGGTCTGGGGCCGGCGCATCCTGCAACTCTCGGCCCTGTTGCCGCTGAACCAGCCGGGCTGGGTGCGGGCCCTGCCGATCGATCACGTCGACGCGCCCACGGCCGTCCATCCGCGGCGCCACGCAGCGCCCGAGCTGTGGGCGGCCTACCGCCAGCAGCAACGCGAACTGAACATCAACCGCCAGGCGCTGGGCCGCATCGAACGGTTGCGGCAGCAGTTGTACTGCGAACGACCCGGTGGCCGGCTGTGGCTGGTCGGCGACGGACGCTTCACCAACCGCACGCTGCTGCGGAATCTGCCGGCGGGCGTAACCTTCATCGGCCGCGTGCGCCACGATGCCAAACTGTGCCAGGTGCCGACCGCGGCGGCGGTGGGGCCGCGTGGCGGCCGGCCGCGGGTGTACGGCGCCGCGCTGCCGACGCCGGAGGCGCTGCGCCAGGATGAGGCGCGGCCCTGGCAGGTTGTACGCGCCTTCGCCGCCGGACGAGAGCATGCGTTCCGGATCAAGACGCTGGGGCCGGTGCGTTGGCGGGCCACCGGGAAGCAGGACTTGCAGCTGATCGTGATCGCCCCGCTGGGCTACCGGCTGTCCCAGGGCGGCCGGAGGCTGTACCGCCAGCCGGCCTATCTGATCTGCACGCAGCCGCAGGCACCGCTGGACCAGGTGCTCCAGGCGTACTTGTGGCGCTGGGACATCGAAGTCAACTTCCGCGACCAGAAGACCGTGTTGGGCGTCGGGCAGGCGCAAGTGCGTCACCCCCAGGCCGTGCAGCGCGTCCCGGCGGTGGCGGTCGCGGCGTACGCGTTGCTGTTGCTGGCCGGCATCGAGGCGTTCGGCCCGGACGGCAGGCCGCACGCCGTGCCACGGCCCGCCTGGCGGCGGCGCGAGCGGCCGCATCGCGCGACGACGGGTGAATTGATCAACCAGCTGCGCTGGGAACTGTGGGGCCAGGCCATCGCGTCCGGCGGTTTAACCCAGCTTAAGAAACCGCTGCCTGCCACGCAGAAGTGCCTAAAACCTGCCGCAACCCCCGCCACGGCGATCTTCTACAGCCGGACCGGGTAGCGCGGGGGCCAAAGTCGAAGGGCCGCCGGGTAACCGGCGGTCCTACCGCGATCCATTCCTCGTGGACCTGCGCGCCGACGTCGACCGGCTCGGCGCACTCCGATTGGGCCGGCCCTTCTCAAAGGCGCACCGCGCCGCATCGGGATCGCGTAGCACCATCGGCTCGTTCGGACTGCGTGGACGGTCAACTTCGGCCGCTCTGTTCGTGTCTGATCCGGAAACCCGCCGCGGCACGTCCGAAATATCTGCTGGTCTTTGGTAATGATCTTTGGCACTGATCTCTGGCACTCAAAGTCGTTCTGGTTGGCCCGTCGCGGCCAGCACGCCGGCCCAGACGGGGGCGGTCGGGTCAATGGACTTCCGGCGGCTGGCGAGCAGCTCGGTGGAAACATGGATGAACTCGTCGTGCAGGAAGCCGATGACGAGATCGGTCTTGCCAGCCATTGCAGCATGAACTGCGTTGCGGGCGAACAGGTCGCAGAGGATCGAGTCCTCACTGTTGGCCGGGCCGCTGCGCACAAAATAGCTGGGGTCGAAGTAGCGCAGCACGATCGGGATCTCTTCCGTCTTGAAATATACCTCAATCCTGTCGCGCAGGAACGAGCCGATGTCGCCGAGTTTGACGTTGCCGGATGCATCGCGCGCGCCGCCGGCGTCGCTCAGCCACTCCTGCCCCACGCCCTCGGCCACTACGATCACGGCGTGCGCTCGCTCGGCGATGCGTCGCTTCAGCGCGACAAGAAAGTTCTCCAGCTCGAACGGCACTTCCGGTATGAGGCAGAAGTTCACGTCCTGGCTCGCGACGGTCGCACCCGCGGCGATGAACCCGGTGTGGCGCCCCATCACCTTGACCAGCGCGATGCCATTCTTCAGGCTGCGCGTCTCCGCGTGCGCGCGGTCGAGCACGAGCGACGCCTCCTGAACGGCTGTCAGATAGCCGAAGGTGCGCGCAACAAAGGCCACGTCGTTATCGATGGTCTTCGGGATCCGACTACGGCCAGCGTCTGCCCGCGCTGCCGGGCAATCTGGAACAGCTCATTGCCGCCGCGCTGCGTGCCGTCGCCCCCCACAGTGAATAGGATGTGCACCCCCAGCCGCGAGAGGTACTCCACGGCGGCCGATGTGTCCACTGTCCCACGCGAGGTGCCGAGCACCGTCCCGCCGCGGCGGTGGATGTCTTTCACGAACTCAGGCGTCAACTGAAGCGGCTCTTCGCCGCGTGCCGGGTCGAGTCCCTGGTAACCGCCCCGAAATCCGAGCACCTCTTTTACGCCATAGGCGTGCCGCAGCTCGTTGAACAGCGAGCGGATGATGTTGTTCAATCCGGGGCACAGCCCGCCGCAGGTGACAATCCCGGCTCGGGCCTGTTCAGGATCGAAGAATAGCCGAGCGCGCGGCCCGGCCAGCTCGAACAACAGCTCCTCCCGGGAGTCCGGCACACCGCGCGTGATCTGCTCCGGCACGAAGCGGTTGTCGCTCACAAAGCGGCTCAGCGGCGAGGCGTAGCGCGGTTCGCCGAGGGTGGTGATTCTCACAAGCTAGCTCCTGTTCTCATTGAAACAGCACGAGTGCCAGGACCTGCGCGCACAGGATGCGCAACAGCATCGTCAAGGGGTACACCGTCGCATACGCCACCGTCGGGGCATCCGACCGAGTGATGTTCGTGGCGAACGCGAGGGCGGGCGGATCGGTCAAGCTGCCGGCGAGCAGTCCGCTCAGCACCGCATAATTGGTTTTCAATACCGAGCGCGCGAACACGCCAACCAGCATCAGCGGCAGAACCGTGATACACAGACCGGCGCCCAACCAGCGCAGGCCGTCAGCACTGAAGACGCTCGCGAAGAACTTCGGCCCAGCCGCCATGCCGACCGCCGCGAAGAACAAGGCGATGCCAAACTCGCGGAATGCCAGGTTGGCATTTACCGGCATGTGACAGACGAGCTTGCCGACGCGGCCGAAACGCCCGAGCACGAGCGCGACGATCAGCGGGCCGCCGGCCAGTCCGAGCCGCACCGGCTGGGGCAGACCTGGAAACGCAATCGGCATCGTCCCGACTACAACCCCGAGGAAAATCCCGATGAACAGGGGGATGAAATGGGTCTCGTTAAGCTCCTTGACGGAGTTGCCCAGCAGCTTCGCCGTGCGTTCGAGGCTGGCCTGATCGCCGACCACCTGCAGCATGTCGCCGAACTGCAGGCGCAGATCGTCCGTCGCGGCCAGTTGGATGTCCGCGCGCGTCACCCGGCTCACGACGGCCCCGTGACGCGTATCGAGGGCCAGTTCGCCAAGCGTCTTGCCGATCACGTCCTGATGGGTGACAACCACACGCCGGTAGGTCACGCCGCCGGGCGCGCGGCGCAGGTCCTCGCCGCTGCGCCGGCCAACGACGCGCTGGAACTGCTCGAGCCCGGCACCCGTGCCGACGGCGAGGATCGCGTCCCCGCGCTGCAACACCGCGCTGCCGACCGCGACGCGCACTGCGGTTTCGCCGGCGCGGCGATGGCGCGAAACCGTGACGCCGGTCTCGACACGCGAAGGTATGTCGTCAATCGCGACGCCGGCGAGGTTCGGGTTCTCGACGACGAGCGTGCAGATTTGCAGCGGCTCGACTCGACTCCGCTGTTTCTCGGCCAACGCCGCCGCCTCGCGCTGCGGATCGATCCGGAAGACGGCCTTCAGCAGAAGCAGCGTGCCGATGACCCCGACGATCGCGCCGGGATAGGTGACTGCGTACGCCAGAGCCGGCAGCGCCAACCGGCCCTCCGCGATGGCGGGGACCGTGGCCAGTGTCTGCTGCGCGGCACCGAGCGAAGGCGTGTTCGTAGTCGCGCCGGACAGGACGCCGAGCACGGCGGCCGAGTCCATGTTGAGCAATCGGCCCAGTGCGACGGCCAAGGCCGTGCCCGACAACACCACGGCAGCGGCGATGAGACTGAGCCGCACACCGTGTCGTCGGAATGATGCGACAAAACCCGGTCCGAGTTGCAGCCCGATGGTGAAGACGAAAAGAACCAGTCCGAATTCCTTCACGAAGTCCAGCGTGTGCGGGTCGACCGGCCAAAAGAGGTGGCCGGCGACGATGCCGGCAAACAGCACACCCGCCGTGCCCAGGCCGACGCCGCGCACCCTAAGGCTGCCGAGCGACATCCCGGCCACGCACACCAGCGAGAGCATGGCGATGGCGTGGGCGACGGGACTGCTGCTGTTCAGTTGCGAGAGCCAGTTCATGCGGGGCCCGCAGCTTTCACTTCAGCGCTCGCACCGGATTCGTAGGCCGTGAAGTCCTCCTTGAACAAGCCCGCCAGTTTCCGGGCCGTGGCGTCGTAAGAGGCCTTGTCGGCCCACGCGTTGAGCGGGATGAGAACTTCTGGCGGGACGTTCGGGCATTGGGTAACGACCTCGAAACCGAAGGTAGGGTCGCATTGCGTCCTCGCGTTTGCCAACGTGCCGCCGTGGATGGCGTCGATGATGGCGCGGGTGTGCTTGAGGCTGATACGCTGGCCGACGCCATGCGCGCCGCTGCTCCAGCCGGTGTTGACGAGCCAGACGCGCGCGTTGTGTTTCTTCATCTTCGCCGCGAGCATCTCGGCGTACCTGCTTGGCTGCCAAACGAGGAATGGTCCGCCGAAACAGGGCGAGAACGTCGCCTGCGGTTCCGTGACGCCCATTTCCGTGCCGGCCACCTTCGCGGTGTACCCGGCGATGAAGTGGTACATCGCGTGGGCGGGCGACAACAAGCTGATCGGCGGCAACACGCCGAACGCGTCGCACGTGAGGAAGACCACATCCGTGGGGTGGCCGGCCAGGCAGGGGATTTTCGAGTTGCTGATGAACTCAATCGGGTAACGCCGCCGCACCCACTTCAGGAACCGCAGAAAGTCGGGCAGCTTCTTGTGTGCACTGACGTACCCGTACAGCCGGTCCGTCTTCAGGTCGTAGTAGGCCAGGAAGTGCCGCACGCCCTGCGTCCGGTTGTACGTGGCCCGGTAGCGGGTGAGTTTGCCCTGCCGCGCCAAACAGATTCCATGGCGGGGCTGGAGGTTCAGCGGTCCGAACTCATCGACGCACAGCACCCGGCCGTTCTTCGGCGGCCGCCGGTACAGCCGGCGGATCGCCCGCCACTTGGGCACGAAGTTCGGATCCGTCGATTCTTTCCAGGTTTTCGTGCGTCGCCAGCGCACCTCGCGCTGCCGCAGCAGATGCCGCAGGTGCTCGACGCTGATCGACTTCACAAGGCCCTGCTCGATCAGATACTGCCGCAGCTTGGGCAGCGACCATTCGTTCAGCCCGATCAGTTGCTTCGGCGGCGACAACGCCACCTCGGCGATCCGTTCCACCACGTCGGCGAAGAAGACCCGCGGCTGGCCGGTGTGGTCGGCGTAGAACGGGTACCAGGAGATGCCGTCGAGACCCTGGGCGTTGAAGCGGTGCAGGATGCGCCGCACCCACTGCGGCGTGCAGTCACACAGCCAAGCGATTTCCTGGTTCCGCATGCCGCCGGTGGACAGCAGGACGATTCGGGCGTGGCGGCTATTGACTTGGTTGGCAAGTTGCCGTTTCATCTTGTGCAGCTTCTGCCGCTCATAGGGCTGGAGCTTCCGTGCTCGAACACGATCCACTTTGAGGTCTCCACGCGAAAGGTCCTCGACAAACCCAAACGTGGAGACTTCATTTATCGCCGAAACGGCTCTGGCGCAAGCCCTTTATATTGAAATACTTACAACAGCCTCCCGCGAAGCGCGAAACCCTTCAAGTGGAAACGGCACTAGTGTCGGCGAAGTCCACCGTATGGTCGTCTTCGAGCACTACGTTCTCCAACACCGCGCCAAAACGCAGCGCCTGAAAGATGTCCGGTTCATTCTCCGGCGTTAGGTTGACGGCTTTGGCGTAACAGCCGCCTTCGATGTTGAAGATGCCGTCATCACTCCAGCAATGCTCGTCATCCCCGATGAGATGGCGTTTCGGATCGGCGGACAGCGTGGTCTTGCCGGTGCCGCTGAGGCCGAACAGCAATGACGAGCGGCCGGTCTGTCTGTCCGCTGTGGCCGAGCAGTGCATCGAGAGTATGCCGCGCGTGAGCGCAACGTAGTTGGCGGCGGTGAACACGCCTTTCTTCATCTCGCCGGCGTATTCCGTGCCGAGGATGACGAGCTCGCGGTCTTCGAAGCTGTCCTTGCGTCGCGCTCCGTGTTGTGGTGGTCTGCTTACTCATGTCTTCATCCTGTCCATCTCTCTTATCAGGTCTGCTGCATCCCGCCGTGCCACGCGGTCTGCACCCAAGGTTTGAGACCCC
The DNA here is from genome assembly GCA_964564785.1 of uncultured Planctomycetales bacterium. Taxonomy (GTDB): domain Bacteria; phylum Planctomycetota; class Phycisphaerae; order UBA1845; family Fen-1342; genus CAZMCT01. The sequence goes on from CAZMCT010000020.1 coordinate 16,766, forward strand.
GTGGCGGATTGGGGCCGAAGCGGTGCAGAGCGGGCGAAGCCTGGTAGATTGCGAAGCCCGCTGGCGGGAGCGTAATTCTCACGGTTGGCAACTCGGCTCGATGCTCAACCGTCAAGCTTGCCGCGGGTGGTGCGACCGGCTTGGGTGCATGCCAGAAGATCAGGTGAAATTGGTCGCCGTCCACTCGTAACAGCGGTGCGACGGTGGACCAGGCCGTGACGGTTTGGGCCTCGTCGGTGTTCAAGACTACGAGGGTTTCCTGGTCGAGGAAGAGGCGCGACCAGCACACGAGCGATCGCATGCGCTCGCCGCCGATGCGGTGCGGATGTCCGAAGTTCACGCCGTCCCCAGAGATGCGGTGAAGCACCTGCGAGCCGCGCCGCAGGGCGAGCGATTGCCCGCGGAGCGCGGTGAGTGAGGCAAGTGCGCGGTACAGGTGACCTTGTTCGTCGAAGAAGTGCCGGCCCTGCGTACACAGGCCGCCAAACCGGCCGCCGAACATGTTCTCACGGAGCACGACATCGCAATCGCTGGTGCGCCCACCGCTGTCGAAGCCCTGTTCGGAACCGTAGTAGATGCAGGGGATGCCGGCCGTGGTCAGTTGAGCGGCCATTACGTTGAACGACAGGTCGCGGTAGCGGCTGTCGCCGCAGAACCGCCGCTTGACCGTCGATTTTCGCACCTGATCGTGGTCGTCCACCAGCGTGACGACCTGGTCGCGGTACCAGCGGTGCTTGCCGCCTCCGGGCTCGTCCAATCGCCAGTTGCGGAAACTGGAGAAGTAATCGAGCGGGTCGGCCTCGCCCGTCACCATCCGCTCCAGCTTGCCGGGGATGTCGTCGATCCCCAAGGCCGCATCCAGCCCGGTTCTTCCCACGACGTCCCACGCAAGCTCGCGCCCGCCGGGCACCTCGCCGACCAGCAGGAAACGCTCTTTGCCGATGCTCTGAGCAAATTCGCGAATCCAGTCACAGAACGACCGAAGGGCATCGACCTCCATGTGCTTGGCGGCGTCGATGCGGAAGCCGTCGACGTCGGCGTAGGCGATCCAGAAGGAATAGGCCAGGCACAGCCAGGCCATCGCCGGAGATGGGCGGCGGTATTGCCCGGCCCAGCGCACCCGCACGTCCAGCGTCTTCAGCCCCTCGGCCATGTCCCCTTCAGCGTACTCAGGGAAGTGGTCCCAATTGCCAATCCGGCCCTTCCTGAGGAACAGGCCGCCGCGTTGGAACTCGCGCGGCCAGATGGCGCCGTCCGGCCACGATGCGTCCAATCGAGCGGCATCGCCAGGGGACACCTCGTCCGATGGTGGGAAGGGCAGCGTCGGTTGTCCGTTGCGGTCGTTGAAACCCGCCACGGCGTAGGGCCGGCCGTCCCAGCGCGGGTCGTTGTACCACCGCCCGCTCGCGTCGTGAGCCGGGTAGCGGTCGGCGTCGTAGGTGAAAACATTGCCAGTGTGGTGGGCGATTACGTCGAGGATGACGTACATGCCCTGTTCGTGGGCGGCGCGCACAAAGTCGCGGAAATCCTCGCGGGTGCCGAAGTGCGGGTCCACGTCGAGGAAGTTCTGCACGCCGTAGCCGTGGTAGTTGTGCTCGAATGGGACCTGGCGGAAGGGAGGGCTGATCCACAATGCGGTGACGCCCAGACGGCGCAGGTAACCGAGCTTGCTCGTGAGACCCTTGATCGTACCGCCCTGCCAGCCGGCGCCGGCGCTGAACCACCTGTCATAGTCCACTTGTCCCTGATCATTGGGGCGGTAGAGCGGCGTGTCGCCTTTCTCGATAGGTTGTCTCGATGCATCGGCATAGCCGCCTCTCTCGTTCCCGTCGGAGAAGCGGTCCAGCATCAGGAAATACAGCACTTGGTCTTCCCAGGCAGCCGGCGACGGGGTGTACGGCTTGCGGGTCAAGGAGGCGAAGTCGATCTCCAGCAGACTTTTTTCGACGCCCGGGCTCATGCTCGGCTCTCCTCTTTCCACCTCGTCAGCTCGGAAAAGCCCGACGTCACCAGCCGCTCGAGCTCCCCCGGTGGAACAGCCTTGCTCCACAACCAGCCCTGGCCGGCGTCCACACCCGCAGCACGGAGAAAGAAAGCTTGCTCTTGGGTCTCCACACCCTCGGCAATGACCTTTACACGCAGGGCGGCAGCTAGCGCAACCACGCCGCGCAGCAGCCGGTCGGCCGTCGGGTCCTTCATCAGCGGGTCGATCTCTGCCTTGTCGATCTTCAACATGTCCAGTGGCAAGCCGATCAGTTGCTTCAAGCCGCTCTGCCCAGTCCCGAAATCATCCATAGCGATACGGAGTCCCAGCGGCCGTGCGATGGCCAGCGCTTCCCGGCCGGCATCGGTCAGTGCCTGGCGCTCCGTGATCTCGCACACCAGGTGATCGATGTATCGAGCCAGACCGGAATCGTCGAGGATTTGCTTGAGCCGGGGCGACGCGAGGAGGACCGGTGGTACGTTGGCGCTGATGTAGAAGTCTCGGTGCCGGTCCAGCAGTGGGCCGGCATGCTCGGCGATCGAGCGTAAAAGGCGCGACGTGAGTGCTTCAAGAACGTCCGAATTCTCCTCGATCCGCTCGAGGAGGCCGCCAGGTTCACGCACAGTCCCATCCACATCCACGAAGCGCACGAGGGTTTCGGCCCCGAGCACCAGACCCGTGTTCAGGTCCACGATCGGCTGGAAGTACGCGGTCGATCGCTCAATGACGGCCCGGATGTCGGTAGAGGACGGGTTTACCCTTTTTGCGCTCCGATTGCTCGCGGGAAGACGCCCAAACAGGTTACGCTCGCGGTTGGTCATTCGTCATCACCTTTACGCCTGGATACCGTTTGCTCACTTATGCCGTGGACAATCCGGACCCCGTCGGGCGGGACCGTGGCTATTTCACTGACAGCACGCGATGCTCAATTCGTCTGCGCCCACGAATCGAGACGCTGTTTACGTAATCGCTGTGACATCGTTGTACTCTCTGTTTAACGCCTGTGACATTTCCCTTCTCGTTTACTGACCGAAGTCGAGCACGACGCGCCCCTCGAGCTGCCCGACACGCATCCGCGCGAAGACTTCGTTGACATCCTCAAGCCGCGCTGTTTCCACCGTCGCCTTCGCCGCACCTTCGCCGGCCAGGGCCAGGGCTCCCTGGAGGTCGAGCCGCGTCCCGACGATCGAGCCGCGCACCCTGATGACGTCCAGGACCATCTGGAAGATCGGCAGCGGGAAGGAACCCGGCGGCAGTCCATTCAGGGCGATCGTCCGGACGCGTCGGCCCATCCCGACGACCTGCTCGAATGCCTTCGGCGACGGGGCGGTCACGAGCACGCCGTGCGCCCCGCAGATTTCCGGCGCGGCGATTGAGTCCCGCGGCGCGGCCGAAGTCGGTGATGCGCACACGGCCCACGCTGTCGAGCATGATGATCGCGGGCTTCAGGTCGCGATGCAGGATGCCCTTGGCGTGCGCGGCGGCCAGGCCAATGCAGATCTCGCGGGCCACCGCGAGCTCCTTGCCAGGCGCCAGTCTGTCAACCCGCCGGAGAACGGAGCGCAGATCTTCGCCATCGATGTACTCCATCGAGATGAAAGCGCGACCGGCGGCCGCGTCGACGTGAATGTCATGCAAGCGGCAGACGTTTGGATGGGTAATCTCGCGCGCCACGCGCACATCGCGCAATAACCGGGCGCGCCACGCGGCATCGCCGCTGACCCGGGCGGTCAGGAACTTGAGCGCGACGGGCCGGGCCAGGACGAAGTCGTCGGATCGGTACACTTCGCCCATCCCGCCTTGGCCCAGGAGCGCAACGATTCGGTAGCGGTCGGCGACGATTGTCCCGCTCTCGATCGGGCGCGACCGGTCCCGTTCCACGACCTCGTGGCCGTGGTCCGGGGACTGACCGGCTGCAATGCGGGTTTCCGCCGCGCGGACCGTCCGTTCGACCTCGCTGTGGTAACGCAGCAGGTCACTGATGTGCCGGTGAAGCTCGCGGTCCCCCGCGCACGCTTCGTCGAGAAATGCGCTGCGCTGGCCAACTGGCTGCTCGCAGACGGCCAGGAAAATCTGCTTGGCGAGAGCTTGCTGTTTCGGAGTCATTGGTCAGTTCCGCGGTCGAGCGCCACCCAGAGCGAGGCCTTCGCATGCCGCCGCGAAGCCAGGCGTGAAAGAGAAGCGCTACAAGCCCCTGTGCATCGATTTCAGTTCGGCGCGGCACGCCTCGCCATCGGCCTTCGTCGGCTGCTCTCTGGAATGCAGCGATACCAGCCGGGCCATCAGAACCGTCACGTAGAACAGACCCGTCGTCGCTTCGAGAACGGACAGCATACGCGAGGCGGGCGACGCCGGGACAATGTCGCCGTACCCAATCGTGCTGAGCGTGACGAAGCTGTAGTACACGGCCTCCAGCCCGACCAACTGCCGGCCAGAGGGGCCGCCGATGAAGGTGAACGAGCCAGGCGCCAAGTCGGCCACCATGAGATAGATGAACGACCAGAATAGGCCAACCATCAGGTAGACAGAAAGCCCGGCGCACAGAACTGCTGCATCAACGCGGGGGGCGCCGAGAATGAACCGCAGAAACTGCACGACCACGAAAGCCAGGACGGCAGCCGCTCCCACCGCATGGAACTCCATTGGGATCACGTCCGGCCGCATGTAGTTGATCCACCTACACGTCGAAGCCGGCGCAACCAGCAGGCTCGCGATTATCAGCGTGCGAACCCGGACACCAACCGCCACGACCGCTGACAGCATCACCGTGGTCGCGAGCAGGACTTCGATCAGCTCGCCGCAGGGCAATGCCAGGACCAGTGGCCACGCACCCAGCCACAACATGAGCACGACGAGGATCTGGATCGTCGACAGACGTCGGACGAGCCGATGGGCCAGCATGTTGCGCGGCGGCGCCCCTCTGTACTGGTCAGCCATTAAAGCCGTCTTCATTGGCACTCTCCGAAGCGAACGTGCTCCGATCGTGCGCCTCAACAGCCGTGTCACTGCGTTACCGCAGCAGGTCGACGACGAGCAGCACCACCAGTGCCGCGGTCGTAAGGGAGAAGAAGATCGGAAACACCCAGCGCATCGGCAGGCTCGCTCCGATGCCGCGCGGCGGCTCGATCATTCCGACTAGCGGGCCCATCCCGTTCTCGGCAACCACACGTTGGAGGTTCGCGATGGACTTCCGCAATTCGGCCACCAGGCGGATGCTGGACATCAGCGAGGCGAGCGAGAACATCACTAACACGAGGAACCCAGTGCTCGTCAGCAGTTTGTTCGTCGACGCGCCGCTGTCCCGCTGCAGGAGCGCCAGGCCGCCGGCGATAACGGCCGTGTACGCGTTGGTAAACCAGATGCGCTCATTGCGGATGTGCCGGACGTTCTCCCAGGCCTGGACAAATGCGGCTGCCGCCACGTGGGGTTCGGTCGCGAGCTGAATGCTCGTTTCTTTCGAGTCCTGGGTCATTGGACGTGTACTCCGCGGGCCGTGCCTGCCAAACTGCCGTGTGTCAAGCCATGACTGTGCACGCCTTGCGGATCGTTAACAGCCTCACTATCAATGCGGCGCCAGTTCATTTGTCGGTCCGCCTAATACGTGCTCACCCTTTTCCGCCACCGAACGCTTCATCACCAGCACCAGAACGACCAGCACGATCGAAACAACGGCGCACGACCAGAAGACGTCGAGGTAGGCCATTGATGCGGCTTGCTGCAATCGCAACTCGCTTAGTGCCTGTACGGCTCCAAGCTGCGATCCGGCCGGATCGCCGGTCATCTGGAGGAAGTAGCCGCGTGATTGCTCCAGGAACGTGCTCACATGCGGGTCCAGCGGGTCGAGGAACTCGCCCACGCGCTACGTGCAGGCCGCGGTCCACGTTGTGCGGCGCGACCGCGGAGACAACGCGCACGATGGTTGCTGCGAGTGAATTACGGTCCGTGGCCGCTGCGGCTGTCCGGCGCTCTGACCTCGTGGCCGGACATTTGCTTCTCGAATTCATGACGCGTCGCTTCGGAAACGAAGTAGAAGGTGCGGCCATCGCGTTCGAGGATCGCCGCAGCCGCGAGCTTCGGAAAGGTACTCCCGGAGACAGGGTCCGTGACCATCGCGTCACGCAGGTAGCACGGGTTTTCGTGCAGCGCCGCGCACGTCTGCACGAACGAAATGACCCGCTCGTCGGCCCAATGTACGACCTCCTCGTAATCGATCGCATCGAGTGGCATTTCCAGGCGAACTGCATTAGAACTGGAGTGATCTCCAGGTCGTAATTCAGGATCAACTGGAGAATCTCGGGATCCGTCGTGCCCTGGAAGCGCAGGCGAATCCGGGCCAACCCCGAGTGAAATTCCAGCAGGATTTCACGTGTGGATTGGGTCAGTCTGGGCGTCGCGGTGATCTTGTCTCCGAACTTCTCAATCAGCAGGGTCAAGCGCGGCCGAAACACATCGCGCAACGTGTCGAACTCCGCGCCGAGTCGCTCAAGCCGCTGCTTCCACTCGTCGTACTTGCGTGTTTCCACTTCCTGACACTGCCGGCGTCGTGCTTCCATCGACGCGAACGCCGCGTCGATGCGGGTCGCCAGTTCCTGTGTGCTTTCCACGGGTGAACTCCGATTACCGCGTCATCATGTAGCTGCTGCCTGTAACTGAACTTGTGCAGGGGATCGCTGCGGCGTCCGAACGAGCCCGCGGATGACGTAATAGAAGACCGGCGTCAGGTAGATGCCAAACAGAGTGACGCCGATCATGCCGGCGAACACGGCCATGCCGAGAGTCTGTCGCATTTCGGCGCCGGCGCCGTGCGCGATCACCAGCGGGAACACGCCGAGGATGAACGCGAAGCTGGTCATCAAGATCGGCCGCAGCCTTACGCGGGCAGCCTCGACGGAAGCGTCGAAGCGGCTGGCGCCTTGCACTTGCTGGTCGCGGGCGAACTCGACGATCAAGATGGCGTTCTTGGCCGCCAAGCCGACCAGCACTACGAAGCCGACCTGCACGAAGATGTTGACGTCCATGCCGGCCAGCAGCAGGCCCGTCAGGGCGCTGATTAGGCACATGGGCACGACGAGAATCACCGCCCACGGCAACGACCACCCCTCATAGAGTCCGGCCAACACGAAATAGACCAGCACCACGCCCAGCGCAAATGCGCTGAAGGGATTCTTCAGGAGGTCGCGGAACTGCTCGAGCTTGCTGGCCTCCTTCTGAAGGTAGCTCACTTCGGTCCACTCGGTGGGCATGTTGCGCGGCAGGTCGCGACTGAGCCGCTCCATCGCCGCCAGCGCGTCGCCCATGCTGGTCCCAGGCAGCGGAGTTCCGGTGACCGCAGCTGCCGGGAACATGTTGTAACGGGTGACCTGGACCGGCCCGGTGGAACCGCGCACCTCGGCCAGCGCGCCCAGGGGTACCATCTCGCCGTCGGCATTGCGAACCTTGAGCTGCCGCACGGTTTCCGCGTCGGTGCGGAACGGCGCATCGGCCTGTACGTTGACCTGCCAGGTGCGACCGAAGCGGTTGAAGTCGTTGACGTAGTAGCTGCCCAGGTACGCCTGAAGCGCGTCGAACACGTCGTTGAGCGGCACGCCCATCGACTTGACCTTCTCGCGGTCGATGTCCACGTAGAGCTGGGGCGTGCGGGCGCGGAAGCTGTTGAACAGCCCGACCAAGCCAGGTTGCTGGTTACCCTTGGCGGCCAGTTCGTCGGCGCGGGTCTGTAGCTCGTCGAAGTCCACGTCGCCGATGCCTTCCAGCATCAGTTTGAAGCCGGCGGACTTCGCGAGGCCCGAGATCGGCGGCGCACCGAAGACCAGCGCCTGTGCCTCCGGTACCTCACGCGCCAGGCGCGCGCGGATTCGTGCCGCGACGGCCTCGGCGCCGAGCGTGTGGTCGAGGCGTTCGTCGAACGGCTTGAGGATGACAAACACGTTGCTGTAGTTGGAGCTGTTGGCGTTCAGGACGTACGACATGCCCGGCAGTGCCAGCGTGTGCGCAACGCCCGGTGTCTCCAGGGCGATCCGCTCGACTGCGTCGGTGGCAGCGAGCGTTCGCTCCAGCGAGGCAGAGTCGGGCAACACGATGTTTGTTACCAAGTAGCCCTTATCCTGGATGGGGATGAACCCGGTGGGGATGCGGCTGAAGCCCAAGCCGGTCAGGCCGATCATCCCAACGTACATCAGGAGCACGACAGCGCTGAGGCGGAGGGACCAACCCACGGTCGTGCCGTAGGCCTGCGTCGCCCGCTCAAAGAGCCAGTTGAATCCGCGGAAGAGACGACCCAGCACCCAGTTCACGGAGCGGATCAGGAATCGACCAAACACGCCACCCGCGACGGCGCCGGGGAGGAACAGGAGCAGGTTCGCGCCCAAGGCTCGCAAACTTGCACCCAGGCCACCGGGCGCCGCCTCGCCGCCGTGCTCGCCGGTCGGCAACCCAAGCCACCCGCCGAGGACCGGCGCGAGCAGCCACATTGACGCCAGTCCGCCGAACAGGGCGAAGCTCCACCACGGCAATGCCTCCTTGCCCTCGTCCCCGTGGTGCCCGGGCTTGCGGTTGCGGAAGAACAACACCGCCAGCGCCGGCGTCATCGTCATGGCGTTGACGGCCGAGATGATCATGGACACCGAGATGGTGACGGCGAACTGCCGGAAAAACTGCCCGACCAGCCCGCTGAGGAACGCGCTGGGCAGCAGCACCGAGCTGAGCACGAGCGTGATGGCCAGGATCGGCCCGCTGATTTCCTTCATCGCGTCGATCGTGGCCTCACGGACGGGTTTGCCCAGCTCGAGGTGGCGTTCGATGTTTTCCAGCACGACGATGGCGTCGTCTACCACGATGCCGATCGCGAGCACCAGCCCGAACAGGGTCAGGTTGTTCAGCGTGAAGCCCATCACGCTCATGACAGCGAACGTGCCGACCAGCGACACGATCACGCCGATCATGGGCAGTAGGACGGATTTCCAGTCCTGCAGGAACACCAGCACGACGATGGTCACCAGGATGATGGCTTCGATGAGCGTGTGGAACACCTGAGTGACCGATTCGCGGACGAAGGGCGTGGTATCGTAGACGATCGCGTACTTGAGGCCGGCGGGGAAGCGCGTTTCCAGCTCCCGCATCGCGGCCTTGATGCGATCGGCGGTGTCGAGCGCATTCGAGCCCGGCAGCAGGTAAATTGCCAGGCCCGACGACGGCCGGCGGTCCAGCCGCGCAGCGAGGTCCTCGCTCCGCGCGCCCATTTCGACCCGGCCGACTTCTCGGAGGTAGGTGATCTCTCCCTTGGTGTCCGACTTGACGACGATGTCGGCGAACTCCTCCGGCTCAACCAGTCGGCCGAGCGTGCTGAGCGTGAGCTGGAAGTCCTGGCCCGCGGGCACGGGCGGCTGGCCGATTCGCCCCGCGGCCACCTGCACGTTCTGCTCGCGCAGCACACGGATCACATCGCCGACTGTCATGCCCCGCGCTTGGAGCTTGTCCGGGTCCAGCCAGACGCGCATGCTGTAGTCCTGCTGGCCCATGACGAACGCGTCGCCGACGCCCTCGATGCGGGCGATCGCGTCCTTGAGCTGAATGGTGGTGTAATTGCTCAGGTAGAGCTGGTTGTAGTACGGCTGACCGGTTTCCGGGTTGTCGTCGGAGTAGACGCTGACGCAAAGCAGAATGTCAGCCGCCTGCTTCTTCGTCGTCACGCCGATGTTCTTGACTACGTCAGGCAGCGACGGCTGGGCGATTGCGACGCGATTCTGCACCAGCACCTGGGCCATGTTGATATCGGTACCGATCTCAAACGTCACGTCCAGGGTGTACGAGCCGTCGTTGTTGCTCTGCGACGACATGTACATCGCGTTCTCGACGCCGTTCACCTGCTGCTCGATCGGCGCGGCGACCGTGTCGGCGACCACCCGCGCGTTGGCGCCGGGGTAGTTCGCGGTGACACGGATCATCGGCGGCGTGACGTCGGGGTACTCAGCGACGGGCAACAGGCCCGCCGCGATGCCCCCAAGCAGGACGATCACGATCGAGACCACGCAGGCCAGGACCGGACGGTTGATGAAGAACCGGGCGAGCATGGTCTACTCCTTCGAGCTTGCCTCTCGGGGGTCGGATGAGACGCTTGTCGGCCGCGTGGTTGCATTGGCATCACTGCCGGCGGAAGTCGGCATCTCTGCGACCTGCGGCGCCACGGACTGGCCCGGGCGCACGTGCAACAGGCCGTTCACCACCACGCGGTCACCGGCCTTAAGTCCGTCGGTGATCTCGCGCAGACCGTCATGAAGCCCGCCAAGATGCACCGGGCGGACGGCGACCTTGTTGTCGGCCCCTACAACGAAGACAATCTTCTGGCCTTGGTCGGTGCCGAGCGCACGCTCGGAGACCAGCAGGGCGTCATGCGGCGCGGAAACCGGCACCCTGACCCGGGCGAAATAGCCCGGCGCCAGCGCTCCGTCCGCGTTCGCGAATACGCCGCGCACGCGCAGTGTCCCAGTCCTTGGATTGACCTGGTTGTCCACGAAGTTGATCGTGCCGTGATGAGGGAAGCCGTTCTCGGTCGCGAGTCCGAGCCAAACCGGGACTTCGGCTTCCTCATTCGACGCGAGCTTGCTCTCGCGGACTAGTTGCTTGACGCGCTGAACGGTGCGTTCATCTACGTCGAAGTTGGCGTACATCGGGTCCACCGAGACAATGGTGGTCAGGAGCGTGCCGCTGCCAGTCCCCCCCGTGACCAGATTGCCTGTGGTTGCTTGCTTGTAGCTGATCCGCCCCGAGATCGGCGCGACGACCCGGCACCACTCCACGTTCAAACGTGCGGATTCCACCGCGGCTTTAGCGGCCGCCTGGGCAGCCCGGGTCTCCGCGAGCCGCGCCACGGCCGTGTCCAATTCGATATGGGTCCGTGATGAAGGAGGTATCCGTTCGACACGCTCATACTCGATCTGCGCCAGGTTAACCAGCGCCGCCGCGCGCGCCTCATCGGCGATACGGGCTTCGAGTTCCGCCTGGAACGGCCGCACATCGATCTCCACCAGTACGTCGCTTTCCCGGACGAGCGTCCCCGCCTCGAATGGCACGGCCACGATCTGCCCGTTCACGCGCGCCCGCACCTCGGTGGACTCGACGGCCGCGACTCGAGCGGTGAATTCTGCGTAGTCGGTGATTTCGCGCTCTACCGGGTGGCTGACGCTGACGGCCGGCGGCTGCGGTGGAGCGACATCCGCCTCGTGACGGCAGCCTACGGACCAAGCTAGGCCCGCGAGAATGACAAGATGCAGCGTGCAATGCAGGACTGACACCCGCCGGAACTTGTCGTCTGATGAACGGGTAACTCGCATCGGACTTCCTCACATTCAGGGCTGGGGAGCGTTGGCGGAACCGGGTGTTGGCCGGTCTCGCTCTCACAGCGTCCACCTTCGGAAAGGCCCTCAACCTCCGGGCCCGAAAGCCAGACTGCAATCTTGGTGCCACGTGTCGCGCGGGTTCGAGTTCCTGATCGCCAAGCACGCAGGGCTCCTACAAGCCCCGCTCCGGAGTGTTGGCGGGTCAGCAGATTGCCCGAGTGGCGAAAAATCTGCCGAGGCGGGAATCAGTCATCGCGGCCATCGGAGAGGGGGCGGTGGCGGTCTCACTGACGACCCACTGCGCGCGAGCGCCAGATCGGCCGTCAAAGGAGAGGCGCGTTTGTTGAAGACGGGCGGATTGGCACGTACGGCCGGCGGGTAAGAACCTGCGTCGGTGCCTGAAGTAATGCCACCACGCGAATCTGCTATCGACTGCAATCCCGGCTCGCCAGCGCGACGTTCACCGTGGGGGCCGCGCGCAGGTCCGCTTCCAGACTCGTGAGAATGCGTTGGAGACCCTGGCTCCAGCCGCGGACCAGGGTGTCCGGATCACTGTCGCCTAGCGCAACCTGTTCGGAGTAGGTTCGATCGAATATGACATTAGTGGGCGTGCCTTCCTCGGCCAGCACAAAGAAGTGGATGGCCAAAACGGCCTGCGGGGCCGCGGGGTTGGTGTAGTCGCCGTAAAGGCTGGTCACGATGGCTTCCAGCACCAGGTCGTGGTCGGCCGCGCTGCTCCCGGCACAGGTCGAGCGAAAAGCACCGCTGTCGCACAGCCACGCGATGGCCCGATCGGTCAGCAGTTCGGCGGGCGGCGCGATGAACTCGTCGTAGTAGTCGCACTTGAACTCGCCTTCCCCGAGCCTGTAAATGAACTGCGTTTGGTGGTATGGCGGCGACACGCGGAACTGGCGAACCCGCATCGTCGCGCTGGTCGGCTGACTGAGTCGCTCTGGGCGCTGAGTAAGCTCCAGCGCGAAGCACCGCTTGGCCGGGTATGGGCGATTCAAGGCGGTACACCCAGCGAGCAGGGCCAAGAGGCCGGTAAGAGCACTGAGAACAACTTGGCACTTTGGCAGACGCATGGCTATCTTCCTCGTTTCAGTTCAATGCGTGGCGGCGCATCACCAAAGATGATGCGAGACGGGTAGTCCTTGGCTTCGCCAGTCAGCCGGGTGAGGTCATCAGAAACGACGCGCAGATTCTCGATGATGACGCGTATGTTCGGCTGCTCCTCGCGCAAAGTGTCGTCAAGGGTCTTGAGCGCACTGCGAAGGCGGGCCATGGTTGCTGGAAGCTGATCGGCGGTATCCGCGACCTGGGTGAGGATCGTCTCCACGCGCTGGTCGTTCAGCAGTTTATCCATTCGGCCCACGGCGCTGCGCAGGCTCTTGATGGCGACCTGCGCGTCGCCTTTCGAATGCTCCACGACCTCACGCAATCCTGCGACGGTAGCCCCAGCGTCGTCAATCGCTCTTTCCAGCTCCGGTTTGCCCAGGAGGTAGTTGAGCTTCGAGTTGCTGTCGCGCAACTCGTTGAGCAACGCAAAGACCCGCTCTTGCACTTCCTCGATCCGAATTTGCCCGATCAGCGTGTCAGCCTTGTCCAGAAAGCCACCCATATTCTCTCCGATCTGAACGATGTCGACCTGTCCTAGCTCACGCATGGTCTTCTCCAGCGAGGCGACCAGGGCCCCGAAGGAACTCGGCGCGGAGGGCACATAGAGGTTATGAGGAGTCCAGGAAACTTCGATCGCCGGAAACTCCCGTGGGTCGAGCAGTTCGGCCGTGAGGAAGGCCGTGCCGGTTAGACCGGCGGCAGCCAGCCGCATACGCAATCCCTGCCCGACCGCCTCTTCAATGTGCGCGGTGATTTGTTCGCGAGTCATGCCGGGGAAGGACTTGAGATCGATGCCGAACAGCACGCGCACGTACATGCGCTCGTCAACCGACGCCACGGCGGGGTCACCATACTCCGCGGCTACAAACGTGATTCGCTCCACGACGCCGACGGGCACACCGCGGTACTTTACCGGCGCGCCGACATCGAGGCCCTGGACCGGCTCCCTGAAGTAGGTCTCTACTTGGAGCCGATCCACGAAGAACCTGCCGCCGCCCAGGTAAACCACGGTCGCCACGAGCGCGAGGCTTCCCAGGATGACGAACAGCCCCAGCTTGAGGTAACCACTCTTAGCGCTCATGGGCACTCTCCGGTGACTGGCTGACGGGTACGTTGCCCGTCGCTGGAGACGGGCGCGCTGCGACCGGGGGCCGACGCGTGAGAAATGCGCGTACCCAGTCATTGGGACAGTGATCGCGCAGTTCAGCGGGCGGGCCCAGCGCCACCATGCTCTTCGTGGCCGCGTCCAGAATGGCTGTTCGATCGGCGATCGCGAAGATGCTCGGCAACTCGTGCGACACGATCACAAACGTCGTGTGCAGTAGCCGGGCCAAGCGCAGAACCAGAGCGTCTAACTCGGCGGACGTGAGCGGGTCCAATCCGGCGGAAGGTTCGTCAAGGAAGACAATCTGGGGATCCAGCGCAATGGCCCGGGCAAGCGCGGCGCGTTTCGTCATCCCGCCGCTGAGTTCCGCCGGCAGCTTGTGCAGCGCGTCCTGGAGCCCAACCAACTTCAGCTTGGCGACTGCGATCACGTCGATGGCGTCGGGCGGGAGGTCTGTGTGTTCTTCCAGCGGCAGGCGCACATTCTCGAGCACGGTGAGCGCGCCAAACAGCGCGCCGCCCTGGTAGGCCACGCCGATTCGCCGGAGCAGGCGGGTGAGCTCCGCGCCCGCAGCCTGGCCGATATCGCAGCCGTCGATGAGGATTCGGCCGCCCGCCGGCTTGTACAGGCCGATCATGTGCTTGAGCAGGGTGGTCTTGCCGCAGCCCGAACCGCCGGCGATCACGAACACCTCGCCTCGCCCGATCTCCAGCGAGACATGGTCCAGCACGAGACGGCCGTCGTACTCGGCGACGAAGTCATCGACCCGAATGAGCGGTTCCCTGATCGGTTTGGCGGCCCGCTCGTTCATCAGATTCCCAGCCGGAAGTACGCGGCGCCCAGCAACCAGTCGGCCGCAACGATCAGGACGATCCCCGTTACCACCGCCCGAGTAGTGGAGTCGCCGACCGCTCCCGGACCCTGCCGGGTAATCAGGCCACGCTGGCAGCCGATGGCAGCAACCAGCAAGGCGAACACCAGCATCTTGAAGAGCCCCCCCAACAGATCGACATAGTTGACGACCTCCAGCGTGCGCCGGCAGAAAGTTGCCCACGGATACCCCAGAGAGGCAAATACGGCGTAACCACCGGCGATGCTGATCAGATTCACGAAGACGCACAAGAACGGCAGGACTAGCACAGTCGCCAGAACGCGCGGGACGATCAGAAAACGCACCGGAGGGAGCCCCATGGTCGTCAGCGCGTCGAGTTCCTCTGTGACTTTCATCGTGCCGACTTCGGCCGCAAAAGCCGATCCCGTCCGCCCCGCCGCCAGAATCGCCGTGATCAGCGGACCCAGCTCACGCAGCACAGCGACGGCGATGATGTCGGCAACGTATACGTCGGCGTCCGCGCCGAAATTTCGCAGCGGAGCTGCGGTCTGGTAGGCGACAATGGCGCCCACGAGGGCGCCGAGGAGACCGGCTACAGGCAGTGCGTTGACACCGGCCTTTTCGGCCACCAGGCGGACATCGCGCCAGCGGACCTGCCGGGGATGACGGATGGCCCAGGCCAGCGCGGCAGTGACTTCGCCAGTGAAGGTGATCATCTGCAGCGCGTCGCGAAGATGTTCGCTCACTGCCCGGCCGACCCGCACGCGGACGGGGCGCGGAGGGGGAGGATCCAGGGCACGAATCGTCGGATCATCCAGGGAAGCCATCTCGACCAGCGGCGCAATCTCGTCCGGCAGCCCCTGGATGGTTGCTCGGCCGCCGCTTCGAGCCGCAATCCGACGCAGTTCGATGAGCAGACCCACCCCGGCTCCATCGCAATATTCGACCCGGGACGCGTCTATATGCATCGTGGGTGCGCGCGCCAGCCGAAGCGGTTCGACTACGCGGCCCCAGTTCGCGGCGATGCTGGCAGCGTCGAGACGGCCACGCAGGATCACCCGCGCGGCCTGTCCGCCTATGATCTGGACATCGACCACGGAGTTTTCAGCGCCTGGGTGCTTCATCGCTTCACCGGGCCTATCCACTTCACTTTTCCGGCGCCTGAGTGCTTTGTTGAGGGGCCTTCACAACCGCGACGAGGCATGTTTCATCGTCGTCCGCCGGTCGCCCCCCTCGGAAACTCCGCACAGAACCCACGATGCGGTCCAGCAGCTCCGTGGCCCTATTCGCCGGGGCCTGAAGGACGGCGTCGAAACGTTCGTCGCCAAACAAGTCGTGCGCGGGGTTCATGCTCTCGGTAATGCCGTCGGTGAAAAGAACCAGGCGGTCACCGGGCAGCAGGTGCACAACTTGTTCGGGATACACGCTTGCCGTTCCGATCCCTAGCGGCAACCCGGAAACGTCACCGAGCCGTCGGACTTCGTTACCGCGAACCAGCCGCGGCGGAGGATGTCCTGCCGTTGCATAGGTCAGCGTTTGAGCCCGCGCGGCGTACACTCCAGCACATACTGTCACAAATTGGCTTGTATTGGCCAGGTAACGGGTCGCCAATCGCTGGTTGACCAGCGCCAAGGCCCTGCCGGGTGAACTCGCGGTTTCGTCCTGCATGGCGCTGCCGAGTGCGTGAACCAGGGCGAGGATCGCCGCGGCGGCAAGACCGTGGCCAGCCACGTCGGCAATGAGAATCGCCCAGCGGTCCGGACCGATGGGATGGACGTCATAAAAATCGCCGCCCGCGCCCTCTGCGTCGGCGAAGTGCACGGCCAGGTCAAGACCCGGAACGCTGGGCAGGTGCTGCGGCAGAATCGAGCGCTGAATCGCGACGAGCGTCTCGCTGTAGCTGACGAGCTGGCTGCGAGCCTTCCGCAAGTCCTCATGCAACTCCAGGACGCGATCGGCCAGACTTGTGAACATCTGTTCATCATTCCTGGCTTCGACATGCATAAAGCGGTTGTGGGTCAGCATCGCTCGTTCCGACTTCGAGGCGGATCGGGTTTGCATCCGCGTCTGCTCAATCACGTGTCCCCTCACGTTCTTCAGCACCTGGGTAGCCATGACCTGCTCTCCTTCACGCGGACCGCCTGCGCTCAGTCCATGACCGTCGTACCGAGGTCTCGGCGCATCGGCCGGCGCGCTGTGCCGCCTCGCCGAGCGCTGCTCCTGGCGAAGCCGCGATCGCCGAGACATTGATCTCGCCGCGGGGGTGGAGCCGCAGCCAAATCCGGCAAAGGGTATCCGCGCCGCCGCGCGCTCCGCTCTGGTCTTCGAAGGTCACTGCCGCCTGCTCAACTCGCTGCCCCAAGCGGCCCAGGACACGCCCGAGCCGCAGCTCCACCAACTCTTGCACCACGCTCAATAACGGCACTCGCGCCACAACCTGGATATTCATGATTAGACTCCTGGTAAACTCATTCGCCTTCTCTACGTAACTGCCCGATTGGCTGAACCGCTGCTCACACGAGACTGACGACTCAGTTGGGACGCGCCCTGGCCTTGCGGGTACGCAGCTCGATCTCCGCCTGTAGCCAGTCCACCTCGGCATTTCCCGGAGCACCGTTGCGGCTCAGGTAGATCTCGTGGGCGCGTTGCCGAATTTCGTCCTCCGTGGGCCCGCCGCCGACCATCCCGGCTGCCGCGTGGTCCTGCAACTCGCGAACCACCTGCTCCCCTTCACCTTGTCGAATTCGATTGCCATGTCGCAACGTCATGTTGATTCTCCTCTCGCAACTGAGCCGACCGTTACTCATCGCCGACGATCCGGGCCACGATGGCCTTCGTCGGGCAATCGCCGACAATGAACTGAGCGCCTCGCTCGTACATTTCCGCCAACCAAGCCTTGCCCGCCGCGTCGACGTACGCCACGCCGGTGAGGTTGACGCACACGGCAAATTGGCTCGTGCTGCGCAACAGGCGGCGCCGGCACTGCTTCAGATGGTAAACCCACGACCCCTCCAATTTCCCTTCAAGCCAAAGAGTGAGGACCCGCGGGCTGTCATTCGCTGTGATTCGCAACCTTGAAACTACCTTAGTCAATGGCACGGTCGCCATATAGATCGCCAATGGTCGCGATGCGCTTGCGCGCAACCGCCCTCGCGGCTTCCCAGGGATCAGGAGGATTAGTCAAAAAGAACGTGGTATACCATTCTACGCCGTTCCGTGGGCTTACATAGGCCGCGACGAGCTCACCGGAAATCGGGTTGTGGGCCTCGGCTTCGATATTGGCCGTGGCTAATGCATATTCTCGCTGTGGCCAGGGAGGCGGAGGCGTGTCTACGGGTCCTGTGAGCCGCAGATTAACTTGAAGACGAACACAAAGCACCTGCGGCCCCGGTTCGGTCACGATCCCCTT
Source organism: uncultured Planctomycetales bacterium (assembly GCA_964564785.1). Classification (GTDB taxonomy): domain Bacteria; phylum Planctomycetota; class Phycisphaerae; order UBA1845; family Fen-1342; genus CAZMCT01. The sequence goes on from CAZMCT010000020.1 coordinate 34,550, forward strand.
GTGCTTGCCGATCGCTGCGGTCAACTCGTCATTGACAAACCTGCGAAACGCAGCAACGTCCTCCGGTGTGGCACAGTTGTCCCCATTTTCATTCATGCAGCGAACCTCAACGGATTCAATAAGCACGGCCTTGTATTCCGTTAAATCAATGTCCGGATTCCAGTAAACGAGTGCACCCTGAATCGTAGGGTGCGGCTTGAGGACTGAATAATCGCTCAGAAAACCCGTACAGCGTGGTTGTTCGCTGGCACAGCCGACCAGCGCGAGACAAGCTCCACACGATACGATAAATGCCATTATGTTCTTCATGGTCGCGCCTTTATGCCGGTGCTTCCGGCAGGTGTCACACATGAATGCGCAGTACGTGCAGTGTCCGGCACACCGTTGCGGCGTAAGCAGACGTCGTGAGCGCGCGTTCGAATCTCGACCTCGCTCGGTCTCCTGTCCGCCAACTCGCTCGCTTCGGTGGCCAGCACATCACGAATCACCTGCTCCCCGCCGATCTGTCGGATTCGGTTGCCATGTCGCAGCGTCATGCCGCGCCTCCTTTCGTGGTACCTTCGGGACACAAGTTCCGTTGCTGCCATGCTCTCATTGTCCGTCACCGGACTGTGCCGATCGATGCGAACGGCGCGGAAGATCTGCGTCCAGCAGACTGCTGCTCGTTCGCGCGGGTTCGCGGCTCGATCGGCTCGACTGTCCAAATCTCAGTCGTCGCCTGAACGGGACGCGATGCAACAAAATAACCCGTGGCGCGCAGTGCAAACTCGTACTGCTTGCCGTCAAGTGTCGTGCTGAGATCGAGGCGCGCTAGAAGACCGGGGACGACGCTGGCGGTGTAAGTCTCGGCACAGATGTTGTCGCCCCAGAAATCGAAAGTGCCTTTCACGCCAATTCGCGTGACGTAGCACTTGGTCGGCTTGCCTTGAATCGGCGCGTCGACTTGCCCGATCCGACGTACCGTTGCGTCCGAGTGCGTCATCGGATGCTCGTGCGGATCAACATTGGCGATCACAATCGAGCGCTGCCGGAATGGGATCTCAGCGGGCCGCTCGTTGTTGATGGTCAGTTCGTGCTCGATGACGGCGCTGTCGGGCGTCTTGGAGACGAGCGTGCTCTTGACGCGGCAGGGTTCCGTGTGGCCATCGCGCGTGCACGTGCCTTCCAGGACCGCCCACGAGCCGGGCGCAAACGGCGCCCAAGCCTGATAGTCCGGGTTCCGGACCTTTCCCAGCGGAGGGCACGGGCCGGCCACGCTCGCGGGGGCGACGAACACCAGCGGCGCGATGAAGGCGCGGATGAACGACGCGTTGACGGTGTTCAGGTGGTCGCCGCCGTGCCCGAAATTGCGGAACGACGGATTCCACCGCACTTCAATCACCTTGGCGTACTGACTCGCGGTCTCCGCTGACGGGTTGGCTGGAATAATGGGGCCCGTCGTCCCCAGGACGCTGTTGGTGTCGGCACCACGATCGGCTGGTCCGAGGATTGGCAGCAGGACCGTGAGGACGACATCGCGATCCGAGGTGAAGATGTACACATTCTGCCGAACGTGTGCCAGCGCTCTGGTCAGGTCGTAGTCGGCGCTCATCGAGCCAGCCAAGAGCACGGCATTCTCGACGATCGGGCTGTTGGGCAGCGCTTCCAGGGTGTACACCGCGATGACGGTGCCGGCCGAAAAGGCAACCAAGGTGATCGGCGCCTGCGGATGTTCCCGATGAAAAGTCACAATCTTCTGCGCCAGCTCAGTTGCCTTGGCCCGCTTGTACTCGTTGCTGGCCGTCTGATCGACTGCGAGGGTCAGGCCGGTCTCCCACGAATACATCTCTCCCCAGCCGGGGTAGCCGGCGCTGCGGAGCCCCTCGCGAATGCCCGCCGATTGATTAATGAGCGGTCCGCCTCCTCCCGCGCCATCCAGGTAAAAGACGTAGCCGCGCTCGCACCGGGCCTGGACGTCGGCCGGCAGCGTAGCACAGCCAGCGAGAATTGTTGTCGCGCTGAGTGCACAGACAACGCCAAGACGGCCGAGCCACACTCGCGTAGTGAATGTTCCTGATGGTTTATTGGAGAGTTTCACGGGGCACCTCTTCGACGCCAGTTATCGCCACGTGAACAGATCGCGGACCTCAGTTACATGTTCACGAGGCCAGGCACAGCGGATCAACGCCCGTCTCCGGTTCGTTCGCGCAGCGCAGCGGCCGGGACCATCCGGCGAGCGTGATTTTCAAGTTCGAACGAACGTGCGCCCGGAGCAGGTGACCAGTCCGAGTCGAGCCATCACGCAACCGCAGAACAGCGTGCGCGTGTAAGAGCGCCTGTCCGTCAGCCAGCCCGAGCCCGCCGATGAGCGACAGTTCTGCCTCCTCGCGCACATGCACCTGCGTGTAGTCGTGCGTCGCTGAATCCCAGCAGGCGATCTGCGCGCTCCTGACGGCGCCGCTCGCCTTCAGAGAGCCGCTCACCAGTCGCTCTTCGCGCGCAAATTCAAGCAGGGCCGAGAGGATCTCCTGGCCTTGCCTAAGCGACAGTAAGTGGGTCGCGATGTCTTCCTGCCGGCTCACGTCAGCGAACGGCACTGCTCCCCACCCGGCGTGGCCCCAGGGCCGCTGCGGCCCCCTGCTTCGGTTGCTCGATGCCTGCGCGGGAGTCGCGTTCGCCGCATTCTGACGACCAGCAGCCAGAGGGCTGCGCCGTGTGGACCTGTCGTACTTGAAATCGTGCATCGCAGACTCCGTGGGTCGGTCAGCATTCATCCGCGAATCGCTCGGAGGCAACTGCCGTGCCGGAGCGAGTTGCGGCACCCCGATGGACGAAATGAGGGCAGGACGGCGTTGTGCGCGCGCTTGCGTCGCCGGTTCTGGCTCGGCCCGGGAAAGTAAGTGACCCGGTTGGATGAAAGATGATCCAAACCTCCGACGAGTCACACGAGCTGCGGGGGTGACGGCAAGCCCCGGGTTCGGCATGCGACGCGAAGCTGCTGAACTCGTGCCGGCCGGTGCGAGCAACGCCGTCGGACGCGTGGCAGTGGGAACCGGCTCAGCGACATGCCTGGCCGGCTGGAGATTTCTCATGACCGCCTCGTGAACGAATCGGCGCGCCGTTATCGGCGCCTTGGCACGGAAGATGCCCTCTGTTCTCCAGCCGACGCCAAGGCCGGTGGTCGGCACAGAAACTGAGGCGAAGGTCACCTGAGACCGGACCACGAATGATGTGCGGCGAATCGAAACGAAGGACCTGCCCATGATCCCGCAAATGATGAAACTAGCCGCCGTGGAATATGTGGGGGAGCGCGACTGGGAATGCGATCCTGCGGTCGCCGAGATGCGCACGGCGATCGGGGTCGCGCTGTTCGAAGACCCGCGTGAACTGGATATCCGCTTCCTGTGGACGCGGTGGCGGACAAGCTGCTTCCGCGTGAACTGGTGGACCACCCTCGGCCAAGAACCGCGCATCCGGCGTTCTGCGTTCATCCGCGTGGAGCGCGAGCCGCGCGGCTACCGCGTTCTAACGCAGGGTCCCCTGGCGGCCTGAAACTCCTCCTCTCCCTCTCCTCCCTCCGCGCCAGCCGGACGGTCTGCCCGACCGTCCGGCTCTTGCCAGTATTAGACCGCGGGCCAGAGGCTCCGGCGCGATGATCGCGAGATTGCCTGAGTGGCTCGAAAACTGCCATGAGTCAAACGACTTACGTGCCTCGTGCGGTGGGTGTGGAACGGTGGCCGACGGGCGTGCCTGCAGGACATTGGCGCGCCCTAACCGACATGTTTCTAGAGACTTATGATGCACTCGGCCCGACGGGCTCAAGCGTGGCCGACGGTCACCGCTAGTTAAGGTCCGTTGCGGGCCGGCGACTGTCGGCCGATAATTGTACGGGCTGGCGTGGTTTTGGCGGCCCGCCTCGACTAGCGCGGTGGCCTGGCATTCGAGTTGCTTGGCTTTTTCCAGAATGTCGCGCACGCGCTCCAGCAGGTGGTTGAGTCGAAGGCACTTACTAACCAGTGCAGTAAATATATTGCATTTTGTTGGTTTTGTGTTATACTT
>CAZMCT010000021.1:0-7474 GCA_964564785.1 uncultured Planctomycetales bacterium
CGGGCAAGTATTTGCGGTCATTGTCTTTGCAGTGGCGGCCGCAGAGGTGGCGGTGGCAGCCGGCCTCCGGCGGGTGGCGGTGGCGGCGGAGGAGGCGGCGGACGACCGGCGCTGAGCTCGGCCGCCCCGCTGGACCACGGCTTGCCGGGCGCGATCGTCCGGCCGGCGGCGTTTTTCGAGCCGTATCTGGCCGCGTCGCCGGTCGGCCCGCTCTACACGCTGTTGCTGGCGGGCCAGGCGATGGATCAGGAGCCGCCGGCCGCAGAGCCGGCGACGAAGCCCGCGAGCCGGCCCGGCCAGAAGAAGGCCCCGCCGCCGGACCCGCGCAAGCAGGCCCTGGAAGAGGCGGTGCAGAAGGCCCAGCGGGACGCGGCGCAGAAGCAGGCTGAGCGCAAGGCGGCGGAGCCGCCGGTGACGCCGCCGCCGGCGCGGCGGCTGCCACCGGGCGTCGGGGTCGAGGATGCCGCGCCGCAAGAAGAACCCACCGCAGCCGGTGGCGAGGGCCTCACGACGATGGACTCGCTGACCGGTGTCTCGGGCGCGCTGCGCGGCGAGGTCACGGCCCGCGCGGTCGACAGCCGCAAGATCGTGATCACCGGCGACGAGCAGGATGTCGATTTCATCGAGAGCATCCTGAAGATGATGGAGGAGACCGCGACGGCGCCGCAGATCGAGGTCTTCCCGCTCCAGAGCGCGAAGGCGGCCGCCCTGGCGCCGATGATCGAGAAGGTGATCCGCGCCAAGCTGGATGCGGCCGGCATGACCGGCCCCGAGTCGCGCTTCAGCATCAACGCCGAGGGGCGGAGCAACTCGATCATCGCCTCGGCCAGCGAGCAGGTGCTCGACGACATCGCACTGCTCATCGAGGACATCGACATCGGTGTGGTGCCGACGGACATCCGGCAGATTCCGCTCGAGCACATCCGGGCCGGCGAGGCGATGTCGCTGCTCGTGCCGATCATCGAGCGGCTCAACGCGATCCGCGAGGTGCCCCGCGAATCTCAGCCGTCGATCTCCGTCGACGATCGCACGAACAGCCTGCTCATCACGGGCACGCCCAAGGACATCGAGGAGATCGAGCGGCTGATCGACTCGATCGACGTCGAGCTCGCCCCGACCCAGAAGCAGCGCAGCTTCGTCACGGCCGACGTCATCCTGATCCCCCTGCAGAACGGCTCGGCCGACGACATCGCCAAAACTTTGACCGACATGATCAAGGCCGAGCAGGACGCGGCCGAGAAGGTCGGCGGCGGCGACCGCAAGACGGCCGGCAAGCCCTACGTCAAGCAGCTCCAGCTCCACCTGCCCGACGGGACCGAGCTGCCGCCGCTGAACCTCGAGTACCCGATCCGCATCATCGCCGAGAAGGGCACCAATTCGCTGATCGTCTTCTCGACCCAGGAGAACAACGAGGCCCTGACCGCGATCGTCAACGTGTTCGACACACTGCCAATGGGGCCGGAGACCGACGTCAAGGTCTTCGCGCTCCAGCACGCGTCGGCGGAGGCGGTCGCCAAGCTGCTGACCGACACGTTCAAGGACAAGAGCTACCTGGCCCGGCCGGTCGAGGGCGACGCGAAGAACCCGCCCAAGGGCCAGCTCCCGCCGGTGCCGCCGGGCGTCGCGGCCCGCGGCCTGCCCTACCCCCTGGTGGTGCAGTCCGACACCCGCAGCAACACGGTGCTCGTGATCGGCCGGGCCGACGCGGTCCTGCTCGCGGGCGGACTCATCAAGGAGCTGGACCGGCCGAGCGTCGACCTGGCGCTCAAGCCGTTCGTGCTGCCGCTCAAGCACGCCAGCGCCTCGCAGCTCGCCGACCGGCTGGAGAAGATTCTGGCGGACCGCACGAAGGTGCTGGGCGGCGACAAGAGCGCCGCGCTGGACAACGCCATCCTCCAGCCCGACGAGCGCTCCAACGCGCTGATCGTACTGGCGACGGCCGGCACGTACGACATGGTCGAGGACCTGGCGCTACAGCTCGACGCGGCGGCCCGCTACAGCACGGTGGACACGCGTTACCGGCTGCTGAAGTACGCCGACGTGGTCAAGCTCCGCGGCCTGCTCGAGGAGATGTTCAAGTCCAAGCAGGACGCCGAGAGCAAGAACAACAAGGAAGGGCCCAAGGACAGCCTGGCGGTGCTGGCCGACACGCGCAGCAACGCCTTGGTCCTCACCGGCACGCGCGACTACCTGGAGGAGGCCGAGCGCGTCATTACCGAGCTCGACAAGCCGTTTTCCGGCACGGTCGTGTTCCAGACCTTCCACCCGCGGTTGAACAGCGCGGCCAACGTCGCCAGCCTGCTCCAGGAGGCGGTCGACGAGTCGCTCAAGCAGAAGGACAGCAAGCTCAGCGGCACGCCGATCCACATTGCGGCCGACCCGATCACCGATGCGCTGCTGGTCGCGGCTTCGGCCGAGGACATGTCGACGATCGAGCGCTGGGTGGAGACGCTGGACCGCCCGAGCGAGGTCGGGCGGCGGACGCAGATCATCCCCCTGGCGCGCGCGCGGGCGGAGGACGTGGCCAAGAGCGTGCAGGACATCTTCAAGCAGCAGGGCGGCGGGGGCGGCAAGGGCGGCGGCGAGGTCGATGTGACGGTCACGGCCGACAAGAACACCAACGCCGTGATCGTGTTCGCGCCGGCGGCGCTCTTGGCCGACGTCGAGGACGTCGTGCGGCGGATGGACGGCACCGAGCCGATCGCGGGCACGATCGTGCGGATCTTCCGCTTGGCCCAGGCCGACGCGGAAGCGGCCGGCGAGCTGCTTCAGCGGATTCTCGAGCTGCGCGGCGGTACGGTGAGCGGCACCGGTGGAGGCGGCGGCGGCGCAAACCAGCAGGAGACCGAGTCGCAGGTCATGCTGATCTTCCAGCGCCTCAACCCCGACATCGGGCTCGAGACGCTGCGGGGGATGCGGCAGGACATCACGGTCATCTCCGACATCCGCACGAACTCGCTGGTCGTCACCGCGCCGGCCGACAGCATGCCGCTCATGGAATCCCTGGTGACCGCGGTGGACGTCCCGCCGGAGGATGCGCAGATCCGCGTGTTCCGGCTGCGGAACGCGGACGCCGAGCAGCTCGTGCAGAACCTCGAAACGCTCTTCGAGCGCCGCACGCAGGGCGGCGGCCGGACGGGCAGCGGGACGACCGGCGACCAGGAGCGGATCCTGACGCTCGAGGGCATGGGCGCCGAGGGCGGCGGTCGGCAGGAGGTCGCGTTCACGACCGACGTGCGGACGAACTCGGTCATCGCGGCCGGAACCCCGGGATATCTGAAGCTCGTCGAGGAGCTGATCTATCAGCTCGACACGATCCCGGTCCCGGAACGGCTGACCGACGTCTACGTCCCGCAGAACATTCCGGCCGAGGAGCTGGCGCCGACGCTGAAGGAGTTCAGCGACGCGGAGCAGGCCCGGTTGAAGGAGATCGGCGAGGACGTATCGAAATCGGTGCTCCAGGAGCGGCAGATCACGGCGATCGCGAGCAAGGCCGCGAACCGGCTGATTCTCGACGTCGACCCGCGTTTTCGCGACTCGGTCATGGAGGTGGTCCGCTCGCTCGACCAGATGCCGCCGCAGGTGATGATCCAGGTGCTGATCGTCGAGGTCACCATGGACAACGAGCTCGACCTCGGCGTCGAGTTCGCGTTTCAGGACCTCCAGTGGGCGAAGGCCGGCCCGACCGACACGACCACGTTCGACTATGTGGGCGGCACGGACCTGGGAGCAGCCGGCAGCGGCCTGGGCGGGTTCACGTTCACGATCACCGGCGCGGATTTCAATTTCCTGTTCCGCACGCTCCAGAACGAGGGGCAGCTCAACGTCCTGAGCAGGCCGCAGATTGTGGCCATGGACAATCAGGAAGCGTCGATCGAGATTGCGGATGATGTGCCGTACGTGACAGGCACCTCGACCACCACCGGCGGGCAGATCACGACCAGCGTGGCTCGTGAGCAGATCGGCATCAAGCTCACGGTCACGCCGCAGATCAACACCGACGGCTTCGTGCGGCTGGACATTGAGCAGGAGGTATCGGACTTCACCGGCTCGACGGTGGACGTCGGACAGGGCGTCACCGCGCCGGTGTTCTTCCGCCGCAACGCCAAGACCAACGTAATGGTGAAGGACCACGAGACGGTCGTGCTCGGCGGGCTGATTACCAGCCGCACGGAGAACCGCGAGCAGAAAGTGCCGCTGATCGGCGACGTGCCGGGCCTGGGGCTGCTGTTCCGCAACCAGACGGACTCCAAGAAGCGCACCGAACTGCTGCTCGTGCTGACCCCGCACGTGATCCGCAGCGCCGAGGACTACCGCGCCCTCTCGGCCAGGGAGCGCGACGAGCTCGAGGTCGTACCGCCCGAGACGCTCCGTGCCCCGCTCTTCCAGTCCCTCCAGTTGGAAGTCGAGGGACCGGACGCGCCCCCGCCGCGCGACGATCAGGCCCCGCTCGTCCCACGCGAGGTCCCGGGCGGAATGGACTACCGCGCGCAGCCGGAGGAGTACGGGCCGGTCCGCCCGGCCATCCAACCCCAGCGCCCGCCGCCGCCGCCGGACTCGTACGACGTCCCCGTCAGTTTCCGGACGTCACCGTCGCGGTAGCGCCACCCGCGTGCGTGACCGGAAGCGATCTCTGCCGCCGTGCTCGGAGCGCGACGGAGCGCTCCACGCGCGATTCGCCCGGCCCGTGTCGCCCGGCGCTCGCGCGCGACCACGCGACGTCCCGGTTCGGGAGGCCAGCGCGGGCTCCCCGGCACCGATTCGCATCTCCCCTTTCGTCAGGCTGCTATAAAGGGGAGAATCCGACGGAGCCAGGATTTCCATGACCACCCGTCTTGCCCATCGCTGCGTCGTACTCGCGGTCGCCGGACCGTTGGCGCTGCTCTCCGCGGGCTGTGAGCTCTTCGGCCGCCGCGAGCCGGAGCCGCCCGCCGAACGCGACGACATCGTCGCCATCCGCCAGTACTACTCGACGCAGCCGTGGACCTGGGACCCCGAGGGCCGGGTCAGCGGCATCCTGGCCCGGGTGTACTTCCTTCCGACCGGCGACGCCAAGGGAAATCTCAAGGGCACCTTCGTCCCCGGCACGATTCGGGCACAGTTGCACGCGCTCAGCCTGCGGCCCGACGGCACCTACGCCCGTGAACTCCTGCACGAGTGGGTACTGCCGCCGGACGAAGCTCGGCCCTTTCGAACCGTCAAGCCGTCCATCCTCGGCGAATCGTATGCCTTCGTTCTCCGCTGGCCGTCCGAACTCAAAGTCGCCGGCCGCGAAATCCAGGTGACCTTCAGCTACCAGCGGCAGGACGGCCGGGTCGTCAGCCAGCCCAGCACCCGCTTTCGCGTTCCCCTGCCGGGCGCCACCCAGCCTCCGCCCGCCACCCGGCCGGTCGCGAAGCCGGGCCGATCACCGCCGCCCACCGCGCCCGCCGCCCCGCCACCGGCTCCGCCGGCTCCCCTGAGGAACCGCTGATGCACTGGGGCCTGTACCTGCTGGCGCTGGTTGGCGTGTATCTCGTGCAGACGACATTGCTGCGTCACTTTGCACCGGAATGGATCGATCTGCTGCTGGCGCTGGCGCTGCTCCTTGGGCTGACGTTGCCGGCGCCCGAGGCCCGACTGGCCGGGTGGGGCGCGGGGCTGATGGTTGACATCGGGACGGACGGGCCGCTCGGCGTGCATGCGCTCTTCTTCGGAGCGGCCGTCTTCCTGCTGACCTACCTGCGTGAACTGGTCAACCGCGAGTTGTGGTGGGTGCGCTGGCTGGCCGGCGTTCTGGTGGCGTGGCCGGCGCAGTTGCTGGTGTTCATATATGAGCGCGTGTACGAGGGGGCGGCACGGTCGGTCGGGGGTATTCTCCTCCAGTCGCTGCTGACTGCGATAGTGGCGGCCTTACTAGCGACGCTGCTGCTCGAGATTCCGCGGCTGGGCGCCCGCCGCCGCTACTCGTTCGAGCGCTGGTGAGGGTTGTCGCGGGCACATCGGCTCCGCGTTGTGCTCCCGACGGCGCCCGTTGCGGCGGAGCAGCGCAAGATTCGGCCCGCGGCGCAACGCCCGGTCCGTCACCGGCCGTTGTGAATCAGACCATCGCGGATCTCGATAATCCGGCCGCAGCGGCGCGCCACATCGGGGTCGTGTGTCACGATGATGATCGTCCGGCCGTCCGCGTTGAGCTGATCGAGCATGTCGAGGATCACCTGGCCGGTCTTGCTGTCGAGGTTCCCCGTGGGCTCGTCGGCCAACAGAATGGCCGGGTCGTTCACCAGCGCCCGGGCGATCGCAACCCGCTGCTGCTGGCCGCCGGACAGCTCGTGGGGCCGATGCGCCACGCGATCGGCCAGGCCGACGCGCGCCAGCAGGTCGAGGGCGATTTCGCGGCGCCGCTGGGGCGACTGTCCTTGGTAGAACAGCGGCGTCTCGAGGTTCTCCAGGATCGTCTGCGTCGGGATCAGGTTGAAACTTTGGAAGATGAAGCCGATGCGCCGGCCGCGGATATCCGAAAGCGCGTCGTCGTCGAGTTGCGACACGTCGTCGCCGTCCAGCCAATACTTCCCGTCCGTCGGACGGTCGAGGCATCCTAAGATGTTGAGCAACGTGGACTTGCCGCTGCCCGACGGCCCGACGATCGCCGCGTACTCCCCCCGCCGAAACTCGAACGAGACCCCCCGCAGCGCCCGCACCTCGACCCCGGCGGCCGGCCGATACACCTTGACCACGTTCTCGAGCCGGACAACGACTTCAGGAGGAGAGGGCATCGTAACCTCGAGCGTCTGCGCGTCAGCATGAGCATCCTAGCGGCCCGCTGAAAACCGGAACAGACACCGGGGGAACGGCTATTGGCACCACCGTCATGGTTGGTTGGGGCGGAGCCGGCCCCCCTCTCTCAACGGGTTGCGAGGTACACGGGAATGGGGGCAAAACCCGGGCCGCAGTGACGTACAGATTCGGTTGCCGGGGGTGATCAAGAGAAACTGCCGGACCACGCGAATAGTCAGTCGGCGACCACGTCTTCTTCGGCGGCAGAACCGCTGGCATCCGGCGCCGGGCCGGGCGCGCACGGAAAATCGAACATGTAAGGCATGTAAGGAGTGAACGATGCCGAGAATGGTCTGTGTCTTCTTACTGATGGGGCTGTGTCTGAGTCCTGCACTGGCGCAGCGCTGTCAACCGGGGGCCTGCTGTTTTGCTGACGGAACGTGCGAGGTCTTGACCCGGCACCAGTGTTTGGTCGCCGGGGGTGTCTTCCTGGGGCCGAACAGCACGTGCGAGCAATGCGCCAACCCGCCTCCGCCCCCTCCGCCACCGCCGCCCCCGCCGCCGCCACCCCCTCCTCCGCCACCCGGGGCCTGCTGTTTCCCCGACGGTACGTGTGAGCTACTCCACGGGATCGAGTGCATGCAGGCGGATGGGCTGTTCCTCGGGCCGAACAGCACGTGCGAGCAATGCGCCAACCCGCCTCCGCCCCCTCCGCCAC
>CAZMCT010000021.1:7574-38210 GCA_964564785.1 uncultured Planctomycetales bacterium
CGCCCCCGCCCCCGCCACCTCCTCCGCCTCACCACCACGGGGCCTGCTGCTTCGCGGATGGCACCTGCGAGATCCGATCAGGGCACGCGTGCGCGCTGGCGGGTGGGAACTGGCTGGGGCCGGGCACCACGTGTGAGCAATGCACGCCCGAACTGGCCGACGACCTGCCGAACGTGCTGATGGAAGCGGTCGGACTCGCCCGCTAGCCTCGATGGAAGTGATAGCGCACTTCAGACCGGCCGGCGGCGCGGCGTGCGCCTCCGGCCGCGCGACGCGTGCTACTTGCGCTTCATCGTGCCCTTCATCTCCATGAAGGTCATGAGACCGAGTGCGTCGGTCTCTTTCAGCTCCCACTCCATGGTGTTCTTGTCGACCAGCCGCAAGGTGCCGTGCCAGTTCCCGGTAGGCCCGCCGTCGTGGCTCTCGCCCTTCATGTGCCACGCCTTGTCTTCCTCGTCGTAGCGGCAGGTGCCCTGGCCCCAGCCCATGCTGTCAGCCCAGTACGAGCGGAACTTCTTGATGCCCCCGTCCCAGTGCCAGATGCCGAAGCTCTGCATCGTGATCTGGTTCTTGCCGCACGCGAACTGCGCCCGCTCCGTCATCACATTCTTGCCCAGCCCGTCACGAGGGCGATCAACGCCACCGCGCACGTTCCCACAATCCCGCGTCTCCTGTCTGCTCCTTCGTGTGAAGACCGATGTTGCCGCGAGTGCTACCCGGCCGGGCACGGTGCCCGGCCCGTTGCCCGGCAGCCCGTTGAGAAAGGGGGCCTGCTCCGCGCCACCCCACCATCACGGTGGCGCCAACGGCCACTCCCGCGGTGCCTGTGCCCCTTTTTCAGCGGATGCCAGGCACAAATCCGTACATTATGAGCGGTTCCCGGTACGCCCTACCGGGCCGGAACGAGACGATGGCGGCCGTCGGACCGGACGATCATCCCGTGAAGGTCCAGCATTTCGGACACGTGGCGCAACGTTGCCCCGGATCAGCCGCGCCCGGCGCCGAAAGTCACTTCTTCTCGGCGCAGGATGCGGCTCCCGCGGAGCGCTTCTCGTCCGCGTTGCTGCTCGCCACGCGCTTCATGTACGCCGTCCACTCCCTGCCCTTCTCGCCGCCCCAGACCTTCATCGTGTCGCTGGATGAGGTCAGTTCGGCGTTGTACTTGTACTCCTTGCCCTGCGACATGAACTTCAGGGTCTTCGTGGCGCCGTCGTACGTATACGTACCGCTCATTTCGCGCGTCTTGCCGGCCTCACTGGCGGTGGCCGTGAACGTGCCGTCGTCCTTCAGGTACATGCATTGGAGCTGAAAGTCCTTCTTGGCCGTCTGAGGCGTGATCGAATCGAAGTTCCACCGGCCGCTCATGCTCGCACAGCCGGTCAGGGACAGGAACAGGCACGACAGGGCCAGCACCTTCAACGTCGTCTTCATGGTGTCCTCCAAAAGATCTGTAGGTTTGGACAAAACGCCCCCATTATGGCGCCCCGGCCTGCGCCTGCAAGCCGGCGCAGGGGCTCGCTCCCATGTGTCGCACGACCTCCGCCCCGAACTCGCTGCACTTCACCTCGCGGGCCCCGTCCATCAGCCGCGCGAAGTCGTAGGTCACCGTCCGCGCCCCGATCGCGCCCTCCATGCCGCGAATGATCAAATCGGCCGCTTCCGTCCAACCCAGGTAGCGGAGCATCATCTCGCCCGACAGAATCACCGAGCCGGGATTGACCTTGTCCTGGTCGGCGTACTTCGGGGCCGTGCCGTGCGTGGCTTCGAAAATCGCGTGCCCCGTGACATAGTTGATGTTCGCGCCCGGCGCGATGCCGATGCCGCCCACCTGAGCGGCCAAAGCGTCCGAGAGATAGTCGCCGTTGAGGTTCAACGTGGCGATGACGTCGAAGTCCTCCGGCCGCGTGAGCACCTGCTGGAGCGTGATGTCGGCGATCGCGTCCTTGATGACCAGACCCGCGCCAGGGCGGCCGTCCGGAATCCGGCACCACGGCCCGCCGTCGATCTCGACCGCCCCGAAGAACTCGCGCGCCACCTGGTAGCCCCAGTCGCGGAAGCTCCCCTCGGTGAACTTCATGATGTTGCCCTTGTGCACCAGCGTGACGCTCTTGCGCCGGTTCTGGATCGCGTACTGGATCGCCGTATGCACCAGCCGTTCGGTGCCGAGATAGCTGACGGGCTTGATGCCGATGCCCACCTGAACGCCGACGGGCCGCCGGAGGACCCCGACCCCTTCGAGCGCGCGCTGCCACTGCTCGACCGCCTCCTCGGTCCCAAAGCGTACTTTGCGAAACTCCCTCGGAAACTCGCGCGCCAGAAACTCGAGGATCTCGTGTGCCTCGGGTGTGCCGGCCGCATATTCGATTCCCGCGTAGATGTCCTCCGTGTTCTCGCGGAAGATCACCATGTTCACCTTTTCGGGCTGCCGCACCGGTGACGGCACGCCGGCGAAGTGCCGCACCGGCCGCAGGCAGACGTACAGGTCGAGCTGTTGCCGCAGCGCCACATTCAGCGAGCGAATGCCCCCGCCCACCGGTGTCGTGAGCGGCCCCTTGATTCCGACCAGAAACCGCCGGAACGCCTCCAACGTTTCCTCGGGCAGCCAGTCCTGAAAACGCGCGTACGCGGCCTCGCCCGCGAACACCTCCATCCACGCGATCTTCCGTCGGCCGCCGTACGCCTTTGCGATGGCCGCGTCGAACACCCCCTGCGCCGCACGCCAGATGTCCGGCCCGGTGCCGTCGCCGCGGATGAACGGCACAATCGGATGATCGGGGACTTCAAGTCGACCGGCTCGGATCGAGATCGGGTCGCCCGCAGGGACCTGGGTGTTCTTGAACTGCACGTTGCGCTCCAGCTCGTGTTTGCACGGGCCCTCGCAGCCCGTTGAGAAACGGGGCTGGCTCCGCGCCAACCCAACATCACAGTAGCACCGACAGCCGTTCCCGCGGTGCCCATCCCCTCTTTCAACGGACTGCTTCCGGCGCGCTGCGGAGATGATAGCGAATCTGAAACGGCGTGGGACTGCCTCATTCGGATCGAGCATACGTGTCCGCAATCCGAAAGCGTTCACGGAAACCCATTTCGCCGATAATCCTTTTGACACTGTGGTGCGCCGCCAGTACTATGCTCAGGCTGGCATGGATCTTGCTAGCGGCTGCCGCCCCCGCATCACAGATGCTCTGGCGTACCGCGTAAGTAACTTTCTGAAAAAGGCTTACAAGAAAACGAAACTCCGGGCCCCAATGTGTCGCAAGCCTTAATCCAAGTTCCGCGCCAAATCCTCCAGCAACGCCTGACGCCGCAACTGATTCAGGCGATGGACATCCTCCAGTTGCCCGCGCTCGCGCTCGAGTCGCGTATCAGTCAGGAGCTCGACAGCAATCCGGCGCTCGAGGAAGTTCCGGATGAGCCGGCCGCAATGCCCGAAATCGAGCAGACGTCGGACGAGCGGCCCGACGGCGAGCAGGCGCTGGTGGTGACGGGGGACGCGCGCGACTTCGAGCGTCTCGATAATCTCGTCCGGGAATACGACTGGTTCGAGGACGATCTGGATTACCGCGGAACGCGTTCGCGGGCCCGCGTGGCGGAAGAGGGGGAGTACAAGCTGGACGCGATGGCGAATGCGGCCGCCCGGCCGGTGGGGCTGCACGAGCATTTGCTGGGGCAGTGGAGCCTGGTCGACGTGGATCCGCGGCTGCGGGAGATCGGGGCGCGGATCATCGAGCAGATTGAGCCGAGTGGACGCCTGACAACGCCGCTCGCGGAGATCGCCCAGGCGGTAACACCGCCGGCCGGCCCGGAGGAAATGGAAGCGGCACTGGCGGCCGTGCAGCGTCTGGAGCCGGCGGGTATCGCGGCTCGCAGCCTGCAAGAATGTCTGCTGCTTCAACTGGCGGCGCTGCCGGGCGACAACGAGCTGGAAAAACGGATCGTGCAAGCGCACCTGGAGGATGTCGAGAAGAACCGGCTTCCGGCGATTGCCCGCGCCCTCGGCGTCGAGCTGGCCGACGTGAAGGCGGCGCTGGAGGTCATCGCGAAGCTGTCGCTGCATCCGGGCCACAAGATTTCGGAGATGGAGTCGCCACGGGTCGTGCCGGACGTTGTGGTGGAATACGACGAGCAGACGGATCGCTACGAGGTGCGGCTCGCGCGAAGCAACCTGCGCGAGCTGCGGATCTCGCCCGAGTTTCGCGAGCTGCTGGAACAGGCCCGCGAGGACAAGACGGTGCGCGAGTTCGCGAAGCAGAAGATCGAAGCAGCCAACGCGATCATCGACGCGGTCCGCTACCGCCGGGAGCGGCTGCTGGAGGTGTCCCGGGCGGTGGTGGAGGCGCAGCGCGACTTCCTCGACCACGGCGAGCAGCACCTCAAGGTGCTTCGCATGAGCGACCTGGCGGCCCGCTTCGGCTGCGACCCGTCCACCATCAGCCGCACGGTGGACGAGAAGTACCTGCAAACCCCGCGGGGCATCTATCCGCTGCGGATGTTTTTCACCGGTGGGGCGGAGACGGACGACGGCGACGCGCTCGGCTGGGCCAGCATCAAGGCCAAGGTGCAGGAGATCATCGCGGCCGAGGACAAGCGCCGGCCGCTCAGCGATGATGCAATCGTCGCGCGGCTGCGGGCTGCGGGGATCGACATCAAGCGCCGCACCGTGGCGAAGTACCGCGCGCAATGCGGCATTCCCGCCGCCCGACAGCGGCAGGTCTACTGACCCGGGCTCGTCCTTTCACGGTCATTCCGAGCAAGATCGCCGCCGTTGACCGGCGAGGAATCCGGCCGCTCATCGAACAGGCACTGCCGGAACGGCGGGGGCACACGTCACAGCGACTCGAGCCGCAGGCGCAGCTCGCGGTCATGCAGTTCGCGCTGGAACTCGTCCAGATCGCCGGCCAGGACGCGCGGCAGGTCGTACACGTCCTTGTTGATGCGGTGGTCGGTCACACGGTTCTGCGGGAAGTTGTACGTGCGGATGCGGTCGCTGCGATCGCCGGACCCGACCATACTGCGGCGGTCGGCCGCGATCTGGCTGGCCTGCTGCGTCTGGAAATGGTCGTAGAGCCGCGAGAGGAGCACACGGCGGGCCTTGGCGCGGTTCTTATGCTGGCTCTTTTCGTCGCGCATCGAAACCGTGATCCCGGTCGGCACGTGCTCGAGGCGGATGGCGCTGGAAACCTTGTTCACGTTTTGCCCACCGGGGCCGCCCGCCCGGCTGACGTGCTCAATCACGTCTTTGTCCCAGTCGATCTCGATATTGATCTCGTCGGGCTCGGGCAGCACCGCGACCGTCGCGGCCGAGGTGTGAATCCGGCCCTGCGCTTCGGTCTTCGGCACGCGTTGCACGCGGTGACCGCCGGCCTCGAAGCAGTAATACAAATAAACCTCTTCGCCGGTGATGTTGAGAATCGCTTCGCGAACTCCGCCCAAGTCGGACTCCGAGAGCGACAGCACCTCGACCTTGAAGCCGTGGCGGGCGGCGTAGCCGGTGTACATCGCCAGCAGGTCGCCGGCGAACAGCGCCGCCTCTTCCCCGCCCGTGCCCGCCCGGATCTCGAGGATGATCGAGTGGATCGCGGCCTCGTCGCCCGTGACCAGGCGCTCCTGCAAATTCGCCAGCAGCCGCGCGCGGCGGGCCTCCAACTCCGGGATCTCCGCCCGCGCCAGCTCGCGCAGTTCCGCGTCCGGCCCGTCGATCAACTGCAACGACTCTTCGAGCTGCTGGGTCACGCGGCGATAGTCGCGGTACGGTCGGGCGATCTTCTCGAGCTGACCGTGCTCCCGCGCCAAGCGCGTAATCAGCGTCCCATTCGACGCGACCTCGGGTTGGTTCATCTGCGCCGTCAGCTCGTCCGAGCGGCGGACGAGCTCCTCGACGCGGGCGATCCAGGGCGGGTCTTGAACAGGCATCATGAACCCACGACAACGCGTGGCGGGTTGCGAATCGCGAGCGGTACGCTGTCTTTCCCGGCAAGCGGCTTATCCCTCGTGTTCGGTCGCCGGGCCGCAACGCGCGGTTCGCTGTTCGCCACTAACGATTACGGCCCGGGCGCACGGGCCCAGGCCGCAACGGATTCCGGATGGACACAGCTACTGCCCGCCGGCGGACTTCTCCTCGGCTTTCTTGAAGTACTGGCCGCCGAACTTCTTCTGGAAGCGCTCCACGCGGCCGGCCGAGTCCACGAACTTCTGCTTACCGGTGTAAAACGGATGACAGGCACTGCAAATGTCGACCTTGATCACCGGGACCGTTGCGCGGGTCTTGAAACTGTTACCGCACGCGCAGGTCACCTGCGTGTCCTGGTATGGCGGATGAATGTCAGCTTTCATGACGCACCTTTCCGGGCACTCTCCCGATCCAAACACGCCATTATCGTCGTAAACCTCCGGCTTTGCAAGGGGGGCCGCCCCAACGCCGATTTAGACCGACCACCGGCGACGCTGCGGGATTTCCCCCCGATCGTGGCCCGGATCGGGCCGGGGCGCCGCGCGGTCCCATATCCTCGCCGCCCTCACTCGGCCGGTGCCGACTCCGCGGCGCGCGGCCCCAGGAGCGCGTCCCAGGTCTCCAGCCGGCTCCAGCCCCGCAGCCGCTTGCCATCGAGAAACAGCGCCGGCATGGCCTGGAGCTTGAGCGCCCGCGCCAGCTCGAGATCGGCCCGGATGCGCTCGGCGACGGCCGGCGACTCCAGCGCGGCGCTGAACGCGGCCCGCTCGAGGCCCAGCTCGCCGGCCCACTCCTCGAATAGCCGCCGCTGGGCGTCCGTCTGCTGTGCGAACGGCACGCGCGGCAATTGCGCCTGCCGTTCCCACATGAGCTTGCGCATCGCAAGGTACGCGTCGCGCCCGCCGACGAGGCCCGCCGCCTCGGCCGCCTGAGCCGCGCGGCAGGCGGAGGGATGGGCCGCGCCGCGGTAGCGGGGATCCGGGTTGCACGCCGGATCCTGGGGGTGGTGGCGGAACGCGACGCGGACCCGGTCGCCGTAGCGGGCGGCGACCTGCGTCAGTACTTCGTGCGAGCGCCGACAAGCCTCGCACTGAAAGTCGCCGAACACCACGATCGTATGCGGCGCATCCGGGTTGCCCGCGAACGGTTCGTCGGTCGCGACCGGAATCTCCACGACCGGCTGGCGGCGGAAGTCCCACAGGAGGAACTCGGGATCGTCGAGGACGGCCGCGTACTCGGCCTGGCGGCGCTGGGCGACCTGGCTGGCGATCGCGAAATACAGCCAGCCGAGGTGCGCCACCACGGCGATGAGGCCGGCGGTTGCCGTGGCCAGCGCCAGGCGCGCCGCAGGATGGCGCGGCGCAGGTGCGGATGAGCTGCGCCAGGGCCAGGCCAGGAGCGTGACGATCAGCAGGCCGGCGTTCAGCGCGTGCGCGGCGAGGCATCCGCCGCACCAGCGGTGGAGCACGACGGCCATGATGCGGATGTAGTCGGCGGACTGCCACGCGGCGTAGAGCACCAGGACGAGCAACGGGAAATGCCAGGCGCGGCCGGAGCGTGTGGGCGGACCGACGAACAGGTACCACAGTGCGACGGCGGCGAAGTACATCATGCCGAAGGCGGCGACGGGGACGCGCGGCGCTTCGGGTTGTGGGCTGACACGCACATAGGCCTGCGGCGAAGTGAGCACGGCCGTGCAGTCGTCGCCGGCCTCGGCGCCGCCGCAGAGCGCCTGGACGAGCGGGGCGGCGGCCAGGCTGGTCGAGGCCCGGACAAGCTCCCACGAGACGAACCAGCCGGCGAGCGCGAGCACCGCGCCGAGCCAGCGCAGCCAGGGCTTCGGTTGGCGCAGCCGCAGCGAAACCGGGGCCGCGGGTGCGGATGGAACGTCACTCATGCGGGCAGTATACGCGGAAGACCCGCCCGGGCCGACGCGCGGGCTACGGCCCGGGATTGAAGCACACCAGCGGGTTCACGTAGCTGTGCAGCAGGCAGTCGTAGTACGCGTACCAGCGCACGGCGAGGTAAACCTGCGCGACGAACAGGAACCAGCACGCCAACTCGGCTACCGCGTGTCGCCGCAGCGGCAGCAGGATCAGCGTGCCGAGCGCAAGCAGGCCGAACTTGTAAACCATCACCCCCTGCGCAGATCCCGACAGGACTCGGGCTGCGACCGGGTTAAGCTCGACGAACTCCGGCGTCTCACGCTCGAACAGCGTGAAGCCGAGGTCGAACACTGCGATGACCCAAACGGCCGCCAGCGTCAGGAGCATGCGGCGCGGCCGATTCAACCACGAGAAGCGCGTCCGCAGCGACCGCCGCGAACACGGCCCGATGCCCCGGCCGGCGTCGGGCGCATGTCCGGCGATGGTTCGGGGCAGGTCGATCAGCACGCGTGTTTCAATCGCTACGCGCGGCGCGCGGCCGATTCTCGGTTGGTGCGGAATGAGCGTCGAGAGACCCACGCTGTCGCATCGGCCGGATCGCAGGCCCCGTGCAGCATGAGAGGCGCGGCTGGGAGCGGGGCGCGTGTTCGGCCGCGGGGTGCCGGCCGGGCCGGGATTCTCGGTCGTGGCGGCCGGCGGCGCATTGACGGACCCGCCGTGCGGGCTATAACCGCGGACATGAAACGCAAACCGCGCGGTCGGCGTCGCGTGCGGCGGATGTCCTGGCGAAAGCGAGTGCCGCGTTGGTTGCGCCGGCACGCCCTGCTGATCGCGGGCTGCGCGGTCGCGACGGCGGCCGCGGCGACGTTCGTCGTGGTGCCGCTGGGCTGTCGCAGCGGGGGCGGCGCGGGTGTCGCGGAGGTGCTGAAGCGACCGCTCGGTCGGCGGCCGGCGCCGATTCCGTTGCCGCGGCCGGCGCGGGCGGTGTGGGTGGCGCGGTTCCATTATCGCTATGCGGACGACGTGCGGACGATCCTGGAGAATTGTGCCGCGCTGGGCTGCAACACGGTTCTGTGGCAGGTGCGCGGAGAGGGCACGGTGTCGTACCCTTCGCAATTGGAGCCGTGGGGCCGCGAGTACGATTTCCGCGATCCGGGGTTCGACCCGCTGGCGCTGGCCGTGGAGGCGGCACACCGGAACGGCCTGCGAATCGAGGCCTATGTAAACGTCATGCCGGGTTGGAAGGGTCGCACGCCGCCGCCCGTCCCGCAGCTTTTTACACAGCATCCGGAGTGGTTCCTGCACGATGCCGAAGGTCGGCCGCAGCCGCCCAGCGACAACTACCTGATCCTGAACCCCTGCCTGCCCGAGGTCCGGCAGCACATCACCGACGTTGTGGACGAAATCGTCGGCCGCTACGACGTGGACGGCGTACACCTCGATTACGTGCGTTACGCGTGGGACGACCAACCCGACGCCCGCCGGCGCTACCCGCGCGACCCGCGGACGCTGGAGCTGTTTCGGCGCGAGACCGGCAAGCAGCCCGACGACGACCTGGGCGCGTGGAATGCGTGGCGCGCCAATCAGCTCACGCGGCTGGTGGGCGAGATCCGCGAGACGGTGAACCGCCGCCGCCCGGGAGCCACGTTGACCGCGGCGGTCTGGCGCAATCCGCAGGTCGGCTTCACCGAGTACCTGCAAAACAGCGTGGCCTGGCTGCGGACCGGGCTGGTGGACGCGGTGATGCCGATGGCGTACAGCGCGCAGCCGGGGCCGTTCGAAGACGGCATCGAGTCATATCGCAGCGTCGCCCCGGGGCGGCGCGTGGTTCCGGGGCTGGGGCTCTATCTCCAGAAGCGGTCCGAGGACATGCGCGCGCAGCTCCAGCGGTGCATGAGCTGGGGCGGCGACTGGGCGCTGTTCAGCTACGATTCGCTTTACCCGACGGCCGCCGATCGCGGCGGCCGGCTCACGCCGCAAGCACAGGCAGAGCGGCACATGCGGCGGAGTGTGCTGGCGGAGTTCGTGGCGGGCCAATAGCGGCCGACGGAAGAGCCGAGCTCACGGGCCGCTGAAGAGCCGCTGAAAAGCCGATACATCCCCCAGGTCGACGTCGCCGTCCGACGGCGCCAGGTCGCTGCGCGCGAACCACTCGGACGGCACGCCCGGCGGCGGCGCCAGGACGCCGGGACCGCTGAGGCACTGCGCGAAGCGGGCCGAGTCGAGCGTGTCAACGTCCCCGTCCTGATCGAGATCGCCCGGCCGATCGGCGAGGCCGAACTGGACCGCGACATCCGTCGTGAGGTTGCTGACACCGAGCAAGAGGCGGCCGTCGCCGGTCGTCACGGCCGTTCCCTCCGTCGAGAACGTGCCGGCATAGGTGTCGAACCACCGCACACGGAACGTCGTGCCCGGCGGCAGGCCGAGAACCGTCACCGTCGCTGAGACCGGAACGATGACGACGCCGTCGACCACGTTCCGCCAAGTGTGGTCGCGGTGCTGGATCCACAGATGCCCGCGGCGGCTGCCGGTGCTCACCTGTCCGACGACGCGCAGCCGGGAATCGCTGGCCGTGGCACCCGCGTCGACGAACGGCCCGCTGCCGGGGTCGGCCTGCTCGAAGAAGATGCGGAAGCGGCGGTAGACGTCGTACAACGGGCCGTGCGCTCCGTTGCTGCCGGTAATGTTGCCCGTGTGCCAGTAGAGCTCATACAGGACCGCGCTGTCCAGTTGGGCCCACGTGAAGTTGTGCAGCCATACACCGGCCGCATCGAGCACCAGATCGGGATTGTCCTGATCGGTGCCCTCCGGACCGGAGAGCGCAGTCTCGCCGCGGACGATGGGCTTGCCGACGTTGTGGGCGGCCAGCTCGCGCGCCAGCGTCCAGTGCGCCGCCGCAGCGTCGATGTTCTCGGGGCTGCCGTACGGAACGTAGGCGTGCACATCGGCCGGAGAAACGTGGGGGTAAGCCGGGTTGCGCCAGCATTCGAGCGGGAAGGTGGCCCAGAAAGACGTCGAGGCGGCGTGCCGATGAGGATCGTGCGTCAACATCCAGCTCGCCAAGTCATCGGCGTGCGCGTATGCCAGCGTGCTGAACGGATTCTGCTCGTTCGCCACCTCCCACGACTGCACGCTGCGCTCCGCTCCCCAGCGGGCGGTCAGATACCGCCAGTAGTACTCTTGATAGCGACGCGCGGGGTGTCCGCCGGGGGCATCGAAGTTCGCATCGTCCGGGTTGCGTTCCACGAAACCGGCCGAGCCGAGTCGGGTCAGAATGTGGTCCTGCTTCTCCGTAATGACCAGGCGGTGATAGTGGCCGACCCGACTGGCCTCCCGCAGGACGTGGTCGTACTGGAACGACGCCACCGGGTCAAAGTATGTGTGATAGTTGGCCCGTCCGCGCCGCAAAAGCTCCGGCCCGAGTGTTGGGCCCACTCGCACCTCGCGCAGCGAGATTTCGTCCACGAACGCGACCCCGCTACTGGTGTTCTCCAACAGCAGGCACAAATACCCGAGAAAATCCTCGGTGGCGACGAAATCGCCCGCATACACCGCCCAGCCGCGCGAGCCGACCTGGTGCGCGACGATAGGCGGGTAATCCGGCTGGAAGTCCGGCGGGTCGGGCCAGCCGGTGCGCTTGACCGTCAGGCCGAAGGGGTAGCCCGGGCGCACCGGGCCCACCACCTCGACGAGCTTGGCCCGCACGCGCACGCGATAGGTGCGGCCCGGTATCAAGCCCCGGTCGCCACCCTGAAAACCCGTGAACATCACCGGGTTCCCCGCGTCCAAGCGTGTGCTGAACAGCCCGTCACCATAGGCCTGCTCCGCGGACAACCCCGTCGCGGGGACGGTGCCTTCATACGGGAGCGTGCGCGACGTCCAGGGAATCCACGCTGCCCCGAAGACGTTCGCGCCGCTCAGCCACGTGCGGAAGAAGTTCGCCGTGTCCGAGCCCACGAGCGAGACGAACGCGTCGGCATCATACGTCACGTCGTCGCCGAACCCCGCGCCGTGCCCCACACCGGCGAACGGCGTCCCGTCCTCGAAACGCAGGTAGCGCGGATCCAGCGGCGCCGTGCGCACAAAACCGTGATTCTGTGGCGACGTCGCGGCCGTGACGCCGAACGTCGTCGGCGCCGTCAAGACGCTGCCGCCCGCATCCGTGGCGCGCAGCCGCACCTGCCAGGTTCCAACCGTCGGCGGCGCGAAACGGACCATCCACGTGTCGCCGCCCGTCGGGTACAGCCACTCGCGACCCGCGCGCTGCTCGCGCTGGCAGCCACGATAGTAGAAGGCCGGCTGTACCAGCGTGCCGACGAAGCCATCGTTGCTGAACTCCGCGTCCACCGAGATTCCGAGCTCCGCCGGAATGCCCGCTGGCGGCGCCGGGTCATACGGCCAGTCGTAGTTCGTCGCCCGCGTGTTCAGCACGTCGAACGTCACGACCAACGGCTCCCACCTCTCAACGCTCGATGGGTGCTGAACGTTCGCTACCGCCAACCCTCCCGGCGGAACGTAGGACACCACGCGCTCGGCCGGGGTCAGGGCGCCGCTGACCGACCACGCTCCCACGAGGATGCGGTTCTGGCCGGGTTCCAGGGGCACCAGCGCCGTGAATGGGTCGGTGCCGACAGCCGTGCCGGCGGCGCCGCGGTCGGTCGACCATTGAACATACGCCGCACCGGACGCATGGCCCGCCAGCGCCACGGACGACGTCGCAACGGATTCTCCTTCCGCGGGTGCTGTGATGGTCAACTGCGGGTACGCCGGATCCGCGACCGTTACACTCGCCGTCGCCTGCGCGACCGCCTCGAGATTGTCCTGCGCATATGCCCGGACGGTGTACTGACCGGGCGCGACATAGGTGTACGTGCCGCTCGGCTCCAGCGCATGGCCGCCGTCACCGAAATCCCAGTAAACGTGCTCGATCGCACCGTCCGGATCGTCCCCGGTCAGGGCGTAGGCAACCACAGCCGGAAGCGGGCCCGCGACGTTCGGCGTCACCGTGATGGAGATTTGCGGCGGCACATTCACGCCGTCGTCGACTGCGACGTACGCGTCGTCGACGTAGAACTCGATGTCGGACGCCGGGTGGGCGAATTTCCCGAATTCCAGCCGGACCAAGTCGTCCGTCGCGGTGAAGTGGAGTGCAATCTTCACCCACTGCCCGCTGCCGTGCGTGTTCGCGTTCAACTCCTCGCTGTCGAGCAACGACCAGTCCCCGGCCGTGGCGGAGATGCTGATGTAACCCCAATCGACGATCTCCGTCCGGACGATATTCACCCACACGGACGCCCAGTATGCCCGGCCCGGCTCCACCGCCACCGCCTGTCGGATCCGGGCTTCCTGTCCGGGCGGACCGAACAGACGGCATGCCGCGGCACCGGAATGGACCGGCTGCGCGACGACGCTCGCGCCAACCGCATCCGACCAGCCGGCGAGCGTACCCGTCTCGAATCCCCCATTGACCAGCAGATTCTGTCCGTACGCGATGCACGTCGTGGCCAGCCACAACAGCAGGCCGCTCCCGCGCACCACGGGAAACCCCACTCGTCTTGCGCACACGACCACTCTCCTGACTGTCGCGCAGCCGCGATCGCGTGGCCGGATTACAGCGGGCCCGTGACGCTGGTAACCCAGACGGCCCAATCTGCCAGGTCAATCGCGCCGTCGAGCGTCCAGTCGCACACGGCGCACGCACCGGTCGGTGACAGTGCGTAGCACCCCTGGAAACGCGCGAAATCCCGCAGGTCCACATCGCCGTCCAGATCGGTGTCCCCCGATAAGCTCCCCGTCACCAGCAGCACCGCCGGCGGACTGGTCACCGTCCCGCACGCATTGCTCACCGAGACGGCGTAGTTCCCGGCGTCCGACGGCAGCACGCCGGTGATCGTGAGGACCGCGGCGTTCGAACCGCTGAGGCGGGGCGTATCGACCAGCGGATCGCCGTTGTGGTACCACTGATACGACCGGCCGGGGCCGGAGGCGGCGACGGATAGGCTCGCGCTGCCGCCGACGGGCGCGGTCGTATCGCTGGGGGGAACGAGAATCGTCGGTGTGGCGCCGCCGCCGCTATGCGCGAAGACGAACAGGTCACCCCCGCCGCCCGCGAAGATTACAAGCCCGTCGGAGACGACCGTGTAGCGGTTCGCGTAGCCGGAGTCCGGGCCCCACACGTTCCAATAACCCCACCAGCCGGGGCCCGGCTGATGCCGGCCGTCGCCGAACAGATACAGATCGTTGCCGTCGTACCAGTGCGTCTGGACGTTCGGCGTGCCGCTTGCCGCGATCCACCGGCAGAGCGACGGCCGCAGCGTAATCTGGATCGGATTGTTCCAGTCCGAGTCCAGGCCGCGCGACGGCCCGCGGTCACTGATGCGCCCCTGTTCCGCGAAGGCCCAGTGGGCATAGAACAGGGTGTCGGCGGCCATCGTCAGCGGTCCCTGTTCGTCGGTGATGACGAAATCGTCAATCCACTGCACGCGCCGCAGATCGCCCGCGGCCAAGCCCGGGATGGTTTGATCGTCGAGCACCATCTCGCCGACCTGTGAATCCCACCGGCCGTCGACCTCATTCCCGTTACTGCTCGTTTGACCGCACCGCCACAGTTGATACGCTACCTCGGTGCCATCCGCGTACCGCCGGACAACCGGCTGACAGCCGGCGATCCCGCCGACCACGCCTCCCTGAGAGAAGATCTCGAGATATCCCGGACCGACCGCCGGCAAGAATCGCACGCTCCCGTCTGCCAAGTCCAAGGCGAAGAGGTTCTGTTTCGACGGCGTGCTCGCCAGGTAGGCTCGGATCTCCGCGTTCGTGTTCGGGTAGCGCCCCATCGGCCCGGGGCCCCACAGGTCGTCGTAGTTCCTCGTCGTCTGATGCACCAACACCAAACCGTGACCGCTGGCCATCACCGGCCAACTGAACTCGAACGTGTTGAAGTATTCCGGCGGCCCGCCCGGCGTGTTCGGGCTGGGCTTCACCCGCCACCTCTGCGTCCCGTTGTTTCCGTTGACCGCATGCACGTACAGGTCTGTGGTGCAGAACACGAGGACATTCTGAGCGGCGTCATACGCCGGCGGCGTCGCCGCCGGGCTGCCCGCCGTGTACACCCACCGCGGCGCGAGCGTCGCGATATCCACGGAGTGCAACACGCCGGCTTCCGTCACCACATATGCCACATCGCCCGCAATCAACACCGACTTGTTTATCGGACCGCCTGCGTCATACGTACCGAGCACCTGCCCGGTCGCTCCTGCGAACTGATAGAGCACACCGTCCCGCCCGCCGGCCAAGAGCGTGCCGCTGGGCACGTGATACGCTGGTGTTGCGTCGAACGCGGGGTTCGTCCGCTGCCAGGCGACGACTCCGTCACACTTGCGCAACGCGTACAGCCCGCCGTCGCCCTCCCCGTCGAGGGCGCCGGCTGCCACATAGATATGCGCGCCGCCCGTGATCGGCCGCGATTCGTGCGGCCCCTGGTAACGACGGCCACCCAGCCCACCTTGTGCATCACACGCGTTCCAGGCCCACAGAAAGCTCCAAGGCAGGTCGGCTGATTCCGGGGTCGCCCCCGTCCTCTGCGCGTCGTGGGCGTCCTGGACCCACTCGGACCGCGCTATGGGCGCCAGCATCGTGCCACAGACCCACACAATCCCTACCTTCAGTCGAAAACGCGCAGGCATTACCCCCGTCCTCCTTCCCGCCCAGACTCACACTTCATGGATAAACGGCCACGGGCAATACACGCTGTTGCGCGGCACCCAATGGGGCTCAGATTGCTTGCCACATCGAACGCAACGATCATAACGCGCCGCAGCGGCGTGTGCAACGATAAGTGACGACGACGCGGCCACCTGCGGCGACCTGGCTCGGAATGAGAGGGCGGGCCTCCGACGTGCTTGCTCAAAACCGCAGCGATCAAAAAAAGACTCCCGGCCGCGGGCCGAAACCCACGGCCGGGAGCACCACGTTCCCCTCGCTCGATCCCCAAAAAGCCGCTTACGGCACGATCAGGTTGTTGATGCCGAACCACAGCACCAGATCACCGTTGAGGATCTCGATCCAGAGCTGATCGCTGGTGGGCACCTCGGCGCCGGGGGCGAAGAACTCGAGCAAGAGGATCGCCGGCAGTTTCTGATACTCCTGCCCGTCCAGATCAAGCCGGCCGTACGGCTCGGCCAGCAGTCCGCCGACCGCCTGCTGATCGACGGTCTGGAACGCCCAGGCGTTGTACTCCCAGGCCTCACCATCGCGGTAGTTGACCACGGTGGCGGTGCCGTGGAGGTGGTTGTGCGAGACCTCGCGGAAGTCGCCGTCGACGGCCCAGATCGCGAGCCAGCCGTGCAGGTGCGTGCCGCCCGGGTTGAGGTCGCTGTCCGGGTCGGGGATCGGCGGGTTGCCGATGGCCGTGAGCGGCGAAACGCCTTTGGGCGACCCGGTGGCCACGGACCAGTAGCACGGCTCGTTCTCGGTCAGGTCGAACTCGTTGTTGATCATCATCTGGCAGATGTCCGGGTAGCCCGGCGGCTCGCCGTCCACGATGAACGCCATGACGGAGACGGGGCTGCCCCAATCGTTCGTCAGCGTGATGATCGTATCCTGGATCAGATTACCGGCCGCGTCCCACTTCAGTTCGATGAGCGGGTAGACCAGCAGCGAGCCTTTCTGCGTGAAATTGACGGGCACATTGCTCAGCAGCGGCAGAGGCGGCGGATCCTCCGTCGCGACGTCGATGCTCTCGTCGAGGATCTGCGGATCGGTTCCCATTTCGTGTGGTTGCTCGACCAGGATGCTCGGCACCGGATCGTCGTAGCCGTAGAGCGGCGGCGTCGTCAGGTCGAGCATGTTGAGCTGGCCGACGGCCGAGCCGCGGCTGGCGAGCGGGATGCCGATGGTCGCGGTCTGGCCGCCCATGCGGATGGCCTGCATGAAGACGCCCAGCAGCGGGACGTTGATGCTGTTGGGGCAGACCGTGGACTGCATGCCGCGGATCCACGCCCGGCCGCGGTTGGTGCCGAGCACCTCGACCGGGAAGTTGTTGGGGGTCATCGGCATGCCTTCGGTCATCAGCGTGAGCAGGCGGTGCATCCAGGCGGTGACGCAGCGCTCGGTGGAGGAGATGCCGACTTCGTTCTCGTTCCAGAGATCGAAGCGGACCTTGGTTTCGGGGCAGGTCGCACAGGTGTAGCGCAGCGTGGCGCTGCACTCGGTCGGCGGCAGCGTCGGCGGCGTACCCGGCGGGCAAATGTCGGTGCCGTACTGGGCGTCGGCCGTCACCGTGACGGTGTTGACGTACTGGCTGTCGTCCGGCGGGTTATCCTGGTCCAGGAAGTACTCCAGGATCGGGTTGTCGGTGTCGGGATCATTGGGGATCACGAACTCGCACGTGGCGCTTTGTGAGCCGCCGACCGGGATGTCGGGCAGCGATTCACACGGATCCAGACCACAGGTCACGGTGACCGCAGGGTACTGCGCGACCAGAGCCTGGAGCGCGGCCCACAGGTCGGGGTCACAGGCCACAACGTTCGTCAGCGGCACCTCGCCGTCGTTGTGCACGATGACGGTCCACTTCACGCGGACCGGATAGACGAGGTCTTCGCAGTCGATCGTCACGCTCGGCAACGGCCCCAGGTCGATGATCCCATCGTCGCCGTAATCGACCGAGACGAGCTTCTCGCAGCGCATGTCGGGCGTCTTGACGTCGACCGACGCGGTGTCGGTGTCCTCGTCGCACCAGTCATCGCTGCCGCACTCGGTGCGGTTGCAGGCTTCGTGGAACGCCCGCACGCGCACACTGTTGGCCGTATCCGCGTTGACAACGCTCCGGAACTCGACGACCAGGCACTCGCCCGGGTTGAGCCACGGCTCGCCCGGCCGGCAGGCGGCGAACGTCACCTGTTTTTCTACGCCATCGCTGAGCGGGCAGACGCAGCTCGTCACGTTCGTCCCGTTCAACGTCGCGGCACAGTGGGTAAACGACGCGTTCGGCGTGATGTCGTCCAAGATCTTGATCCGCGGAATGCGGCTCTGGCCAGTGTTGCAGATGTTGACGATCCACTTCACGCACGCACCCGGGCCGGCCTCGATCGAGTCAGCCGGTGTGCCGATCGGGTTGCCGGTCGCGCAGTCCACGCACACGACGTCCTTGGTCACCTCGATTTGGCAGTCCGGCGTCGGCCGCACCTGCGCCGAGCATTCCGAGGTCACCGACGCGCCGGGGCAGACGCCCGTCGGCACGCCGGTGGCGGTGGCCGTGTTCTCGAGACGCTCGGCGTTCGTGCCGCCGTCATTGCCGGCCAGCTCGAGGAACTTCTCGCGGCACGGAATGCGGATGCAGCACGTCCACGTGGCACTGCCGCCGATCGGGATCGGCTTCGTCTGGCCGAACTCGCACGTGCCCTCGAACGTGACTCCGGACGTCGCCGCCACGGCGTCGAGGAAATCCTGATCCGTCACGGTCACGTTGAGCGCCGTCTGGCCCGTGTTCTGCACCGTCACGCGGCCGCACAGGATGGCCGGGAAGATGATCGGCAGGCCGCCGTCGAGCGTGGCCAGGTTGAGATCGTTGACGTACGTCAGCGCGTTCGGGTTGCAGGGCGTGTTGTACTGGCAGTCCGCGTTCTCGTCCCACGTGCAGACCGCCCAGCCCTTGGTGCAGGTGAGGTTCGGCCGCAAAATGTCGACGGTCGCGTCCGCCTCGGTGCAGAAGCAGTACAGCGGCGTCGCCGGGCACTGCCCGTTCTCGTCGGCCGGAGCGCACCAGACTGCGACCTTGTTGGTCAGGTCGCAGGCCGTGGGGTCGGCGTCGTTGGCGATCTGCACTTCGAACTCGATCCGCAGCTTCTCGCCCGGCTGCAGCGGCTGGCCGCCCAGGCAGGCGGTCGGGTCGAAGACGAACGCGTTCGGATCGTTCGGGTCGTTGCACGTCCCCGTGCCCGTGATCTTGAAGCCGGCCGGCACGGTGCAGTTCTGCCAGGTGCCGTTGAGCTCGCGGATCTTGAACAGCGTCTTGCCGCTCACCAGCGACGCGCACGCACCGGCCAGGCTGCCGTCGGCCTTCTGGAGCCGGTCGCTGATCTTGAAGCGGCAGATTTCCGTGCCGGTCGCGCTGGTGTTGTCGACATCGATCCGGAAGCGGACCCGAGCGCCCGCGGCAACGTCGAGGTCGTCGACGTAGGTCAGGTTGTTCGGGTCGTACGGCGCGTTCGGGTCCGGTACGCACGCGACCTGCTTGGTGACCGAGTGCTCGCAGCACTTCGAGCTCACGCAGGCGTCGTCGTGCAGCGTGATCTGCGGGGCGCTGTCGCACAGCCCGCTAGCCACGGCCGTCGCGGCCATGCTGGCGCAGTTGCAGTAGCAGTCCGGATCGGCCGCGCAGTTGTTGGGCGGCGTGCACGGCCAGGTGGCGTCGTCGCTGGCGAGGAACGCGTCGAGCTCGGCCTGCGAGCTGAAGCGGACCATGCAGTACCACGTGGCGGTGCCGCCGGCCGGCACGACCTTGGTCACGCCCGGCGGGCAGACCTCGCAGGTGCCGACGAACTCGGCCCCGGCCGCCAGGACGTCGGCGCAGAGCTCGGCGTCGGTGACGGTCACCGACTCGCTGATGTCGCCGTTGTTGACGACCGTGAAGCGGTAGCGGATGCAGCGCTCGGTCACACCCGGGACGAAGGGCGGGATGACGGCCGACTCGCCGTAGGGGCTGCACGAGTTCGGGTCGGTGCAGCTCGTGCAGTACGCGACCTCTTTGTCGAAGGTGAGCCCGCGGCAGATGATGTCGGCCGTGACGACGTTGTCATCGAAGCCCTGAGCCGTCTCGCGCGGGGTGTCGACCACGGCGTCCTCGTCGACGACGTCGTTGGCGTCGATGTTCGGGTCGATTACCGGGCAGGGGTCGCCGTTTGTAATGTCGGGATCGCCGACGGCCGTGATCGCGTTGACGACGTCCACGTTGCAGTTGCTGCCCGCGCGGGCCACGAACGTCACGACGACCTTGTCGCCCAGGATGGGCGCGTCGGGATTCGTGCAGACGTCGATGGGCAGCAGTCGCCCGAGGCAGATGTCGTTCGGATCGTCGGGGTCGGGATTGTTGATGCTGCGGAGGAAGCCGCGCTGCAATCCGGGCGCAGGTTGGTCGAAGAACGTCGGATTGAACGGAGGGGTCTTCCCTGCCGCATTCGCCAGCGTGATCTCACCGTTCTGTGCGGGGTCGCTTGGCCGCGTCAGATAGACGTGCATCAGGCTGACATCGTTCGGGTCGATGTTCGCGCCGGTGAGAACATCGCGGAGCTGCACGGCGAGTTCCTGGTTGCCGGTGTTTTCGACCGTGATCCGGAATTGGAGCTTCGAGCCCGGCAGAGCGTCGACGCTCGTTTGCCACGGCTGGCCCTGGTTGGGATCGTTCGGGTCGTTCGGGTCGTAGCAGCGGATCTCTTTCGTGACCTCGATTTCCGGCAACTGCACGCGCCACGCCGTCGTGACGAAGTCCTCCTGCGATCCGTCGCCGTTATTGTCGCTGAACGTCTGAAGCGCGCCGTTCGCGAACCGGAACCGATCGATCGCGAAGCCGTTGTCGCACTCCGGGCAGTTCGCCGGCGTCGTCACGAGCGTGTCGATGTGTCGGACGATGAACTCGACATCCGTGCGTAGGTTGTTCGCCTGGGCGATGGACTTGATCTGGGCCAGCGTCTCGCCAGCGAACGGGTACGTCTCGAAAAATGCGGCCACATGCGCCGGATTTCCGAGATTGTAGAGCGGCGGGAGGCTTATCGCGCGCGTCAGATCCAGGTTCACCGTCGTTGAATTCGTGCTGACCTGGAGCGCCATGGTGCCGATAAGGCCCGCGAAATCGAGTGCCCCGCTCGCCTCGATTTCGGCCAGCGTGGGCTGGCAACGGTAGGGCTGAAAGTAGTACTGCTCGAAGGTGCGGTCGACGTTCGGGTTTTTTGCGTTGCAGCCTGGAGGCCATGGCCAGCGATCCATCGCTTGACCATCCCCGTCCGAGTCGACGTCAAAAGGAATGCCCAGGAAATCCGGCTCGCAGTTTGCATCGGCGTCACGAACGCCATCATTGCAGATGATGCAGTCGTTCGGATCGGGGCATAATGAGCCGCAATCGTTCGGATCGGCGTTTAGAAAGTCAATGTGACGCACATCGAAGGCCGGATCGCCGATATCGCGCGGGTTGCCGTTGAAAATGTCCAGTGCCACATAGAGCAGGCTGTCGTCCTGGGCGAGCTCGCCCGGGTTTGCCGGGTTCGGATTCGGATGGATGCTGCCGTTGCTGTCCGGCAGGTAGATGACGATGATCTGCCCCGTGTTTACACCGCTGAGTACGCGCGGGTCGCCCGGATTGGTGGTGTCCACGCAGCCCGTGCAGGCGGGGATGTCGCTGAATCCTGCATCCCGGAATCCGTCCGGACCGGCAAAGAACTCCGCCGGTCCCTGAATATCGATCGGTGCCAAGCCATCCAGGCGGAACGCCATGAAGCCGCGCCGACCCAATGATCCTTGAAGATCCGGGATTCCGTCCCCGTCGCAGTCGAGGACCATTCGGACTTCGTCGTTCAGATTCCCGTCCGCTACCACGCTCCCGAGCGGGGGCAGCGGCGGGCAGTCGGAGTAAGCGACGAACGCCGCCGCGAACACGGCCAGCAAACAGACGGACCCCCGTCTGACAAAGGTACTGCGAGACATGACGTGCGCCTCCACTTTTCCCGACGTAGCATGCGATCCGGTCGGCCTCTTTCGAAGAAGCGGCAGCCCCTCCTGGGCAGCAGCCCAACACTCCAATGCACGTCTTATAGAAACCGATATCGGTTCCGAAGTCAAGTGTTTTTATCGGGTTTTTGCGCTAAAGCGACCGCACCGCTTCAGGGTCGCCCGTCACTGTCCCAATAAAAAGGCCCGGTCCGCGCTGGTGCGGGCCGGGCCACAGTCATCGAGTTTCGGGGTGAGCTTTTTAGGGCAGGATGCTCTCGAAACCGGAGGTGCCGATCGCGATTATCAGGACCTCCGGCGTGGGCCCCTGCGGGCCGTCAGGATCGAACAACGCCCCACCGAGCGGGGTTCCGCCCTGAGGAACGATCGTGTCAATCTGGTGCGGGCCTTCGAGAGGGTTTGCGACATCATACTTGACGATCGAATCGTTATCACCGACCCAGAGCCGCTGCGGCGTACCCGCGACCGGGCACTCAGTGTCGTTAACGATGACGGGCGGACGGAGGGATAGCGGCGCGTCCGCGCTTTCGGGGACGTTGATCCGCCATACGTTGGTGCCACTGACTATTCGGGCGCCGATCGTCATTGGTTGGCCGACGAAGTCCTCGCACCACGTGCCGAGATCCGGACTCGCGAACAGGGTTGGGTTTTCCGGTTCGCGGACGTCAAAGACGCGCAACTCCAGACTGCTCCAGTTACCAACTACCAAAGCATCCGTACCTGCCAGGCACAGCCCGTAGGCCGCGCCACCGATGGGATGATCAGGACCCAGCGTCTGGGGGCTGTCTGGGTCGTGAAAATCGTACGTTCTCAGGACATCAGGACCGCGCAGAGCAACGTAAACGACGTCGTTCAGCGCCGCCACGCCAGCGACCGACGATCCACCGAGGTCCGACGCAGAGTAATGCTGGATCAGCCCGAACTGGCCGACCGGCCCAGGTACGTAGACGTCCAGTCCATTCGCATACCGTGCGACGAACAATAATCCACCGCTGGCCGCAATTTGAGTGGCGCCGGGAACTGGAGCGGGGGTAACAACTTGCAGGTTCGGCAGGTTGAACGGGTCGGACAGATCCGCGAACCCGATTCTGCCCGTAGCCGAAATCGCCCAAATCTGCGTTCCCACGAACGTAAATGATGCCGGGGCGAAGTTGACGCCCGGCCACCCCATGCACGACAGTCGCTGCATGCCGCTCACGTTGGCGGGTCGCGAGAGCTCGTCGGATGCGGTGCCATCAGCGTTGTAGACGACCAGGCGAACCGTAAACGGCCCGGTCGTGTTGAAGGTCTTAAGCTCGATCTCGTTGACGCCGATACAGGCGTTGTTCTTCCACCACTCGAACCAGGCCGCGCCGGTCGAATACGTTCCGTTCAGGCGCACCTCGAGCCCACGCTCGATCTGGATCACGCCGTCGACCGGCTGGATCACCTCCCAGATCTCCTCGCCGTTCTCATCGACGCCGACAACCTGCTCGATCTCGAACGCTGCCTGCAACCCCTCCGGCGGCGGCTGCGCGCACGGGTTCGGCGAGCAGTCCGTCCCGTTTCCCTGGTACGTGCCGCCCTCGGCCGCACAGGCGGCCGCGGTCAGCACCTCGCACGATCCGTCCGCGAAACAGCAACCACCCGTTGCCGGCGGCGGCGGCGGTGGCGGCGGCTCTTCCGCGACCTCAACCCCGATCACGACAACGTCCGGGTTCCACTGGTCCCGGACCTCGAGCGTTACCTCGTAAGTTCCAGGGTTCGCGTACGTGTGCACCGGGTTGGCCGCGTGGCTCGTCCCGCCGTCGCCGAAGTCCCAGTTGTAGCTGAGTGGGGAACCCTCGTGATCGGACGACGTGTTGCTGAACGAGACCGTCAGCTCGTTGGCCACGTAGCTGAAACCCGCGACCGGCGGCTGGTTCTGACAAGCCGCCACGAACGGGTTGATGTCGCCGAACGTGACTTGCCCGTCGCCGTTCAGGTCGCCGTTGAGGAACAGGCACTGGTCGTTCTGCGGATCGTCGTCGTTCTGCAGGTACAGGCGGTAAGTGCCGTCCGACGTCAGGGCGGCCACGAAATAGTTGATATCTTCCTGGCCGACGTACCCGTCGCAATTCATGTCCGCGAGCTGCTGACCGAACGAGGTCAGGGCGCCGGCGCAGAGCAAGACTCCGGCCGCGGCGAGAAGCTGAAGCGCATAGGTCCCCCGGGCCAGCTCGAGCGCGCAGTGATCCCTCACCGGCTTCGACGAACAATTCCCCCTGGCTAGTCCGAGACTGAGCTTCTCTCCACCTCGCGTTGCCACGCTCCCATCCCTCCTCCCGGCCGGCCGCACGTCTGGCTGCCGGGAACGATCCGCATAGAGGTCGCTCCGGGGCGCCGTTGCGTCACTACCACCGAACCGGGTGGGTCGAATCCGTACGGTACAAGGCCCTATAAGAACGCTGTGCCCTATCGTACCGATCGGAACCGCGTGAGGCAAGGCATCTTTAATCCCTGCCTGCCAAACCCGTCCACCTGTTATGTTACAATAGAAAATTGACCTCGGGAGGGATTTCGTCAAAATGGGCATTTTGGGCCATCCAGCGACAGCCCCCGCTTCTCGCACTAACCCATCGGACTGCGGCAACCCACGTCTTCACCGACAATCCGGCAATCCGGCCCCATTCTATGCGATCCTTCACGGCTGACCAGCTTCATCTGCCCGCTACCCCGTTGTTGGTAGAGTAACCCGATTCAGAAGAGGGGCCGCCAACGGCCGCCGCTCCGGGACTGAACATGTTTCTCGCTTGAAACGCGGAACCGCCGGCCGCTGGCTGGCCGCCTGAGCGACCCAGTTGTTTTTCGTATACGGGACAGTTGGTAGGTGCGGCTCGATCCGCACCGCCGGCCGACCACGGTCTGCCAGTAACCGCTCACGGATGATCGGCGGCCCCCGCTGGGTCGGAGCGGCCGGACCGCGGGGCGCGAAGCCGAGCCGAGGGAACCGCGCGTCCCGGGGCCTGAGCGCTGTTCAGCAGGGGGCGAGTTCGAGCACCGCGCGGGCCCACGGCCCGATGCAGGAAACTCCGGCTGAGGTCGACAAGAGTGTCGAGACTGGCCTGTGAGGCCAAGTGGCACGGCTGGCGTGGCATCCGCCGCCGTGCTCCGAGCGGAGAATGTAGTCCCGACTGTATTCGACCTCAGCCTGAGCACGTTCACAGCTCCACGGCCGCGATGGCCGCGACCCAGTGTCCGGCGGCCAAGCCCCCGGCCGCGAAATCGCGGATGACTTCGAAGACCTGGTCCGAAAACCCGCCGACGTTGAGGATGTCCTGGCGGTCCGAGGCCTGGGTGGTGGCGTAGGGTTGCAGGTCGATGCAGACCAGGCGGGCATTCCGATTACGGCGCTTGAAGCGGGCCCACTCGCGGAGCGTCGGGGTCGGGCCGTCGCCCCACGTTCCGCGACCGGCGCTATCCACCCACGATTCCTGGTCCGAGACGTAGATCACGAGGTCGCCCGCGGCCCGCCGCTGATTGAGCCAGCACAGGGGGGCGCTACAGTTCGTGCCGCCGCTCGGCAGCGACGCGAGCAGGCGCGCGTTGGTCAATACGCTGTCGCGCGGGTTGACGCTGGTTCGGATCACGTCGTCCGCGAACGGCAGCACTTCGGCCTCCGGGTTGCGACGGAGCACGCTGGAGGCGATCAGGGCGGCCACGTCGACACAGCGCACGGCCGAGGTCGCGCCGCGGCGGTGCCCCGTGACCGGCGCGTGCATCGAGCCGGAGACGTCGAGCAGGAGCCACACCTTGCCGGGGAAGCACGGCACGTTGTCGATGGCGATTTCCAGCGCGTCGTGCAGCGCCATGCGCACGGCGGAGGGCACACGCGCGTCGGCCGCCCGGAACGCGGCCAGCAACTGATACGGGAAGACGCGGGCCCGCGCGATCGCCGCCCGGTCACGCAGCCGCTCGGACACGACCTGCACGCCTTCGGGCGTGTCGAACACGCCGTGTCAGGCAAAGGTGTTCAGGTTCATCCGGACGGTCTGCCAGGAAACGCGGCGGGCGATCTCCACCCAGGCCGCGGAGCTCAGCGGCAGGCCGGCGAGCAGCTCGAACGGCACGTCGGGCGGCGGTCCGCTGCCGGTGGCCTTGAACCGCTCATACTGCTGAACCAGGGCGGGCAGACTGTCGGCCGCCGGTCGTCTTCCCCGCAGATATCCGTACAGGGCGGCCCGCTGCGGCGTCGCGCGTTTCGGGTGGACCAGGGCGATGATATCTCCCAGCGAGGGTCGGGTGCCGACGGAACTGCGAAAGAGCGTGTCGTCGGAGCGCACCGCGAGCCAACGGCGCACCAGGCGCCGGGGAAATGAGCCGAACGACTTGCGCCCCGTAACCCCGCTGCGGACGATCTGCACGAAGGTCCGCAGCATCCTGGGTGAGTCGATGACGCGTTCGAAGACGCGCTCGAGCCATTTCGGGCCGCGCGCGGCCAGCACCGCACAGAGCAGGGCCGGCGTGTCTTTCATGCACCCCCGCTCGCGGCAGTACACGGCCGTGCGGGCGACGAACGCCGGATCGACGCGGGCACTCAGGCCCAGCAGCGTCTGGAGTTGCGCCGTAGCGCTGGCGTAGAACGTCCTGTTCAGGCTGCCCGTCATCGCGTACTGCGCGAGGGCGTGCGGGGGTTCCAGGGCGTACGCCGGCGCGTACGCTTCGTTGACGGCATCCGTCGCCGGTAGCCGCGGTCCCGCATCAATCGCGAACAGCTACCTGTTGGCCATGCTCTAAACTCCAGGCCGCCTCGGGGCGCGGAGAGTGCGCTCCGGCGTCGGCGCCGGTTCCGTGCGCACCTGCGGCGCTGCCTGTTCAGGCGCTCCTACGCGCCTCTCGCTGTCAACCTGCCAACATTCACGTGCGGCGCGATCCGCTCCATCGAATCAGCGCGAGATGACGCGCCACCGCACAGCGGGCATGCAGGTATTCCACCCAACAAGGTACCCCACCCAGTGCTTCAATCTCCCTTTCCGTCGGTTAATATAAACCACAATTTCCTGATAGTCAAATAATCTCCCCATTTGAGCCGCGAATTCCAACAAAGAACCCGAAACCGCGTGCGGGGGCGCTCCCCCGCGGTGGCCGCTTCCGCTCCGCGACGCCTCTCACAGCCGCCAACGCCATGTGCAGCGCCACCAACCCGGCCCTCCTCCCGAACGGATCAACGCCGGGTCGTCCGCAATGATCCGAACCGAGGTCGCTCGCGGTCACTGTCGCGTTACTACCGTCGTACCGGGTGGGTCGATTCCGTACAGCAACACGCACCGCAGGAACGTTTCCCATGGTCTTATCGTTCGGAGCCGCGTCGGGCAAGTCGTTTTTCAGGCGTGCCTGGCACACCGCTTCAGCGACGATGTTAGGGTGGGCGGTTTATCTCGCGAGCTTCTATGTTCAAATAGGATTTGCAAGGGGCCCGAAAGACCGCCTCGGGTCCACGCAGAATCCAACCGCGCGATGGTGCCCAAAGGCCGCAACGACAATCCGGCCACATTCCACGCGAGACTCACGCACTGTCCCACACGCGACCCGCCGGGAAGACATGCGGTTTCCAACCGAGTGTGTCGGTCGCGGCAAGCCACGCCGGCCCGCAGCGCCGGGCTTTGGCCGCGTGCGGGATCTGCATGCAACGCACGGCCGGCGCCGGCGCTCCAGATGCAGGCGGCGCACCGATCCACGTGTTTTCGAGCGCGCAGTCCGCGAACGCAGCCCCACGACCGCCGTTGCGCATTTCGGCCAAGACGGCTGCGCGCAGTAGCCAGCGCCGGTCGTGTCGAGCGCCGGGGTGCGAGCGGGCGGTTGCGCGCGTCGGTGCAGCGCGACCTCCTCCGCGTGCATCGCACGCGGCGCGGGAAAGAAAGCGGGCGGC
This sequence comes from uncultured Planctomycetales bacterium, assembly GCA_964564785.1. GTDB lineage: Bacteria > Planctomycetota > Phycisphaerae > UBA1845 > Fen-1342 > CAZMCT01. The sequence continues at coordinate 35,014 of CAZMCT010000021.1, forward strand.
GCGTGACTTGAAGCTCGATGAGGTGGTGGGTGAACTGCTGCGCGACGCACAGGCGAAAGCGCCTGCGGGGAGCGATCCGGAACGGACTACCCCCCGTCGTTCACCAGGGGCGATGAGGCGGGTGCCACCGGCGTAGCCGGAGCGGGACCGACGGGGTGGCCGCCGGGTGGGGGCAGGTTTCCGCGTTGAACGTAAGTCCGGTAATTAAAGGATGATGCGCTCTTGTTGGTGGTAGGCGCCGGGCGGCAGGTCAAGCTGAAGGGGAAATCGGTCCGAGAATCAGTTGATTCAGGGGCGTCCGGGGGGGACGTATTGGGACGAGCGCTGGCGTTTTGGATTGCCCCATAAGAGGGCTTGACACGGCTCCGTGAGCGCTATAGTATCGGGCCTCGTGGGACGGTGAGAGCCGGCAAAACTTACCGGACTCACGTGTCGTGCCGCCTGCGACCGATATTGTGTAAACGGCGGCCAGCCGACTGTGTTCGGGCTCCGTGGGGCGTCGGTCACCGGGGCGTCGGTGACACGACGCGAAGTACCGAGCGGAAAGAGGCACCCCGGCGAGCGAGTCGTTCGCGCACGGGCGGGGTCCTCTGATCGCGAGGGAGGCAGCAGTGGCAACGGCGCATGCCGGGTGTATGACGCGCGCCTCTGAGGCCACGATCCGCATTGCGCAGTGGGAAGGGGAAAGGAGGTGACGCGCCGGCTGCTGTTCCGGCAGCAATCGGACGGGGCAGTTCAGAGGACGACGGAAAGATCGGTTTCAACGTAGGGTCTTCCTTTTGTTGGGGAGACGAGAGCGACGTCCAATTACACATTGGAGGGACACATGTTTCGCAAAGTAGCAGTCTTGGCGGTGTGCCTGGCGGTCCTGGCTCCGGCCGCGCTGGCGCAGGACCGCGTCACGGCGACGGAGAAGGGCAGCGTCCTGGTTTGGCCGAAGATCGAGCTGCGGTTCGACTCGAGCATGAACCTGATCCAGGACACGTTCGTCACGATCAACAACGATTTCAATGGGTCGGTTGACATCCAGCTCTACTTCGTCTCGGAGATCTGCACGACGGTGGACAACACCATCACGCTCACGAAGAACGAGCCGGCCTACTGGTCCTCGTACAGCGGTCTGCCGAAAGGCGTCTCGCCGTTCACCGTGTTGGGCGACCCGTACCCGGATCCCGAGAATCCGAACCAGTATATCCTGCGCGGCTACGTGATCGGCTGGGCGATCAACAGCGACTATGAGCAGATCAACTGGAACCACCTCTACGGCGGCGCGACGATCGTCAACTACGAGGACGGCGGCGCGTGGGAGTATAACGCGTACACGTTCCAGGCGCTCCAGGGCGCGAACGGCCAGAATGTCGGGCTGCCCGGTGTGATCAACCTCGACGGCACCGAGTTCGACTGGGGCTTCCAGAACCTGCTGCTCGACTTCTTCGCTTGGGATTCGGAGGCATTCAGCAGCGATGACCGGCAAGTGCGGGTGGGCACCGACCTCACGCTCGTGATCATGGACATCGACGTCACGCAGGATGCGCCGGCGCCTCCGATCACGAAGGCCAAGTTCGACATCTGGAACGAAAACGAGATCGGCCGCTCGGGCTTCGAGTACTGCGTCACGAAGTGGAATCAGCGGCTCCTGAACTACAGCCACTTCACGCTCCAAAACCTCGGCACCGACAAGGGCCGGGCTCGCATCACAGGCATGGCCAGCAGCGTGTGTGATTTCGAGGATCCCGAAGGCAACACCATCGAGAGCGTCGACACGTCGCTGCTCGGCGTGGCCGCCAAGATCCTCAACTTCGATGACGGTGCCGAATACGGCTATGCCGGCACGAACCTGTTCGGCGCCGGCACGCGCGCGGCGACGATTCGGTACGATGTGCTGGACGCTCCGCCGACGCTGAACACGCTGGCGCCGGTGGGTACGACCCCGGTCCGCGGCCTGGCGCGCTAGGATCGCACCGGCTCACGAACGTAGCGTCCATTTGAAGCGCGGAATGGCGGCGGGAGTGAGCGGGCCATCGGCCGCCTGCTCCCGTCGCTTTCTTTTTCGATCCACGCCGAACGCGGGCCGCGGCGGGGGTTGAGCATGCGGCCCGCGCGTCGGTACAAGGGAAAGATCACATGCGCGGCGTCACCCTCGTGGGGACTCTCCTATTGCTGTCCGGTTGCCGGACCGGCGAGCCGGCCAACCAGGGGCCGACAACCCGGGCCGACACCGCGTCCCTCCAGCAGCGGGCCACGCAGCTCTGGCAGGCCCGCCAGGCCGAGGACTGGGACGCGGTGCTCCGATTCGAGCCCCCCGAGCGGCAGGCGAGCATCAACCGCGACGAGTTCGTCAAGTGGCAGAAGCAGCACCAGCCGTTCGTGATTCACTCGTTTGCGCTGGGCCGGGTGCAATCCGACGGCCAACTCGGGTGGGTCGAAGCGAACTACGAGTCAACAATGCGCCAATTCCCTAACGTGCCGGCGCGCCAGGCCACCCGCTGGGAGAAATGGCAATTCCGGGATGGGAATTGGTATCCCGTGCCGGTCCAGCTTCAAGACCAGTTTCCCGACGCTCCTGCGCTTCGCAATCTCACCGAAGAACAGCGGCTCAGAAAACGTGTCGAGCGTGCATGCCAAGCGCGGATGGCCGGCGATTGGGCTGCCATGCACGCCCTTCTGACACCGGACCAACGCGAGCAGGTGACGGTCGAGAACTTCGTCGAGGAAGGCGAGAAGTTTCAATACGTCGAGTGCACGATCGCTTGGATTCAGGTGCTCGGGGAGCGCGGGCAGGCCCGCATGGTGTATCACCTCAAGTCCTGCGACCCGAGCCTGACGAAGCTGCCGCCGCAGGAAGTCCCAATCCTCGAGCGGTGGACCCTCGTCGACGGCGAATGGCTCCTGGCAGAAGGGGCAATACCGAAATGAGGCCGACCCCCCCGTTTCTCATCGTGTTCCTGTTCGCCGCGCTGCCGTTGGTGTCGTCCGGCTGCGCAAGCAGCCATCGGGACGGTTTACAGCCCAAGCGCCCCGATGACGGCCAGGCCGGCAGCGGCGAGAAACGTCGCGAGGGTACGGCCAAGCAGCGCTCTAAGCCGGGGCCGGAAACCCTGCCGCCGGAGCGGCCCGAGATTTCCGGCCCGCCGGCGCTGCGGTTCGAGCTGGCGCGGGCGGGTCTGCCGGAGGCGGGGAACTGGAAGTGCGACCCG